>CADABA010000356.1 GCA_902785985.1 uncultured Lachnospiraceae bacterium
GTACCTTATCCCGAAATGGGTCGTCGGATCGGGCGAATACATGGTCGAGCACCCGACACTTCCGGACGAGCATCCGGAGGTCGCGACGATGTTCAACCTTGCGCCGCAGGAGCCGCTGGAGCTTGCTGCCAAGCTCATCCCGCCGGGAGGAGCTGGCATCGGCATGCACGTCATTCCCGTGGAGAAGGCGATCCCGGTCGACACGAAGAGCGTTTCCGTGGAGCACCTGTCCCACTGGATCCAGAAATACGACACCTTCTGCAAGATGGTCTGCGCGTGCAGAAAGGCGCAGAGGATCCGCGGGGAGGGTGTCGGAGACATCGAAGGCTACATGTGCATCGGCTGCGGGGACATCGCGGAGTATCTCGTAACGTCCGGCAAGGACGCGGTGTACATCACGAAGGAGGAGGTCCTTGAGATCCTCGAGAGGGCAGAGCGCAAGGGCTACGTCCATCAGATCACGAATCTGGACGGGCCGAACCGCATCGTCGGCATCTGCAACTGCTCTCCGGGAAGCTGCTACGGCCTCCGCACATCACAGCTCTTCAACACGCCGAATATGTCCCGCTCCGCCTACCGCGCCCACGTCGATCACACGAAATGCGTGGCCTGCGGCAAGTGCGTCGAGGTATGTCCGGCCGGTGCCGCAAAGCTCGGCCAGAAGCTGTGCCGGGCGGACGGCTCGAAGGTCGTTTACCCGATGCATGACCTTCCGGATGACAATCCGTGGGGCGAGGATCGCTGGGACAGAGATTACCGGGATCACAATAAGATCAACTGCTACGACGAGGGTACATCCCCGTGCAAGACGGCATGTCCTGCCCATCTTGCGGTCCAGGGCTATGTCCGGATGGCTGCCGAAGGCCGCTATCAGGATGCACTCCGTCTGATCCGTCAGGACAATCCGTTCCCGGCAGTATGCGGCGCAGTCTGCAACCGGCGCTGCGAGGACCGCTGCACGAGAGGCCTCGTCGACAAGCCGGTGGCCATCGACGAGATCAAGAAATTTCTTGCTTACCGTGAGCTGGATGCGGGCGAGCGCTACATCCCGATCTGCGAGAACGGTGACGGAAATCAGTGGGATGACTACAGGATCGCTGTGATCGGCGCGGGTCCGGCAGGACTCACGGCTGCCTACTATCTGCGGACCGAGGGATACCCTGTCACGGTCTTTGAGCGTGAGGCGCGTCCGGGCGGCATGCTGATGAACGGCATTCCGAACTTCCGTCTCGACAAGAAGGTCCTTCAGGCTGAGATCGATATCATTGAGAAGATGGGTGTCGAGATCCGCTGCGGCGTTGAGGTCGGTAAGGACGTGACGATCGGGGAGCTGAGAGAGCAGGGCTACAAGGCATTTTACGTTGCGATCGGTCTGCAGGGCGGCCGCCTGGCAGGCGTTCCCGGCGAGGACGCAGCGGGCGTGGAGTCCGGCGTGAGCTTCCTGCGCAGAGTCAATCAGGATCACACGATCCGCCTTGACGGTGACGTCGTGGTCGTCGGCGGCGGAAATGTCGCAGCCGACGTCGCCCGCGCGGCAAAGCGCACGACAGACGGTAAGGTCACAATGCTCTGCCTCGAACAGCGCGATGAGATGCCCGCCGCAAAGGATGAGATTGCGGAAGTCCTGGAAGAGAATATTGTGATCATGAACGGCTGGGGCCCGAAGGAAGTCATCGCAGAGGACGGGAAGGTCACGGCGATCGTCTTTAAGAAATGTGTCTCCGTCTTTGACAGTGAGCATCGCTTCAGCCCGGTCTATGATGAAAATGAAACCATCACAGTTCCCTGCGCCAATGTGCTCATGGCGATCGGCCAGTCCGCGGAGTGGGGAAATCTGCTCGACGGCACGAAAGTGGAAGTCCGCAGAAACGGTACGGCTGTCGCGGACAGCGTGACACTGCAGACAGCGGAGCCGGATATCTTCGTCGGCGGAGATATTTATCACGGGGCAAGATTTGCGATCGACGCGATCGCGGAAGGCAAGGAGGGAATGGTCTCCATCAACCGCTTTGTCCATCCGGGCCAGTCGCTCACGATCGGAAGGGATCTTCGCCAGTTCATTGAACTTGACCGCGACGATATCCTCATCGAGTCCTATGACAATGCGGACCGTCAGGCTCCGGGCATGCGTCCGGGCGATCCGGATAAGACATTTGAGGACCTCAGACTTCCGCTCACCGAGGAGCAGGTCAAAGTCGAGGCAAACAGGTGCTTGAAATGCGGTGCCACCACCGTCGACCTCAATCAGTGCGTCGGCTGCGGCCTGTGTACGACCAGGTGTGAATTCGACGCGATCCATCTCTCGAGAGATATTCCGGAGGCGAGCGAGATGCATACCGCGGAGGAGATGATGAAGGTCGTCGGCCCGTATGCGGCGAAGCGCGCAGTGAAGATCATGAAGAAGAAGCTTACGGAGAAGAAGGG
>CADABA010000357.1 GCA_902785985.1 uncultured Lachnospiraceae bacterium
TATAAGCCGTGTGTCGTGAGTTCGAGTCTCATGCGGAGTACTGGATGCAAGGATCAGCATTGCCGACGATTGACGATTTGGCAGTGCTGACCTTGATTTCTCCTGGAAAGACAGATAACATCATAGACAGTGACTAAATTAACGCATGCAGAAACGGGGAATCGTAAAATGATCTCCCGGATAATTTCGATTACGGAATGGTGGGCAAAATGAGCAAACAAAAGAAGGTGGAAGGATGTCCTGCTCCGGAAAATGTGCTGCAGCATATCCGTGAGATGGAAAGCATTCTGGATGAAGCGACGCAGAAGATGGATGCGCTGGAGAAAAAAATAGCAGAGTATGAGGATTTTCAGTCAGAGATAAAGAAGCTGGAAGCGTATTATACGAGTCAGCAGTGGAAGGACGATCATGCTATGGATGAAGAGGGCAGATTCCCGAAAGAACTGAAGCGGGGAGTTCTCTCAGAGGACGGCATCTGGAATTTGCTGGAGCGCAATAAGGAGCTGACACGCAGACTCAGGATCGCGGAGGAAGAGGAGTGAACACGATGGTCCGATTTCTTTATAATGAACGCTGCGGAGCAGAGTCCGGGCAAAGAAAGACACAACGAACTTAACAGCGATAAATAAAAGGCAGTCTCGATGACGGCCACGAGGCTGTCTTTTTATTCCCATACAAAAGAGCGGTTTCATTTTACACATCCATCATAGATTTACATTACGGAATTCTGTGTCAGAAAAAAGAGTCTCTTTTCAGAAGAAATATCTACCTGCAGCAGACAGATCGTATTTTGTTTCGGATGTGTCAGATGTTATAATCAGAGCAGAAGATAAAGAGACCGTACTTCCTTTTATCGGCGCCTCCTTGATCGGACCGGGGAACCGGAGGAGAGAGTGCGGAAAATCAAAGAGAGCTGGGAGTATGACGGCACTCTGAAGAGAGAGGACTGTCAGGTCTTTTTGTGCGGATATAGTGCACTCATTCTGTTGAATCCTTTTGTAATAGAGGTTATTGTTAAAGTTTCCTTAGAAGGAAGAAATTAGCTTAAAGATGTCTCTGAAATTCTCAAATTATAATATTCTGCATTGTCCGGTTGCTCCCTTTGCAGCAGAATCGGAGAAGGTACTGCTGTGGAATACTGTGACAGGCTCGTTCCGGGCGTTTGAGGGAAAAAGCGGAGCAGCCGTGCGCAGAGCCGTGTCAAACGGTCGTCCGGAGATGCTCACGGATGAACTGATCCGGGATTTTGTCGATGGCGGGTTCCTGATTCCGGAGGAGAAGGATGAGCTGTCGATCCTCGAGGCGGAACTTGCAGCTGTCTCGTCCGGCTCTTCCGAGTATACAGGAAATTATTTTCGTATACTGACTACGACGCGCTGCAACGCTGCCTGCCCTTACTGCTATGAGCACGGTGTCCCGGTGCAGGAAATGAGTATGACCACCGCCGGAGATACAGCTGCATTTATTATCAGCAGGGCTTACGGTGGATATGCCATTTTGGAATGGTTCGGGGGAGAGCCGCTGCTGAATACGGAGCCGGTCACACGGATCTGTGAAGAACTGCAGGCCGCCGGCATTTCGTATAGTTCACGGATCACTACAAACGGAAGCCTGTGGACAGATGAACTGGTGGAGACAGCCGGGGAGATCTGGAAGCTTCAGAGCGTACAGATTACCTTAGACGGAATCGGTGATATCCATGAGAGGACGAAGGGACTTCCTCCCGGATCTTTTCAAAAGACAATAGATTCCATCCGCAGTTTGACGCAGGCAGGGATACGTGTTTTGCTGCGCATTGTTCATTACGAAGGTCGGGATCAGGAACCTCTGGTCGAGTGGATCGCTTCGGAATTCCGAAAAGATCCGCTTATCAGCGCTTATTCGGCACCCGGATACGCACCGGGAAAGGAACACAGCCCTGTTCTCATGAGGGAAGTACTGGCGCTCAACAAGATCCTGATAAAGGCAGGATTTTGGGGAAGTACACAGTCGCTTCTTCCACGCCGACGGCACATTGGCTGCTATTCGGTAAGCCCGAAGAACTATACGATCACACCGGAGGGATATCTTTGTGACTGTGTGCATGATCTGAATTCGGTTCATGACAGTGTGCGGAGCAGGAAGGATGCGGAGGTGCGGAGGGCATTCCTGCGGGAGACATTTTCATCGGAATGCAGGATTTGCAGACTTCTTCCGGTCTGTCAGGGAGGCTGCCGCGTCGCGGAACTTGGTTCCGCACCGATGACACAGTGCCTGCCGGAAAAGAGCATCATAGCGGAACTCATGGAAATGCAGGATGATTATCGGAGGAAATATGGAAAAAGATGAGGCTTCTGGCACATGTGTGGAAGCTCTGTAGCCTCTCTTTACGGTTATGACTGATTGAACAGCCTGGTTGCCAAAATAATCTCAAGGAGAAAACA
>CADABA010000358.1 GCA_902785985.1 uncultured Lachnospiraceae bacterium
TTTCCCGATTTCGACGAGAATGATTTCGAGAAGGAAGTGATCGGAGCAGGAGGGGACGAGATCAGGTTTACCCGGATGCTCTACACGCGGAAGGTTTGAAGGTTTGAGCCGGTACCGGTAAGTAAGCGATGACTATAGCTGATAACAAATGAGTTCAAGAACGTCTTAGCGTTCTTGCTGAAAAGGGCGGCAGTCCGGCGACATAGACAGGCCTTTTTCTTCGGAAGCAGATCGAAGCACAGATGCAGGCAGCTGCCTGTTACCAGAGCAGAAAAACAATCCCCGGGAAGCTGAAGCTTTCCGGGGATTATCTTTATCCTGGTCAGGATTAAGGAATGTTCAGATATTAGTGGTTCTTATTCATCTTTTCGCGGATGCGGGCGGCAACATCTTTCACATTTTTTGTGTTGATATTGACATCATCATTAATATAGGTGATCAGCTGATCTCCTACGGCAGATTCGGCGGTCTTCTGAAAAGCATACAGGTCTCTTAATTCTTCAATGCTCTTTGCGCAGATTTCACGAAACAGCTCCTGTGTTTTTGGGTCTGGCGCTTCATGATATAGTTTATGGCAGGCGGCCTCAATATCAGCATATAAAAAGGTATTTCCGGCCTCAGCCTCTTCAATAAGGATTCCGATTGCATCGGAGATGTCGTTGCGATAATCTCTACGGGCTTTCATTTTCATTGCAATCAGATAGATTCCTGAGACGGTCCGGATTTCTAAAGTCTTATTATTGAGCCAGCAGTAATGACGGGATACTTCCATCAGTGCATCAGAATAAGATGCCGTTTTTACAAAGTCAGTGTTCATCCAATCTCCGGGAAGATTATTCTTGTCGGCAAATCTTGTAATCACGTCTTTGATCCCTGAAGCAGCATGAAGAATTACATCAAAATCCTGCGTAGAATCCCTGAATTTATAGTTCAGCATGATACTGCCACCGCCTACGATGATGATCTCTGCCGGTGCTTTTCCAAGCGCTTTTCTGTATTCTTTGGCAAAACGTTTGATGATATCCATAGCGTTTGCTCGTGTGATCTTATCCTTAGACTGCATCATAAAGATCTCCTTCAAAAATATTGAATCTAAGGAACTCGTCGATACATTCCCGTTTATCCGGACTGAACAACGAGGAGTCACCTACATAATAGGGCTGCTCTAAGCGAATGTTCCGGACGCTGTTGTATTTATCACATAGAGGGATATCATTCTTTCTGCTGATGTAATCTACCGTAGCAACCAGATAAAGGGCCTTCAGATAATCTTCATGCCGCAAGTAGGTAAAAACCTCATCGCTTTCGATGATTTCCAGAATACATTCCAGTTCATCTCTTCTGATTCGGTGATGAAGATTATTACGGAAAGTCTGAAAATTTTCTTTTTCATATACGATTTCATCCGGACGGTAGCCAAGATAACGAGCCAGTTTTGCTACTGTGAAATAGGAACAGGTCCCGATATCAACCTGGCCTTTAATGATCGGATAGAGTGTCGCATAGGGAATATCACACTGGATAGAGCAGGCCCGGATACTGGTGTTCCTTTTTTTTAATTCTTTTTCGAAATTCATTACAGCAGCCTCCTTCCCTGTCTTTTTTCTATTATATTATCGGTAAACCGATAAAAAATCAAGGACAGATATGTGATACCGTAAATTTGATGGAATTTATCAACAAATTTAACAGAACAGGCTGTCCTTGTATGGCAGGCACATGTGAAATTTAATCTCTGACGCAGAATTCTCTTGATTTGGCTGGTGAGATGAATGCGCTAAGTAAAACCTGGCTCTGACATGGGTCACAAAGTAAGCGTCAGTAATTATAGCTTTATGCGGATCGCGTAAAGCAATTTTGGAATAATGATATCTGCACATCGAATCACAACGCAGCAACATGATCGTCAACCCATTGCGTTTTGCGACAATATGTAAAAAAATAAGAACTATATGTAATATATACTTGACAAATAGTCGTGCGTGTTGTATTCTTTAATCAGATCACAGAAAGGTCCTCAAGGAGAAGGCCCGTATAAGAATACATTACGTAAAGGAGAACGGTCATGAATGAATATAGTATTGGTCTTGCATGCGGAATTATTTTCGGAGTACTGTTTTTGGTAATTTGGTTCGCTTTCCGCAAGGCAAAGGGAATTGACCCGATGGAGAAGTTCGATGAGAGGCAGATCGCAGACAGATACAAAGCCTATAAGAGCGGATTTTTCGCCCTGCTCATATTCGTCGCAGCGGATGCCCTGCTCAAGATGTTCGGCGTAAGCCTCTTTGAGGAGCCCGTCGGAGAGTGCATTGCAGTCTTTATCGCGGTCGGAGTGTTTGCCTGCCGGGCTGTCATGTCGGATGCATATTTTGCTCCGGGGAAGAGCATGAGAAATTTCATTCTGCTGTATGGTGTGATCTGCTCCGCGCACGCCAGCTCAAATATGAAGAGGAGGAGTGATCATGAAGAATCTGAAGCTGAAATCCGCGAGGGCGGCAAAGGATTACTCCCAGCAGCAGCTCGCGGACCTTGTAGGGGTCTCCCGGCAGACGATCAATGCGATCGAGAAGGGGGATTACAATCC
>CADABA010000359.1 GCA_902785985.1 uncultured Lachnospiraceae bacterium
CAAGCGCAATTATGCGAACAGCCACATAGCGCGACAGCGCGACAGTGAGCATGAAGCGCAAGCGGAATGCGAACAGCACCGCTCAGATAAACAGAAATTAATTCGAGGAGGAATTATGTACATATCAGATCGATGCGCAGAGTGTCTTTATGACAAACAGAAAGCGAGACTGGATGAAGAGGACTATCTGAGAGAGGTCAGAAAACTGCTTAATGAACGGCGTGAAACGGACACAGCCCCTTATATGGTCCACCAATTCAATCTTCTCTATGAGACGAGATGCGGAAAGAGGGACAGCTATGCCGGGGTCAAGCGTATGTACAATGATCTTGTCCTCTCCATGGAAAAGGACATAAAGGCCGGGATCCGTGAAGCATCCGATCCGCTGGCTCGGGCACTTGCCTACGCGAGGGTCGGAAACTATATTGATTTCGGTGCCATGAACCATGTGGACAAGGATACTTTCCTGGCTCTCTTTCAGGAGGCGGACCTGGATCTTGTGACGTACGCATCATTTTTAAGTGCATGCGGAAACGCGAAAGAGTTCCTTCTCATCGCGGATAACTGCGGTGAGATCGTCCTTGACCGCATTTTCCTTGAGATACTCAGGGAACGTTTTCCGGAGCTGCACTGTACGGTAATGGTCAGGGGCAGCGAAGTTCTCAACGACGCTACGGAGGAGGATGCCCGCTATGCGGGAGTCGATCAGGTCGCCTCGATCGTCTCCAACGGGACTTCGGTGGCAGGAACGATCATCCGGATGATTACACCGGAAGCCCGGGAGGCGCTCCAGAAGGCGGATGTCATTTTGTCGAAGGGGCAGGGGAACTATGAATCGATCTCAAGGGAAGGAATCCATATTTTCCATGCTTTTCTCTGTAAGTGCGATCTCTTTACGGAGCGGTATGGCGTTCCGAAACTTACGGGGATCTTTACGGAGGAGAACTGATGCTGCAGGAACTCCGAGGTGTTCTTGATATTCAGTGTAGTAATATCCTGAAAAATGTACGCCGATGGCCTGTTTAACACCTTGGAAATGCAATTAGATGCTTTGTTTATCTCATTAAAAGTGTTATAATAAGACGTATTTATCACCTTAAAATTGTTTATGACTGAAATTCAGGATAGTATGATACGGAGGAGCACGAATGGAAAGATTGCTCATGGATGATCTGGTCATTTGGAAGAACAAAAAGAGGCGTAAGCCGCTTATTATACATGGCGCAAGACAGGTCGGAAAAACCTGGATCATGAAAGAGTTCGGGAGCAGATATTTTGAGCAGACGATTTACATCAGCTTTGACAATAATGAGCGCATGAAAAATGTGTTCGACATGGATTATGATATCGGTCGGATTATTTCAGCAATCAAAATAGAGGCCGGAGAGACATTTACTGCAAAGAATACGCTGCTGATCTTTGACGAGATCCAGGAAGTGCCAAGGGCTCTGACCTCTTTAAAATATTTCTATGAGAATGCTCCGGAGTACTGCATTATTGCTGCCGGCTCATTACTCGGAATGGCTCTTCATGAGGGTACTTCTTTTCCTGTAGGAAAAGTTGATTTTCTTAACCTTCATCCTATGAATTTCAGAGAATTTCTGATGGCAGGGGGTGAGAATCAGCTGGCGGATCTTTTGGTGAGACAGGACTATGGTCTGATAAATTCATTTTCAGCCAGGTTCGCAGATCTTCTGCGTAAGTATTACTATGTCGGCGGGATGCCGGAAGCGGTAAAGTGTTATTTTGAAGAAGATGATGTTTTTGCAGTCCGTGAAATACAGAAAGAGCTGCTGCGGTATTATGAGAACGATTTTTCCAAACATGCGCCGAAAGAACAGATTCCCAGGATCCGGATGGTGTGGAATTCGATTCCTGCTCAGCTTGCGAAGGAAAACAGGAAATTCATTTATGGAATTGTCAGGGAAGGAGCACGTGCGAAAGATTTTGAACTGGCGATACAATGGCTGAGTGATTACGGAATGATCATGAAGAGTTATCGGATCACAAAGCCGGGAATGCCCCTGATCGCTTATATGGAGCAGAACGTTTTTAAAATGTTTATGCTGGACGTTGGACTTCTGGCCGCAAAAGCCAATCTTTCTGCGAGAATATTGCTGGAAGGAAATCAGATCTTCGAAGAATTCAAGGGCGCGTTGACGGAGCAGTTTGTTGCGCAGCAGCTGCACAGCCAAAATATGGAATTGTACTATTACTCAACAGAGAATTCTACCGGAGAAATCGATTTTGTAATCCAGAAAGAACAGTACTGCATCCCCCTTGAAGTGAAGGCAGAAGAGAACCTGCGAGCCAGAAGTCTCAGAGCTTATTGTGCCAAATACAGACCGGAAATTGCCATAAGAAGCTCCATGTCGAATTACAGGGAGCAGGATTGGATGGTAAATGTTCCGCTTTATGCGCTGCCCGAGTATCTTGAAAAAGCCAATTCTCTGCGTTCTTTGCGATAATGAAATTGATTATGAGGTTCGCGAAGCGGTTCTCATAATAAAAGCCACAGCTACACAATGCTCCACTGGAGCATTGTTACGCATGCTTAGGCACGGCGGATCGCAGCCGTGCAAAGAAGATGGTGCTTCGCACGTAAGCGCGGCGCGCCAGGAACGCTGAGGCGTTCTTGAATAAAAACATTGCTGCTTTATTGAATCAACAGAGGCTGGCGGGAAAGACAGCCAAAATGATATATCTCAGTGTGAGATGACCCCCGCCTCTATAGGCGGCGGGCAACAAATCAGTCTCAGTGGCGGGTGTCAATCCCCCACTGAGATATACGCTCCGC
>CADABA010000360.1 GCA_902785985.1 uncultured Lachnospiraceae bacterium
AATTTCCAAAGGAGGGCGTCCGAGCACGGCCGGCACTTCAGATTTTTAAAGCGAAAGCTTCAAAAATCTGTTAGTACCGCTGCCAGTGCGAGCGAGCGGAAGCGTCCCGACGTGGAAATATTTATTCCGGGAGCCTTAAAGTAAAGGATGCGGGAAGTTTTAGTTATTATCATTATCAGAATGACCATGGAAAAGGCTAACAGCAGATCATCATGCGTGCCGCTTCGTTTCAATGATCAAGGGGGTTTTATGGGAAACATTATTGATTATCTTGACTGGAGAGGCGATCTCACGTTCTCCCAGGCTCCTTTTAACCAGATAGACGCTCTTCTCCTCTCCTCCCTGTCTTATGCAAACTTCGGAGGAATTGTTCCCGGACCGGACGATCCCGACAAGGAGATCCCGCTCGCAGAAGCATCCAGGATCTTTTTTGAAATGCACTCTCAGGAGGAGCTTGAAGCAGATAAATCTTTTATCAACTGGGCTCCGACGATTCTCGGCAGCATGGCCGGAACAGCCCGGTTCAGGAACTCCAAACTGAAAAACTACATTGATATCGTCGATCCGGAAAAATCCCTGCAGTTTGCTGCACTTGAGATCATAACAGATGACGGTGTGCCGTTCATTTCCTACCGGGGAACGGACGACACAGTCGCGGGCTGGAAGGAAGATTTCAATCTGAGCTTCCAGACTGTGCCGGCTGAGGCAGTTTCCGTCGTTTACCTGAATCGGGTACAGAAATCCACCGGAACACCCATACGCATCGGCGGCCACTCCAAGGGCGGACATCTGGCTGTCTGCGGTGCAGCCCTGTGCAGCAGGACGATCCGGGACCGGATCGAGAAAATTTACGATTTTGACGGTCCGGGCTTCAACAAAATGTTCATTCGAAACGGGACACTTGATAAAGTCGCCTCAAGGGTGCGCCGCGTTATCCCGGTCTCCTCCTTTATCGGAGTCCTCCTGCTCCACACGGTGAATCCCCGCATTGTAAAAAGTTCCGCGAGCGGCCTGATGCAGCACAATCCGATGACCTGGGATCTGGTCGGAACAGAGTTTACGGAGATGCCTGCGCGCGGAAAGACCTCGTCCCTCTTTGAGTCAACATTCAATGACTGGATCGAATCCATCGACATTCCCGGCAGAGAGGCCTTCGTAAATGATCTCTTCTCGGTCCTCGAAGCTTCCGGCGAACAGCATCTCAGTCATATCGGAGAACGGGGAATGAAAGCCTATACCTCCATGCTTGGAAAGCTGAACACGCTGACTCCGAAAACACGTGACGCTGTAAAATCGCTTCTCAAGCTGCTTTTTTCACAGTGGGTGGAGAGGCAGGGATTCAGTATCCGGAAGACTCTGCATCTTCCCATCGACGAAACGGAAGCGGAAGGCGAAATATAAAAATTCGGACTGCCGTGTCGGGAAGACGGGACGCTCTATATGGCCGGCATATTCAATAATGCCTCCATATACAGCCGTCCTGCACTCCGAACACGGCAGCCCGTTCTTAATCTCTGACGCAAAATTTCCGTAATTTCAGTCGTGAAGGTAAACGGACATGGAAAAAGTCCTGCCTCACGATAAAGACGGGCATCACCTTGCGCGTATCTCACAGCTATTGCGCGATGAGGATGAGTTTCACTTTGCACGCGTATCTCATGTCAAATCACGAGTATGCGCGATGAAAAATACATGTACCAACGAAAAGATTCTCCCGACCCGATCATTCTTCCTCTGACCTTCTCTTTTTGTAGGCCGGCACCTCCGGCATCAGCTCCCGGGAAATGATCTCAAGCGTCTCAGTGAGATTCGCCAGCTGCTCTTCACTCAGTCTCTCCTGCATCCGCTGCTCCACGAGGTGCATGAAATTATTGCTGATATCCTGATAATCCAGATACTTTTGGGTCACTTCGAGAAAAAATTCCCGCTTATCCTTCTCGGACTGTACCTTTCTCAGATAACCTTTCCTCACAAGATTATTGACTTTATATGCGGCATTGGGCTGTGATATCCTGATATAATTGGAGAATTCATTGATTGTCGGTCTGTTCATAGCGAAGATCACTTCCATGCAGAATGTTTCCACTGTTGTCAACCCGGATTCCCTGTCTCTGAATTCTCCGAATACCTCCCTGTAAAAGTGCATCTTAAATTTTGTATAAACATCTTCAAATGCCTGCTCACAAGTCATATTTCTCCCCCGGTCTCACTAATCAGTAATAAATTGCGAAAAACAAGTCATATTTTGCTATCGATATCAGTATAGCATAAGGAAGCCCGTTTTTGGACATTAATTATCCTGAATTATTCACCGCAAAGCGGTGATTGCGGCTGAAAGCCGCATTGTTACTACAGCTACATAGCTTTTTTGCTTTCACTTGAAAAGTGAATAG
>CADABA010000361.1 GCA_902785985.1 uncultured Lachnospiraceae bacterium
AGAAGGAACATCCAGACAGCTTCTTACCGATGTCCTTCAGGTGATTCGCAATGCTTAAGGATGCAGTCGGTGTTTCAAAGATCTACATTGCCTGCGGCTACACCGACTTAAGACTTGGCATCGATGGACTTGCCTTCCTGATTCAGGAGAAGTTCCATCTTACTCCGACAGAGAAAGGAACCCTGTTCCTCTTTTGTGGAAGAAAGAGTGACCGGATCAAAGGGCTCTATTTCGAAGGAGATGGATTTCTCCTTCTTTATAAGCGGCTTGCTCCAGGATTCCGATACCAGTGGCCAAGGACTGTCGCCGAAGCTAAACAGCTGACACGGGAACAGTTCGCCGAGCTGATGAAGGGCTTTAATCCACTACAATCCGGACTGATCGGCGAGATCCATCCGAAGCGTATTGGATGAATTGTTTGTGCAATACGGAGAAATTTTTCTGTGTTCTGAGGCACTCCAATGGTACCCGGAATCGTTTTTCGAATCTCCTGTTAACAGCTCTGGCGCTCAATGTATGACTGTATGTGAGCGTCCGGAAAAGCAGGAATGATCTTTGACAACTGTATATCACCTTCTTCTGATGCCGTCCTGCGATGTCTGGTCCGTAGGCATTATGACGACAGCCCCAGCGGCTGAAAGTGGCTGTTTATAAGGCTTTCAGGTATAATAAGTTCGTATTCGGAGGTCATCATGGATAAGAACTATACACCTGAAAAACTGAATGAGCTTTCCAAGGAAGCGCTCGTACTCATGGTTCTGTCCATGCAGGAGCAGCTTGCTTCTGTCAATGCAAAGCTGGACAAGCTGACCGAGCAGATCGCGATCGCCAACAACTATCGTTTTGGCAGGCACACGGAAAAGCTAAGTGAGCAGGAAGGCCAGGGATGGTTCGATGCGGACGGCAACATCTACTTTAATGAAGCCGAAGCAATCCATGATCAGAACCCGGATCCCGAAGAGCCTTCGATCGAGACCGTTGTCCGGATCAGAAAACCACGTCCAAAGGGAAAGAAAGAGGCTGATCTTAAAGGTATTCCGGTCATCCAGCTTCCTACGAATGACGTTCCGGAAGAAGTAAGGATCCGGGAATTCGGTTCTCTCGACAACTGCCGCCGGATGGATGATGAAGTCTATAAGAGACTGGTCTTCATACCCGCAGGCTGGAAAGTTGAGGAAACGCATGTCGCTGTCTATCGCAGCAAGACCGGTCTTCCGAAGTTTGTAAAAGGTGAAACACCTCCTTATCTGCTTCGCGGAAGCATTGTGAGCCCGTCATTGGAGTCAGCACTTATCAATGCCAAGTATGTCAACGCTGTCCCATTCAGAAGGGTTGAAAAAGACTTCGATAGAAACGGCGTGCATATCTCAGAGCAAAACATGGCATCCTGGACGATCAAGTGTACAGACCGGTACCTCTCGAGGCTTTACAGCTACCTGCGGAAACTACTCATCTCAGAGTATAAGGTCCTGCAGGCGGATGAAACGACCGTTGAAGTAACAAAAGACGGCCGGAAAGCAGGAGCCAAAAGTTACATGTGGATCTACCGGACCGGTCAGTATTATACTGACCATCCGATTGTCCTTTACGAATACCAGAAGACCAGAGGCAGCGATCATCCGCTGGAGTTCCTGAAAGGCTTCTCCGGATACCTGGTTTGCGATGGCTACGGCGGTTACAAAACACTGGACCGAAAGGTAAAAGACATAAAGATCGCCGAGTGCTGGGCGCATGCCCGAAGGAAGTTCTCCGATGCAGTCAAAGCAGCAGAGTCCAGGCAGGTAAAGCTCCCGGCAACCATCGCAAAAGATGCGATCCGCATGATAGCTGCTATCTATCATGCGGAAGGACTACTGCAGGACCTTAGCCCTGAAGAACGTCAGAAGGAACGTATGGATAAAGTACGTCCTCTTGTTGACGCTTTCTTTGCGTGGGTTCATAAGATATCAGAAGATAAGAGCATCCTGATGAGTGATAAGACCCAGGAAGGCCTCCAGTACTGCCTTAACCAGGAATCATATCTCCTGACGTTCCTTGAATGCGGAGAGATTCCGCTGGACAACAACCGCACGGAGGCCACAATCAGAGGTTTCACAGTCGGACGGAAAAACTGGATGATGTGTGACACCATCTCCGGAGCAAAATCCAGCGCCGTGATATACAGCTTAGTTGAAACGGCCAAGGCCAACAGCCTTAACCTGTATCAATACTTCGAGTATCTGCTCACCGAACTTCCAAAGCTTGGTGAGTTTCAATCCGATGAGGACGAAGCTGCCAGCATGGAGCGGCTGCTTCCCTGGTCGGAAGAATTACCAGAGATCTGTCGGAAAAAGAGTCGCTGAGAAGCGATCCTTTTTTCGGGCAGAAAAGCACTGATTATTTACCGTTTAC
>CADABA010000362.1 GCA_902785985.1 uncultured Lachnospiraceae bacterium
TATTATTATACTTTATGTAGATTGAACTGCAAGTCTTAATGGCGGGACTTGGGGGCAGCTGACAAAGTGAGCATCGGCCGCCTGATTGTAGAGATACAGAGCCTTGCCGAGGTTCTGCCGGTCACTGTCGCCGTTCTTCACGGATGTATATGCGTAGCTCAGTGCGCTGGCTGTCACGGTATAGGTATTGGTCCCGTCCGTCACGGTGAACGTGTGCGGCGTGTCCAGGTTCGGCGCTGCGATGTTCTTCACCTGCAGATACCCGTTCTTACAGCTCTTCCTCGGCACGGTCTCCGTGCCATCCAGCAGGAAGGTGTAGCCGCCGAGCGCCCTGCTGCCGTCCGTCTTGAAAGTGACGCGCAGCGTGTTGTCCGTATCGAACGCCACTACGATGCCCGCACCGGTCACACCGTCAGGCTTAGTTCCTGTTACCGTAAGGGCATAAGGAGCAAGATCACCAGGCGTCACCGCTGAGACTGCGCTGTCCACAGACAGACCGATCGTATCCCCGTACTGGAAGAAAATCTGTGCCGCCGTGCCGTAGTCATCCAATGCCTTCGCCAAAGCACGTATACTCTCTGTTGATCCGCTCTGGCTCTTGTTCTGTGCATAGGTCTTGACAGAGTATACGAAGCCATTCTCCGTATAATCCGTTCCGTTCACCGATTTGAGGGTGAGCAGACTGTCTTCTCCGTCATAGACCCTGACGACGATATCGTCCGCGTACTCCGGTGCGGGGATCGGGATGATGAACGAGACCGAATCTGCTCCGGCTGTTCCCTCCGATATCAGCATCTTCGTGGTCGTTCCGGCTTTCTCGAAGGTCACATAAGCGCCCTCGTCAGTCAGCACGTTCTCCGGGAAACTGAATGCAAACTGCAGCCGGATCTTTCCCCGGAACTCAACGTTCGCAGACTTGATGATGACCGTATCTTCCGAAATCTCTTCCCACACCGCTGTCAGCCGCACATAGCGCTTATTCACAGTGATTTTTTTACCGGCTTCGACCTCTGCGGCTCCGTCGTCGGTGCCGTCCGGAGAATCCAGCTGTTCCACCTTCCAGACACCCGCAAAGATTTGACCTGCCGGCGCCGTAAAATCACAGTCAGGCAGAAGGTACGCAGCACCGCGGCCCACGGGCACAGTTTCCATCACGCCCTCACCGCCGCCGGCATCAAAGACGATCTCGCTCTTTATCGTAAGGACCGCCTCGCCATTTTCCAGCTCAACGATGAAATCCTCGCTGTCCGAGTGGAAATAGCTGCCTGGGTGGCCGGAATTGGCTGTGCTGTAACCTTCTGTAAAGACATGACCGGACGCGGCTTCGGCAGTTACACAGATGCCGGCTCCTTCCGTCAGGGCACCGGTGACCATTATGGCAGACCCGTTTTGGGACAGGAAGAGATTGCTTCCATCTGCGGCAGAGTTCCCGCTGACCGTACCTCCAGCCATTGTCAGTGTTCCCTTATTGACGATACCTCCGCCGTTTCCGGTGCTGTTTCCTCCCCTGATCGTACCGCTTTGATCGGCACTGCTGTCCGTGATGGTCAGTGTGCCTTCATTCAGGATGACACAGCCTTCGGACAGCGCATCGTAATCCGTCAGAGCGCGGTCGAGGCTGTACCCGTTCAGATCGAGAATGACGTTCTTTCCGCCGGCGACTGTCAGGGCAGTATCATACCCATAGGAAGCGATAATGTTCTGAGTGGGCCGGATCGTCGTTCCGTCCGGAGCATCATCAAGAATCCTCTGCAGTTCCTGTGGTCACTTCCGCAGACGTCAATGCTGCTCCGTCCCAGCTGTACTTAACATAGGAAATATCGTTGACGAACCCCTTTCCGAGCGCTGCCTCGCCATCAATCAGGACAACTGCATATTCTTCATCCATAGGACGGAAATTTACAGTTCTCCTGCCAAAATAGCGTCAATCACGATCTTTCCTACGTCGAACAGGTTCTCCATGCCGGGTCCGAAGATATCCACCGTCTCACTGTTCTCTTCCGTCACCTTACTGCCGTAATCCGTTTCGCTGAGCCAGAGCTTTTCCGGACTTTCCCCTTTCAGGAAGGTATCCATATTCACGATTACACGTAATGAAATGACACGATCCTTCAGCCCAAAGCACTCAGCAGCGTTCATGATCGCGATCTCTTCCATCTCGGTAACGGCATACTCATCAGGGCACCCATAGTATTCTGCAATAAAACCGGCATTCTTATGACCGTCGCTGCCTTTCCAGTAGCTGTCCCCCGTTACAGCGGTCCCTTTCGCCACGTGAGGATTCCTGGCAGCCCACTCTTCATCAGGATAGTTATTGGCAAGAACACGTTTTGTCGTTTCCGTTGTGCGCAGCGGACAGTCCCTGATCATCGGGTAGACCTTGCGGACAGTCCCTGATCATCGGGTAGACCTTGTCATAAAGTTCTGCATTCAATTGTTCGACGGAATAATTACTGAGAGAATCAAGCGGAAACCAGGTGTGCTCTGACTCTGCATCTTCAAGCTCACCCCGGCCTGTATTATGTCCAAGCTCAAAATCGCATGCTGCGGTAACTAACACGACGTCACCAAAGATAAACGATCCGGTGCTTGCGCCCCCGCAGCCGACAGAAACGATCGTGGTGTCGGAAAAATCATATGCATCCCAGGAAAGCAGTGACATCAGTGACAGACCAGCCGCCGATTTTCCGGAGTCGGTCACCAGTAATCCCACACCATTCTCACTGTTAAAATAGAATTGAGAGGTAGGCGTTGAATTCGGGATTTTAATCTCCTTACAGCCTGCACAGTAATGTTCATAGAAGAGCTGTGCTTCGCCGGAAGCATCTCCGCTCATCTCGCCGATTTCAAACTTCGGTATGATCAATACCCTGACTTTGGTCTTTTCTGCGTTCTTGCCGCAGGAAGACAGCAGAAGAAAAGATGCCAGAAATACTATGCATGTAAATACTGCGATGGTTTTTCCTTTCATAAGTTGACTCCCTCCGTAATCCCGGTTCATCTCGGTTCAGCGGTGTTATTCGCATTCCGCCTGCGCTCCATGCTCTTTGTCGCACTCTCGCGTTGTTGTCTGTTCGCAGCATGTGCGGCTATATGCGCCTGCCCATACAAGCGCATTTGTGCAGTCATCCTTCTGTCTCAGGCAGTCGCAGTAAAAAATTCATTCAGCAAATAAGAGCGGAGACGCTCATACAGGACCGGATCTTTGCCTCCCGCGTCCCGCCCGTCGATTCGGTCTGCATGCCGACACAAGTGGCTGGAGCTTGTAATGATCACCTCATCCGCAGCATAAAGCTCATCCAAAGTAAAAGCCTCTTCCCTGAACTCAATTCCCAGTGCAGTGCACGCCCGCAGCAGATGTGCCCTGGCAATGCCCGGCAGGATCAGATGGTCTGTCGGCGCGGTGTGCAGCACTCCGTCCTTCAAAATATGCACATTGCTGTGTGAACCTTCGGTCACACGGCCGCCCGGGCGGTAGAACACAGCTTCCATGCAGCCCGCCTCCTCTGCCTTCTGCGACGCCATCACGGTCGGAATGAGGTTGAGGGTCTTGATATCACAGTGGAAGAACCGGGTATCTTCTGTAGTTATGAGCTGAATCGGCTCAAGTCCGTCTGAGATTCCTGCGGGATTCAGTGTGATCCAGAGATTTCCGGGGCCATCCGTGAAAGCATGTTTCCGAATCCCCGTTCCCCGGGTGACCTGATAATAAACGAAAAGGTTTCCCTGATCCATTTTCCGTACAAGTGAGTACAGCGTTTCTTTCAGTTCTTCCTTGCTTACCGGCATCTCAATTTTTAAGGCGGCAGCGCTCCGGAAGAAGCGGTCCACGTGTTCATCAAGCGCAAAAATATGATAGTTACGGCACGGACCGGCATCGTATACGCCGTCACCGAACCAGCACACACGATCATTCATAGGAACTGTCATCTCTTCCAGCGGGCCGAACTTTCCATTGTAATAGCCAAGTCTTTTCATCGATTAATTTTCCTCCTGTATATCGACCCGGAGACACCTTGCGGGGCAATACGATCCGGATCATCTGTTCGTATTTCTTTTACAGCGCAGCATCGATCAGCGTAATCACGATCGATCAAATCTCAATCAGGACAATCAATGTCAACGCAACTGCGATCAGCACATTCATTGTCAGCGTAACAGCAATCAGTGCAGTCACGATCAGCGTGCAAGAAGGACCGCCGACGCCCTTGCCGAGAGCTTATAGGATTCAAA
>CADABA010000363.1 GCA_902785985.1 uncultured Lachnospiraceae bacterium
TTACATCTGCATCGACCTTAAATCCTACTACGCCTCCGTCGAGTGCGTTCACCGCGGCCTCGACCCTCTGCGCGCAAATCTCCTGGTAGCCGACCCCTCGCGGTCAGACCAGACCATCTGTCTCGCAGTCTCCCCGTCCCTGAAGGCCATGGGCGTTCCGGGGAGGCCCCGGCTCTTCGAGGCAAAGCAGGCGATCAGAAAATATGAAGCCCTTCATCACACGAAGGTCTCCTATATCACCGCGGTTCCGCGGATGGCGGAATATGAGCGGATCTCCGCCCTGATCTATTCCATTTATCTGCGATATGTCGCGCCGGAGGACGTGCATGTATACTCGATTGACGAATGCTTCATCGACTGCACAGGCTACCTGCATTTTTATGAGAAGGAGGCAGCGAGGACACATGTCCACCCTGCCCACGTCCTCGCAATGACCATGATCCGGGACGTGCTGAAGACGACCGGTATTACCGCAACGGTCGGCATCGGGACCAACCTCTATCTGGCGAAGGTCGCCATGGATATCGTGGCAAAAAAATCTCCGGCAGACAGGGACGGCGTCCGGATCGCAGAACTGAACGAGGAGTCTTACCGATACCTGCTCTGGGATCACAGGCCTCTGACAGACTTCTGGCAGATCGGGCCCGGCAAGGCGAGAAGGCTCATGAATGCCTATATGTTCACAATGGGGGATGTTGCCGCGAGAACGCAGTGGGACGAAGAATTCTTCTATAAGACGTTCGGTATTGACGGGGAGATCCTGATCGATCACGCCTGGGGCATTGAACCGGTCACCATGCGGGATATCAAGAACTATCGCTCGGACAGCCACAGCTTAAGTAACGGGCAGGTACTTCCGAGACCGTATAAGTATGAGGAGGCCAGGCTTGTCTTTCGTGAAATGATCGACTCGCTCTGCTCCAATATGCTCAAAAAGAACCTGACCGCGCCCGCATTTTCCTGGTGGGTCTCCTACGATTACAAGAGCCTTGAGGAATGCCCTGAATACGACGGACCGCTCTCCATCGATTTCTACGGAAGGCTCCACCCGAAGCACACGGGCGGGACAGTAAAAATGAAAATGCCGACCAGCTCTCCCCGCCTCGTCGCGGAAGGGCTGACCGGCTCCTTTGACAAAAAAACAGACCATCGGCTGCTTTACCGACGGCTTGGCGTCTGTGCGCTCAATACCGAGAAAGATTCCGGCTGCTTTCAGCTGGACCTGTTCACGGACTACGACGCCCTTTGGAAAGAGAAAAGGGCCGAGCGGGCCCTGCTTGAGATCCGGGAAAAATACGGACCGAATTCCATATTCAAGGGAAAGAATCTCCTCGACGGAGCGACCACCCTGGAGCGGAATATGCAGATCGGGGGACACAGGGCATGACAGCACTTATCAGCCGAATCAAATTCATGGGTTCGCGAAGCAGTTTTCATAAGAAAATTTACCGGAAGCTCCGTACAGAGCTCCCGGTAATTTTTCTTTCTGCCGGCTGCATCTCAGAGAGCCGACACTTTATCGCCCAGACTGCCGAAAGCACGTCCGAACGCGAGGATCAGAATAATCTCGACAGGAATGAGTACCGCACACTGAACGATTCTCGTCGAAAGAAGCGGCAGATAGGGCGAGCCGTACAGGACAGAGATCCAAAGGGAGTTGAGCAGAAGGCTCAGAATCAGCTGATTGATCCCGACCGCCGCCAGCACCCTGGGCACAGTCGTTTTTCCCTTGAGGAAAAAGCCGAAAACAATTCCCGTCAGAAAGGCAGTGAACGTAAATCCCGGAAAATACGGCCCGATCGGAAAGACGAGCGCTCCCACGAAGTCTCCCAGCGCTGCGACGATCGCGGCCGGAATCGGACCGAAAAGCATGCCCGCGATGGCTACAGGCACAAAGCTGAAGCCGATTTTCAGATTCCAGGCATTGATCGACAGGAAACGATTGAGCACGATCTCCATAGCTGTCAGCACACCGATGTAGACGATCATCGATGTATCGAACTTCTTCGCAAATTTCCTCGCTTCCGGCTTTTCCGCCTTCTCGAATTCGTTTTTAGATGTATCACTATTCTTCATAAAACCTCCATGCAGCGATCTTCATCGTTAAGTAAAGCGGACATTCGCAATCCGTTTCGCTGCCTGTTCGTGAACCGATCCCCGCTTTGCAGGTTCCGGCTCAAAAGCTTCCGTAAACATTTTCGTAAACTTCTTCCGCCATTGCCCCGTACTTCCTGAGGCCTTCCCCGATCCTGGCATCCAATGCTTCAGCATAGGCCCGGTCCTTCATAAGGCGCGTATTCACTCTGACATTGACAGCTGCCCCCTTGAGCGCGCCCAGACAGAGGGCTGCGCCGGTCGCCGCGTCCGATATCATGATGCGG
>CADABA010000364.1 GCA_902785985.1 uncultured Lachnospiraceae bacterium
TGTGGATAACTCAGCCCCATTTGCTGATGAAATACCTAATTTCAAGTTTCGAGATGTAGATTTCATTCGAGATTTACTCTCATGAATAATTCAGGCTAAATTCATCCATTGTCATCGGTTCATATCCGGGAAGAACATACCGCACGCTGTAGTTCCCGGCATCATCCTGTTCAATGATCCTGTCTGCTTCGGTATTCTGTTTCATTCCAAGCCGGGTAAAATCATTCATGAATACATGAACATTTTCATGCAGCACAGTGTTCACCAGTACTTCCCGGCTTTCTTTGCTGTCAAGTTCCAGAACAATGGCGTGGTCTTCATCCCTTCCGCTCTCAAAACAGTCGGCATAATACTCTATACTGTATCGATATTCGGAGCCGCTTCCCCTGTTAAAAGTCTTTGCAATTGCATCTTTCGAAGTATAACATATGCGCAGTCCGAGCTCCCTTCCGAGTTCTCTCTCCCCGGCTGCCTGAAAAGCAGGAAAGTTATCCTTAATCAGATTTACCGCATGCGGCTGAATAGCATTGACTATGTCATTCAGAAGCTCCTCAAGGTCATCCTGCCTGATATAAAGGCAGGCTCTGTCTTCACAGGCTGCTTTCAGCTCTTCCGGCACAGCTGCCCTTCTGTCCTCAGTCAATGCATAATACGCATCGTATCTCGGGTCCCGAACTGTACCTTTATACCAGTCAGACGATTTCAGCTCCTCAATTCCCAGATAATTGTCCATCATTATATTATATTTAGCTGACGAGTTGATGAGAGTATTGATTTCTTTATGTCCGAAGGCAGCTAAATATGCGTACCAATCTATGTCGTCAAGATCGCTGACCCCGTTGGGAAACAGGATTCCGAAATCAGGATTCTGCGGATCATCGTAATATGAATCCGCGAACAGCTGGTATTTGGTTTTTTCAGGTTCAGCGGGTTCATCTTCCGGATCGTCATTCCCCGGAACATCTGTCGATTCGTTCCCGCTGCCGTCATCTGTCTTTTCATCCGGCTCATCGCCGTTCTCTGTCCCGATCTCCTCTGCCGGATCATTGCTCCCGGTACAAACGGGCATTTGATCCACATCATCAGCCGCTCTGCAAGGTATTTCATTTCCCGCAGAATCCGCTGACAGGGAATCCACTCCGCCGCACGTTTTTTCTGAGCCGGTCTGCTCGGCTCCTGTTCCCACAGGAAACTTCGTAAGATCCCCGATCCTTCCCGTAATGTAAGTGATCCCAAGGGAAGGATTCTCAATCGTCATGACGCCGCCCGTGGCCTCAAAAAGGTCACTCAGATACTGATCCAGTTCCACCCTTCCGCCGCAGCTGTAACGATCAGGAAGGAAAAATGCAAGAATCGGTATGTAGTACCCGTCTTTTTCGGCCTTCTCTGCATCCACTCCCTGTGTTTCGATATAGGAAACACGTATTTTGCGGGTCTGTCCGTTTGGCTCGGAGACTGAAACCGTATAATCTCCCCGGCTGTCACCGCTTTTTGCGTTATGTGTTCCTATCCAGAAGACAGGTATTTCCCAGGTTGCATCTTCATCTGAGATGACAACAGCTGAAGTATCAAAGTATTCTCCTGCTTTCGGAGCATCCACGCCTGTGATTTCAATCCTTTTCAACATATGAGAACTGCCATCAGTGGGCGTTATCACAGGCGCATCCAGTGCCTGAACGGGCACTGCGGATCCCAGTGCGGACAGCAGAATACAGATCACGCTAAGAAAGGTCACAACACGTTTTCCAAATTTCATATTTCGGCCTCCTCAATTCTCGACAAAAAAAATTCTGTAAATATAATAGCATATTATGAGAACTGCTTGCGCGGTTCCTATAATCAAATTTCGGCCTTTTATCGGAACCGCTGTTACCATTCATGGGGGAGTGCTTCTAAATAAGGCTCAGTCAGAAAGATTTTATTTGCACCCTAACAGGCCCCGTCTTACATAGCATAGGACGAGGCATATACTTTGACCACATCGCCGGGACATGGTCGCCAGGATATCCTTATCAGAAAAAAGCATTTAGAAAACTACCTGCTATTAAAGCGCTCCCTCTAATGGAGCGCTTAAAATGGCTTTCGGTTAACCCGTGAATGGTAACGATGAGCCCCTGCTCTTTTTATTCTGCTTCACATATTTTGATTCGTTTCGTTATTTATAACCGAACACATCTTCTCGACTGTCAGTGTTCCCTATTATTTAGCATCCTCTGCTTAATTCTCCTTGAATGCGGGGCATCCTTTGGGTGCCTTGGGGATTTCTTCGCCTTTGACTAAAGCCTTGATTACCCCGCGATGCATATACAGCATCACAAGAAAGAATCCGGTGAAAACACCGCACAAAAAATTGGCTGCAGATTTACACATGATCAATCCTCCCTTTTATTCTTAGATTTTTATCCTCTGCTTTGAGAGAGAATTGCCTCTACCTGTTCACGCTTCTCATACAGGACACAACCGCCCTCGTGGTCGTCAAGGAGGACACCGCCGTCCTGCAGGGCCAGGAACAGCGGAGACTTAAGTGCTTCCCGCAGCGAGGTATCGCGCACATTAATATCTGAATAGGGTGAGAACGGGCATGGCTCCGCGCCGCCATGAGAGTTGATATGGAAAAACCCTCTGCCGGCAGCCACACAGCCATCACTGTTTTTTTCATCTCCGGGGAAGGAAATGTACACCATTTCGGGGTGTTCCTTCCGCAGGCGCGCAATCTCGCCCGTCAGATATTCGCGGTCCGCGTCTCCCGGAGCAAGTTCCTTGCTGTCGTCCGTGACCGGCACAAACTCTACGAAAATGACAGCCTTGCAGCCCCGATCAGAGAGTTTTTGCAGGAAGGACGCCGAGGAGACTTCCCGGATATTCTGCGTGGTGACCGTGACTGACGCGCCGAAGATCAGGCTGCGCCTGTGCAGCTCATCCATGTTGGTGATCAGCCTGTCATACACGCCTGCGCCCCTGCGCGCATCTGTGACCGCCTTCTCTCCCTCGATGCTCATGATGGGAACCAGGTTGCGGCAACGGTCAAACAGGTCAAAATACTGCTCGTCCATGAAAGTACCGTTGGTGAACACCGGGAACAGGATATTCGGACGCCTTCCGGCAGCCTCAATGATGTCGCGCCGGATCATCGGCTCCCCGCCGGCCAGCAGAATAAAGCTTATGCCCAGATCATCCGCTTCCTCAAAGATCCTGCGCCACTCTTCGCCGGTCAGCTGCCGCACCGGAGCCATATCTGTTGTGGCCTGATTGCAGCGGGAATAGCATCCCGCGCAGTGCAGGTTGCACTGGCTGGTGATGCTGGCGATCAGAAACGGAGGGATGTGTTCACCATGGTCCTCCTTCTCACGCCGTTTTTTGGATGCAGCGCGGCAGGCCAAAGCAAATCGCGCCATAAAAGCGCTTTCCCGCGGATTTTTGAGCGTCGCCCTGACTGCATCTGAAACGACGCGTTCCACGCCGCGGGTCATATAGGATTGAATATCAAACGATTCTCTCATTGTATAACCTTCATCAGTTCGGAACGGTGTAACATTTCCCATTAGCTTCAACGGTATTTGCATCCACCAGTTTTCCATGGCCCTTGATCAGATCGCAGCCCATGGAGGTGATCATTATCTCTGAAATGTCGATAGAATGTTGCAGGAGAAAAACCACAATTGTCCACAATCTCCTGAATCGTAATTTTGTTCACTGGATGATTCTCTGCCAACTCTCTGAATGATTCGGCAAGGATTTCTTTTGTGGTCTTCCGTTTCATTTACCTTATGACCTCCACAAACTTCGATTTCCACAAATATTCTATCATAAAAAAACGCATCGGTTCATGAAAACCGACACCCCTTACCAGACCGACACCCCTAAACCCTATACGACACCCCTGAGAAGGCATTCGTTAAATTGTATCAAATACCGAGTCTTGCTTTCGATAATAGATCTTTCCCTCTGTTCAGCTTAGATGGAAAAACGTAAGGATCCCGTCGATCACTGTAGAGATTATCGCATTGTCCCGTTTTTCTTTCTTCTCGTATTCCCGTAATTCTTCTTCCATGGGCTCGCCGGATCCCGGTTCTTCCTCCGGTGTAAAATCTTCCGGATCCTGCCCGTTCCTGATCAGATCCTTCTCGTTTTCATCAAAAATATTTCCCGTTTCACTCATGCCCCTATCCTCCTTGCTATTCAGAACCGAGTCTGTCTTTTTCCCTCTCCTCAAGCTGCAGTTGAGTCACTTTACAGCAGCTCTGGAGAAACGCAGCAGAAAGACGAATAATCGAAGTTCTCCAATTCCTCCGGCAGCTCCATTCCGACACAAAACCAGTTTCCATCCGGATTTTTTGCATTAACCTTTGTCAGCTTATATGAACAGTTACCTGGCTAAAAAAGTCTGTAAATTACTGATCCATGTATTATCCAGATAATCATAAAGTAGAAAATCACCCCCATCAATCGAGCATCCCCCTAAAATATAGTAGTTTTTCAACAAATTATTACTATAATTTAGGGTTTACCAATTCAATTATCATCTCCAAAAAACGCAGGGGCTTCAGTTAAATCGCACTCCATTTTCGGATCATTATGCAAATAAATAGCTGTACTTTCTCTTCTGCGACATGAGCACATCAAAC
>CADABA010000365.1:0-359 GCA_902785985.1 uncultured Lachnospiraceae bacterium
GAAATCAGTCCGATCGCAGTCGGCAATCCGAAGGCGAGGAGCACTTCCATGCCCTTCGCATCGAACAGCTTATTGTAGTCACCTGTGATTCCGTGGAAGCCTTTCAGGAGGTTCTGTGTCCCTCCCGGCATGCTTAGAGCCCACGGTACAAATACTGCGCATGCAACGAGGATAAAGAGCATCTGAACAACGTCCGTCATTACAGAAGCCCTGATTCCCGAAAATTGTGAATAGGAATACGCGATCACGGCCAGGAGCACTGTTGTCAGTGTGAAGTTCATCCCGGTCGCGTTACTGAGGATCCTGCCGCCTGCAAGCAGCTGGACCGCTGTTGATAAGATCGTAAGCCCTGCGAGCTG
>CADABA010000365.1:364-2962 GCA_902785985.1 uncultured Lachnospiraceae bacterium
CTTCACCCCGTCATTTTTGTATTCATTCCCCATGAATCCAGAGAGTGTAATGCCACCAGGCATCCGTTTCCTGATCGCTTTCGCGAAGGGAATAAAAAATAGCAGGCACAGGACGTTCGGAACGAGGAACCAGAACAGCCCCGGTATTCCGTTCGAGTATGCCTTCTCAGCTGAAGTGAAGAGTGCCGGCGCCCAAATCCATGTGGCCGCAATGCTCATCGCGGATACGACGGCTCCCATCTTACGATCTCCTACATAGAAATCTTCAGACCCATCCCCCCGCCTTGCGAAGAGGAACGTAGCGGCAAGCATGATGACTGCATAGACCGCCAAAATAATAAATCCATTCATCTATTTTTCTCCTTGGTTTTTATTCCCGGATGAATGGAAAAAGGCGCCGGATGTTGTCCGACGCCTTCATGACCTGACATGATTTTACTCGAATATCATATCGATTTTTTTGAATAAAGTCAATGTAAAATTAACGCATCCCGTTTATAGAATCCACAATATGCACATATCTGTGTGGATATTATCACATCTCGTTATTCTTTGTGTAATTTTTTACGGCTGCCATGCCGAAAGTGTTCGTCGAAAGTATCTCGATCGCACGGTTCTTATCGTTGCTGATCGTCATCTTCGTGACGCCCCACTTCTCTGCCAGCTCTTTCACGCTCTTGGGCTTCTTGAGGAAATACATGGAACGGATCACATCATACATCCGCTTTCCCATCTCGCCTTTGAGGCTGCACTCCTTCTTGAATATCTTCATCATCTTGTCGATGTCCGTTATGATGATCCCGCTCCTTGTTTTCGTGCGTTCGATGGCAGAGATATCGACGTCATCCTTGCCTTCCATGAGGCGGATGATCGCTTCCTCTTCCGACGCTTCCCTGGCTTCCTCTGCAGTGCTTATGGACTCCAGGAAATTGTTCCGGATGTGCCGGTAATTATGGAGCAGTTTCTGCATGTTGTAGACACGTCGGTCATTCAGTTTCTTGACTTCGTTCGCGTTCTTCCGGTCGCGGTCCGCTATCGCTATGCGGGCACCTTCTGCCGCGGCTTCTATGAGCATCCCTTTCAGCTCCTCATCGGTCATATAGACGAACCTTCCGCCTTCACTCGCTCCGTTCACGTTCCCCCTCCATGATCTTCTCAAGAATCTCGTCAGCTGTCCTTGGTGTCATTATACCACATGATACGGCGTTGCTCAGAGCCTCCCTGTATCCGCACATCGAGCAGATGAGGCTGTTGTCTAATCTCGATACCGCAGGTGGTTCCGTGTAGCTTTTCCCGCAGCGCGGACATATTCTCTGTTTAATGTCGTCCACTTCGTTCCCCTTTACTCAGCTTTCCTTTCTTGTTTCTTTGTGTTGCGTCTCTGGACCGTCCGTACGGAGATGTTCAGTATCTTCGCGATCTCCTTGTTCGACAGTCCTTTTTCTTTCGCATCCGCGATCATTTTAGCCTTTCTGTCTTCCTCATTTTCCTCCGGAAGCGCCTCGACCAATTCTTCGTTCGCCTGCTTCAGGACCTGTATCGTTTTATGCAGCTTACTTATCTCCGCATGGAGATCTGACTTCGCGAGTTCTATCTCACGTTCCTTCTGTTCATCGAACTTATCCAGCTTCTCTTTCAGGCTCAGGTTCTCGCTCTCCGCGTTCCGGTACTCAGCCAGAGTTTTCTTCAAATCCTGATGCGCTTTCACGAGCGCCACGTACTCTTTCTGGGCCGCTCTGTATCCTCCGTAATAGCAGAGTTTCCACGCTTCCATGTCTGCCTGTGTCCGGGGAATCGATCCGATGATCGCGCCCATGGCCAGCATGCTCCGCCGCCCATTGGCCTGCCATTGTTCGCCGGCTTTCGTCTTCTCCGTCGAGTTGATCAGCTCGGAAACTTCCGCGTTCGTCTCGACATTCTGCCGCATCAGCCATCGTTTGTTCACCGGAGGCCGGAGAGAGAAGCGCGCTATGAACGCGAACGAGATGGATGTGAGTATCATCTCCCAGAACGGATGCCATATTGTAAACGCCACGATGCCGAGCGCTATCGAGCAGATGAGTCTTGTCGGTCTGGAAAGTTCCGCGCCTACCGCAACGAACGGATCCGCGAGAAGGATGTAGATGATGGCAAGCGAAACGATGATGAAATGCACCTTCGGTCCGCACTTCTGCACAGCTGATACTACCTCAGCGATCAGGATAAGCACCAAGCCGGCTATCCTGACGCCTACGTAACGCTCATTTACGGCGTTCGCGGCGCTTGTAACGTGCCAATTTAGCGGTATTTCGGCCAAAATTGGCTTATTTGACATGGGGGTGACAGGCCGTGACACCCCCTTGTCACCCCCTGTGTCACCCCCTTCTGTCATGGGGTCTTTGCGCCTGAAGTGCCGAAATCTCGAAAAATTACCGTCCAGCCTCACATTCAATCACCTCCGTCCATAAAGTACTCCTGAAGGGATTTCCGAAGCTCCGTAAGTCCTTCGATATCCCGTATGCTCCTGACATATTCGATGCACTCATCCTGCAGTCTCTTCCTATGCTGCTCGATTGCCACGGCCGCGTCATCCAGCTCCGTTTCCTCGTCGTAGGAGAG
>CADABA010000365.1:3003-4472 GCA_902785985.1 uncultured Lachnospiraceae bacterium
GATTTATTGATGTTATCGACCATGGACGTCATTGCGTTCTCCCTGGTCTCTGCCGCCTGTTTCCATTCGCCAGCTGCGACTTTCTGCATGATCTCTGCTGTGAAATTCTGAACTTTTGCCATGATGTTTCCTCCCTGTTTTTTTGTTTTATTTTTCCCAGTTTCTGAAATGCTCATGCTGTTGATTTTTCTCTTCTTCATCATCCGGTCTCGGGTTGTATTTCTCATTCCTGGCCATCAGAAGAATGAACACTGAATCCAATACGAGCAGTATGCATAATGCAATAAAAAGTTTTCCCATTCTTCGCCACCTGTCCGTTACCATTCATCATCGCCGTCATACTCTCCGTCGTAATCCGCCTGTGCGTGTATCGTCACGACGAGTGAGTAAATGATGGCTGCCAGTCCGATAAGTGTCAGGGCTTCCTCCATTTCATTCAATTTGCTCCATATTCCTCACGCCATTTTTCCATCTGTTTTTCCGCGAAGACCATGACCGTGTTGATGTCATACAGGCCGGTTGTTGATTTCCTGTCCGACACCTTGCTCACATGCATCGCGAACTGCTCCTGTGTGAGGTCTATTTTGACCTCGTATCTCTTGCCATCTTCAGCCACGCCTTCCATACTTCCTCGTTTCCCTCCGTCAGGCTCTTTCCGTCATAGTAATTGCATGTCTATCCTTCTTTCTATGCTCGCAGAGATCTATGCAGAAATCTTTCCCGTCCGACATGTCGTTCAGGGAATCAACCTCGATATTGTGGAAGAGCTCCGCGAACTGCTCATCTGTCAGACTGCGTACCCAATCGCCATTAGTAACACGCGCTTCCGTGTCGATTGTTTTGACGATAGGAGGATCCATTCGGTGGAAGAAAGGCCTCTGCCATCTGTTCGTTCCGTCCGCGGTCCGGATGGCTTCCCAGATATCTTCCGCGATCAGCATTTCCTCTGTCGCATGGTTCCGTTCGGAATACGGCGGGAAGGCAATTTGGAATATCGCCCGCATGAGAATCTTCAGATGGTCTCGGCGCTGAATGAACTCATCGAATATCTTTTCATGGTTTTTGTTCTTGGAAGAAAGATCCACGTTCTGTTCTGCGATATCGTCAATAAACTGATTATACGTGCCTGTTCTTCATTCACTTCAATGAGATATTTTTTCATGGTTCCTGCTCCATTTCCTGTCTCCATTTTTCAATAAAATCTATCTGATCATTGTCTTCCTCAGGATCCTATCCCCGCAGGTTCACTTTCCTGTAATGCCTCATAATCAGAATGATCAATACTGCCGTCTAAGATTCCCTTAAGATTTGTAATCGTGAATTCCCGAAAGGCATCATCTCCGCCAACTGCGTCACAAAATATATCGATGGTCTCCCTGGAAACCTCTTCTATGAATTTATTCGTTTCTTCGTCGCCGAGCAGCGACCGCAGCTTTTCTGTCTGCCGTTCAATAATATGGCAGTATATT
>CADABA010000365.1:4483-5148 GCA_902785985.1 uncultured Lachnospiraceae bacterium
AGCAAGCGTGATGCCCTGCTCCTCGCACAGTGTCCGGATGTTCTGCCGGAAGATTTGCGCGTCCTCCTCGTCGAACATGCCCTCGATCAATCTCCCCGGCTTGACCCCGAGCACCCTCGCATAAGCCCGGATGTGCTCGGTCGTTATTGAGCTTCCCTTGTATGCCATTTCTGAGACATGCTTTTCGTTATACCCGGCCTCAATGTCGACGCATCCCATCTTCATGTGTTTCTTTTTGCAGATGCGCTTGATATTCCGTTTGAAGATCTCCGCGTCTGTCATCAGTCATACCCTCCTGACAGTATCGAGCGAATCAGATCCTCCTTTGCTGAACGGTCATGTCTCTGCCCGTATTCATAACTCAGGATCTAATTCTGCCACCTGGATCGTCGAGGACGCATCCCGGAGCCGCTCAAGCCATACGGCAGTCAGTTCCCATTCTTGAGAAGTACGCATCATGTGATGCAGTGCGGATATATTCGCCCGATCCTTGCACCGTTCAATAGCATCGTCAATCGTGTATTCGATCATCTTTTCACCTCCTCATAGCCAGGTCATCTGACAGATCCATCTTGTACCCGCACTCGGTCTCCAGCGTATCGAGGACATCCTGCCACGTCAGATATCCCTCGAAAAATGCATCCGTATTCCGCTCGAACTCGTCG
>CADABA010000366.1 GCA_902785985.1 uncultured Lachnospiraceae bacterium
TCTGTATCTTGCAGAATTGCAAAGTGAGCTTCCTTTGCAGATAGCGATGAACACATATTTCTTGCCGTCTGTTTGCAGGATGTTGTAATCGGCTATGTAGCTTTTAATAAGCATCATAATTCTTTTTTATCAATTTGTTGTGAACCGGATGGCAGAATACGTCTCCCTGTCTACGATGTCATAGTAATAAAATGTGTTATTTAATAATCCGGCTACTTCAGTATTGTTACGACGGTCAAGGCCGGAACCGGGTGAAAATTCGCCCGCAAAAGTCTGATTGTCAAAATATAAGAACGAGCCGCTGGAACCGTCCGGACTGAAACCTACCCGGTCAAACGGACCATGTTGATTCTTAAGATAGGATACAATTTCATTACCCTGTGAGGTTCTGTTCTCTCCATTAAATATCATTTTTATATTGCCCGCTCGACCGTCAGAAACACCTGAAAATGTAAAATAATCCTTCGGCTGTGCGCTTGTGGTAATTATATCTCCGCTCTCAAAATGTATGACTTTCATTTCCGGCTTCTTTATTCTCATCTTTACCTGCTTTTTTTTTCTTTATATGCTGTTGCGGGATCCCGGCATCGCTGTAAAGATCATCAACAGGAAAAATGCAGCCCATGATCATAAAAAAGCGGACAAACAGGATTTTCCCGGGGCAGAAATCAAAGCCTGCAACAAAGCAGGACATTTCCGACGGTCAGGATCTGATGGATACACTGAAAGCGAATCAGGAAAGCAACTCACAGCCCCCTTCCTTCTGCAAGGATTTCGTCAATGAGTCTTTGAACACAAACCCTAAAATATAGTAATTATTTATTGAAATACTACTATATTTTAGGGTAATATTATATTGGCAGTACCGTTGATGCTGGCGCGATGAGAAAATAACCTAACAATGTAGAATATCGCTTACTACTATTATCAGTTTCAGGAGAATAACGCAGACTATGCAAACATATGCCATTTGTAATACTATATATAGTGATGACATCAAAAGGCTCAGGAAAATGCTTGGGTTAACACAGAAAGAGTTTGCTGCCTTTACTGGGGTATCGCACAAAACGGTGGAACGCTGGGAAAGCACGCAGGATCCGATTACCGGCCCGATCACAACGCTGGTCAGGATTTTGTGGGAGCAGCCCAAGCTTGCGGAGTACTATTCTGTTCCGGAGAAAATTTCCCCGATGCGGATCTGGTACATGCATCGGGATGAGATCTGTACGCTGATTGATGTGGACGAGATGAGAAGAGAGGTGCTGATTCGAAATTATACGAATCGTATCCAGTATCGCGCTTTTGGTATCAATGTGGAACCTTCTTTCGAGGAGTATAAGGATTTTTTGGAGAGCCGATGCTTTCCGAGAAGCGGCGATAAGATGAAGATCCGTTTGCAGGAGATAGGTATTCCATTTTACGATCCGTTGCTTATTATCGAAAAGACACAGGGAAGAATGGCTGAGGATGAATTCTGGCTGCAGATCGAGAGGTAATGGATTTGATTGAATTATCGGAGAAAGAAATACGTGCAGAAAATCGGAAATCTTCGAAAGGGAACCAGTTGAAGTGGCTGCACAGTGATACCTGGTACAAGGCGGATTATGCGGGTTATGAAGGGCTTGCGGAGTATGTTGTGTCACAGCTTCTGCGGTACTCGAATCTGGAGAGCAGTGAGTTTGTTGTCTATCAGACGGAAGAGATCCGCTACAAGAGACAGATCCTGAAGGGATGCAGCAGCAGTAATTTCCTTTCTGCGGGGAATCAACTCCTGACATTGGAGAGAATGTTTCAGAATGCTTTCGGGGAGAGCCTGTACGAAATGGTCTTCCGAATCTCAGATGTCAAAGAAAGACTGAGATTTCTGGTCGAGATGACGGAACGCATGACGGGAAAGAAGGATACCGGCCAGTATTTTGTCAAAATACTGACAGTCGATGCACTGTTCCTGAACGAGGACCGGCATCTCCACAATGTGGCTATGATCGCAGATTCGAGCGGATCATATGCGTATTGCCCGATTTTTGATAACGGAGCGTCCTTGTTGTCTGATACAACGCTTGACTACCCGATGGGCGGTGATGTCTATGAGTTGATCGGAGAGGTTCAGAGCAAGACAGTTTCAATTGATTTCGATGAACAACTGGATGCGGCGGAGGAATTATATGGGCAAGTCCTTCATTTTATGTTTGGTGAGCGGGAGATACGGGAGATGCTGGATCAAGAGAAGTACTACGAAAAGAATGTGAAGGACAGGGTGTTTGATGTGCTCATGTCGCAGAAGAGAAAGTACAGCTATTTATTTGCATAATGATCCGAAAATGGAGTGCGATTTAACTGAAGCCCCTGCGTTTTTTG
>CADABA010000367.1 GCA_902785985.1 uncultured Lachnospiraceae bacterium
GGACTCGATTAAAATCACGAGTATTGTGCGATGAAGAATATACTGTGGTAAGATAAAATGAGCGGGATCAGGCAAACGGGGGAAAGCCTGATCCCGCCATGAAGGGAATATATAACAATCCGCGTCTCTTACCTGCTATAAGGGAGAATCAGGTAATCGCCTGCAGAAATGTTGTCACCGTTAATACTGTTGATCCTTTCAACCTCCTTAATATAATCGCGCTTTTCAGACCAGGAGGAATCCATCTCACGCTCTGCAATATCCCAGAGGGTATCATTTGCCTCGATCCTTACACTGCGGTAAATCCGTTCCGATGTTAAATTCTCCGCGCGCGCTGTCCCTGCAGACAGAAGGAACATAATAACAAGGACGACCGTAGCAAAAAGAGCGCCGGCTATAAAGGAGACAATCCGGCCTCTTCGCGAATTTCTTTTGCGAGTCCTGCTGCTTCCGCCTCTGTATCCGGCTCTCTCCCTGACTGTCCTTCTCATACCACTCTTCATATATACAGATCTGCCCGTATTCGCCGCTGTCATAATCCAACCTCCGGATTAATTGCCAAAAACCAGTTCGGAAACTTTGTTCGGAACGTTCGTTCTGTTTTAGATGATAGCATCAGAACGGTTGTTTGTCAACCATATGTTCTGTTTTTTCGGGCTAAAAAAGCAAAGAGCCGACACATACGCACCGGCTCTTTGTTGCTGCGCACTATTATTTCCGGCCATCGCAATAGAAACGAAACATACGGAATTAGTGCTTTGTAAACTCTTCACGGAGATTTTTGCTTTCTTTTGAGAACTTCCCGTATTTGTCAAGGATATCCGGGATCTGCGACAGAACGGTCATCGAATAATAGTAGAAACTGTAGAACAATGCATCTGATACCGCTTCAGGATCTTCGAAGACAGCCAGGAGGTCCTCTTCCGTGCATCCTTCGGGAAGAAAGTTTTCCTCATCAAGGAGATCGGAAAAACGCTCTAAGGGATGAGCGTGTTCCATCTTTTCGGCATCTCTGCATATACCGATGTAATATCCGAACTGATCGATCATCCTTTCCGCTATATCCTCTGCTTTTCCTTCTTCCAGCAGCTTCCGCAGGTGCCTGACAAGAAAAATCAAGACAAAAGGCGCCGGAGGGAACAATGTGCTCTGATGTTCAAAGTCAGAGATCCTGTTAAAAACCATTTTCCACCGGTCGATATCCCTGATCTGTTCCAGCTCGGAAAGCAATTCCGGATAATGCTCCGCCGTACCGTATGCAGTAAACATCCTGCTCCATGGAACACTGTTTACTTCCAGACTGTCGATATAATCCCTTGTGACAGCATCCATTTCTGAACTCCTTAACGATTTATCTACATCAAGAACGCCTCGGCGTCCTTGCCGCGCCGCGCTTACGTGCGAAGCACCTTCCTGTTTGCGCGGCTGCGATTCGCCGTGCCTAAGCATGCGTAACAATGCTCCAGTGGAGCATTGTGTAGCTGAGGCTTTAATCTCTGATGCAGGTTTGCAACCCATGTCAGAGCCAAGTTTCATTTTGCGCATTCATTTCATGATTGAATCACGAGAATTCTGCGTCAGAGATTAAAATTCTTTCGTACCCTTCCGGATCCGTATCCCCTTCGGTACTGATCAGGAGAATAATCGAATCTTCGTCGATTCCCATTTCTCACTTCTGTGAAAGCGCAGCGCATTTTCTGCAGCCTCCCGGTCAAAAGGTGAACCTGGAAATCCTCTCATCCCTGTAGATAAAACTACGGTATTCGTTATTTTTGTCTCTTTCATTATGAAAAACACTCCTTCTGTCAGTTGACTCTTCAGTATTTACAAATACCGGGTTACGCGCCATCCGGAGCTTCAATTCATGAAATGTTTTCTCATTTTTTCAAATACCAATTTAACACCATTCTCAAGGTCGTATTTTCCATGTCCCACTGTTTTGTATCCTCTGTGTTCGTATAAAATGACCGCAGCCAGAGAGGCATCCAGTTCAACTGAATCATACTTTTTAGCAATCTCTCTCTCTAAATGATCAATGATCATCGTTCCACAGCCTTTATTCTGATATTTCGGCAGTACATATACTCCTGTAATATGATTTCCGTAATAACATCCGGTCCCTATAATTACATCTTCATCCATCAGTACTCCCATATTTCCAGAGGCAATACCTTCCAAAACATATTCTCTGCTGTGATGATTACAGAAAAAATCGACTACTTCCTTTGGATAAAACCTGGGATATACGGTTTTTATGGCAGTATGCAGGACATCACGTATCCCGTCTGCCATTTCTGTCGTTGCTGTAATATATTTCATGATTGTTCTCCTGGTCTCTGCTTATTGTCTCCA
>CADABA010000368.1 GCA_902785985.1 uncultured Lachnospiraceae bacterium
TTTTTGTGGATAACTCAGTCCGCGTTGCTAATGAATTGCCGATTTTCAAACTCCGAGCGGAAGATTCCGTATAGAATCTACCCTCGTGAATAATTCAGGATTATATATTAGATATTTAAAACTTCTCACATCGAAGTCCGATGTCGGGATATCCGCATTTTTTCGAACATTGCTTTGCGGCTTTCTATAGGCTATACTTATATCCGGGTCTTCAAGGCAGACCGGTACATCCGATTTGCGTCAGTCTGTCTTCGACCCGTGTTTATCTCAGCGGGGAAGACCCCCGCTTCTATAAGCGGGGGGAACAGATCAACATCCTGCCCGTCCCAGTGGCGGGTTTCAATCCCCCACTGAGATAAACGCCTCAGCTCCACAATGCTCCACTGGAGCATTGTTACGCATGCTCAGGCACGGCGGGTCGCAGCCTTACCGTGAGGAAGGTGCTTCGCACCATGCACGGCGCGGCAAGAACGCTGAGGCGTTCTTGAACTGCTGTACAAAGGATTCTATGCTTCAACACATGATAAGGAGGAGAAATTTCATGAATTTCATTTTCATATCTCCGCAGTTCCCACATACCTACTGGAATTTCTGTGATCGGCTTAAGAGGAACGGCGTAAACGTTCTCGGAATCGGCGATTCCCCGTATGACTCCCTCGAAGACTGTCTGAAGAATTCCCTGACGGAGTACTACAAAGTGAACTCGCTTGAAAACTACGATGAAGTTTTCCGTGCAGTCGCTTTCTTTTCTTTTAAATATGGGAAGATCGACTGGCTCGAATCCAACAACGAATATTGGCTCGAGCAGGATGCCCGTCTGCGCACGGACTTCCACATCACGACGGGAATACAGTACGACCGGATCGGAAGCTTTAAGCACAAATCGGCGATGAAAGAGAACTACAGGAAGGCCGGCGTCCCGTCAGCCCGCTGCCATCTCGCGACTGCGTTCCCGGATGCTCTGCAGTTCGTCAGCGAAGTCGGCTATCCGATCATCATAAAACCCGACATCGGTGTCGGAGCCTCCGACACACACAAAATAACAAATGACAAAGAACTCGAAGAGTTCTTCGCTGTTGAACGTCCTGTATCCTATCTCATGGAAGAATTCATCGAGGGAGACCTGCTCTCCTACGACGCGATCACGGACTCGCACGGAGATCCGCTCTTCGAGTCCATGACCAGCTGGCCGCCTTCGATCATGGATATCGTGAACGATGAGCTCGAACTCGCCTATTATGTTGCGGGGGATGTCCCGGAAGGCCTTCGGAAGGCAGGCCGCGCTACCGTCAAGGCATTCGGCGCTGACAGACGTTTTGTCCATCTTGAATTTTTCCGTCTCACGGCGGATAAACACGGCATCGGAAAACGCGGCGATTTTGTCGGTCTGGAGGTCAACATGCGGCCTGCAGGCGGATACACCCCGGATATGATGAACTATGCCCACAGCATCGATGTCTATCAGATCTGGGCGGATATGGTCACCACGGACAGACGCATTTTCCCGGCTTCGGAAAAAGAATACTGCTGCGTATACACCAGCCGCCGTGACGGAAGGGCATATTTGCACTCCCATGAGGAAATCCTCGCCCGGTACGGCGCGGATATGGTAATGTGCGAGCGGATCCCCGAAATTCTTTCCGGAGCGATGGGAAATCAGATGTACACCGCAAAGCTTGGAAGCGAGAAGGATGCAGAGGAATTTATTGCCTACACTCTGACCCGGGCCTGACTGACCGCGGAACCTTCACAGCTCAGACGTTTGCAAAACGGTGCACTTTGAGTGAGTAATTGGTCACAACAGCAAAGAGGTATCATATGAACAGAAAGACCGGACTCGTCATGGAGGGCGGTGCAATGCGCGGCATCTTCACAGCCGGCGTCCTTGACGTACTCATGGAACACAGCATCACAGATTTTGACGGAGCGATCGGCATCTCCGCTGGTGCATGCTTCGGAATCAATTACAAATCCGGACAGCACGGGCGGACGATCCGCTACAACCTTCGCTTTGTGAAGGACTGGAGATACAGATCGATTCGATCCCTCATCCGCACAGGGGATCTCTACGGGGTCGATTTCTGCTATTACAGACTTCCCGGGGAACTCGACCGCTTCGACACCGAAGCCTTTATAAAAAATCCGATGGACTTCTATGTCGGATGTACCGATCTCAATACCGGGCTTCCCGTTTTCCGGAAAATAAAGACCGGACTGGGGGAGGATCTCGAATGGCTGCGGGCTTCAGCTTCAATGCCCCTGGTCTCAAAACCGGTAAAGATCCGCGACTGGACACTCCTGGACGGCGGAATAAGCGACGCCGTCCCGCTGGCCTTTATGGAAAAG
>CADABA010000369.1 GCA_902785985.1 uncultured Lachnospiraceae bacterium
TGCAATGATGCCCTCGAGCGTCTTCTCGGACTCTACGAGGTCTGTGTGCTGGGCGGACAGGAATGTATGCCTCTCCACGAGATTCTTATAATCCTCGATTGCGTTCACATTGACGCTCCCGAGCTTTCTGATCCCGTCTTTTACCTTTGAGATATCACGCTTTAAGGCCTGAATATCCTTTAATTCCGGATTGCGGAATTTTCTGGCCTGTACAGGCGTCATCTCGTACTCATCCCACAGATAGGCGATCGAGACCTCGAGGGCCTCCTCGATCTTTTCCTTCTGGGAATGGAGCCGGAAGCTTTCACGGTCCAGAGCGGTCTTTGTCTCGCTGAGCTCATCACGTCTTTCAAAAAATGTCCGATGACTCTCAGATAACTCTGTCTTCCGCGCGGTGAGCGAAGTCTGCTCCCGGGCATTGTCGGAAGCTTCCGCCTCTGCGGCACGGATCGTCTCCTCGATCTTTACGATATTTCCCTGCTTTTCCTCTGCCTCACGGCTGTCTGAGATGAGATTTTCTCCGATCTCGGCGTCCTCTGCGCGAAGAGCCGCAGCCTCCTCGGAAATTCTCTCCATATTTGAGGAAATGAACCCCTGCTCCTGCATGAGAGACTGGATGTTCAGACGGATCGATTCGAGCGCGGTACTCTCCTCATTTCGTTCCTCCGTGAGCTTAAGAGCCTTCTCCTCGAGCTCTCCCGTCTTCTCCGTGAGCGCTGCTTCCGCCTCCTCCGAGGCCCGGAGCTCCTCTTCAATAGACCTGCTCGATTCCCTGATCTTCCTTACCTGCTCGTCGATCTCCTGATTCTCACGGTCCAGAGCCGACCGGTCGAGCCGGTTCATGCGGATCTGATCCTCAGCCTGTTTAATGGACATCTGAGCAGTATTCTCACGGATGGATTCTCCGTGCAGCTTGTTGCCGATGCGTACGATCTCATCCCGGAGCGCATTTCTCTCCGTGCGTTTCCCATCGATCCGGGCTGTGATCTCCTCCATCTCTTTCAAAAGCTTTTGCACTTCATGATCCAGCTCTTCGATCTCCCGCTTCCTGCCGAGGAGATTTTCCTTGTTGCGGAAAGCACCGCCTGTCATCGTTCCGCCCGGCGAGAAGGACTCGCCCGCGAGAGTGACCATATAGAGCGTATGCTGATATTTCTTTCCGAGCCTGATCGCGTGGTCGATCGTATCGACGACGATCGTCCTGCCAAGCAGCTGGGACCGAAGGTCCTTGTAGATCTCCGCACAGGTCGTGAGGTCGCTTGCCAGACCGATGACACCTTCCTCGGAGAGGACTTCCTCCCGCACGGCATTCCGGCGGGGACGGACGTTGGTGAGCGGCAGGAACGTTGCCCGGCCGTACTTATTCTGCTTCAGGAATTCGATGAAATACTTTGCAGTATTTTCGTTGTCGGTAATAATGTTCCGGATACTGCCGCCCAGGGCAGTTTCGATGGCGATCTCATACTTTTTCTTCGTGGAAATAAGATCTGCGACGACACCGTGTATTCCCGGATTCTTCTTTTTCTGTTCCATGACGCGGCGGATCGCGTTCCCATACCCCTCGTAATGCTCGTTCAGCGTGCGCAGCGAGTCGAGACGGGAATTATCTCTGTGATAACGCGTCTGAACGTCGTCCAGCAGTGCGTTGGCGTCGTGCAGCTCCTCCTGGAGTTTTGCGACCTGTCCCTCTTTTACCGCCGATTCTGCCCGAAGGGCTTCAATATGCTTACGGATCCCTTCAAGATTCCCGTTCGCGAGCGTTACCCTGTTTTCCGCTGCCTGTTCCTCCTCGGAGAAACGGAGCATACGCGTCTGCAGCTCTGCCCTGCGGATGTCGATCTGTTCGAGAAGCGCACCGTAGCGCTGCATTTTCCCCTTGACGGTAGAGCGGCTGTTGAGCATCCCGATGACGTCGTTCTTTGCTTTCGCGATCCCGTCATTGCAGGAAGTCAGTCTCCGCTCGATGTCCTGATATTTCTTCTCTTCCTTTTTCTCCTCGCTCCGGGCTGCTTTCAGCTTTCCGGATAGCTCTCTGAGTTCTCTCTGATATTTAAAAGGTCGATCTGGCCGCGGAGCTGCTCTCTGATCAGGAGGCTTTTCTGGTTCTTCTCCGTGAGGTCTGCGATCTGGAGGTCCAGCGTCTGCAGTTCATTTTCAATGGCATCGTACTCGGATTTTGTCGCAAGGAGCTGATCGTCGATGTCTTTGAGCTGTGCGTCTGTGACATCGATCTTATCCTGCAGTTCCTTAAGACGCCCTCCGGCCTGCTCATCCTGTACAAGATAGAGATTGATATCGAGCTCTTTTAAGGCATTCTGCTGTTCGTCTGCAAGCTTTTTAAGCGACGCGGCCTTCCTGCGCTTGAATTTGACGATCCCGGCAGCCTCATCAAAAAGCTCTCTCCGTTCATCCGCTTTCCCTGAAATAATACGCTCGATCTGACCCTGGCCGATGATCGAGTAGCCTTCCTTCCCGATCCCGGTATCATAGAAGAGTTCGTGAATATCGCGAAGACGCACGGCCGCATTGTTGATCCTGTATTCGCTCTCCCCTGAGCGGTAGAGCCTTCGGGTCACGGTGACTTCCTCATAGGAAGTTTCCAGAGCGTGGTCGCTGTTGTCAAATGTAATGGAGACCGCGGCAAAGCTCTGCGGCTTTCTTGCTTCGGTCCCGGCAAAAATGACATCCTGCATGTTCCCGCCGCGCAGCTGCTTTGCGCTCTGTTCACCGAGGACCCATCGGACCGCATCCGCGACATTGGATTTTCCGCTGCCGTTCGGACCGACGATCCCGGTGATGCCCTGATGGAAGTCGAACGTCATTTTGTTGGCGAAGGACTTGAAGCCCTGCATTTCTATCTTCTTTAAGTACATAGGGTTCCTGCTTTCATTGTCCCGAGGGCAGCCTTGGCGGCCTTCTGGGAAGCGGCTTTTTTCGTGCGGCCTTCTCCCCTGCCGGCTTCCTCTCCGTTAATGAGAACGCTGATCGTGAACGTCTTGGCATGGTCAGGGCCATCCTCCCCGACGAGGACATATTCGATTTTTCCGCCGTCCTGCTGGACCAGCTCCTGCAGGGCGGTCTTATTATCCCTGTAAAGGTCTTCTTTTCGGAGATCGCCCAGAATGTGCTCCAGAATAAAGGTCCGGGCACAGTCAAAACCGCCGTCCAGATACATGGCGCCGATCAGGGATTCGACGGCATCGGATATGATGGAGTCCTTCAGCCTGCCTCCCATCTGTTCCTCCCCTCTTCCGAGACGAAGATAATCCGGGAGACCAAGATCCCTTGCGCAGATTGCAAGAGAAGGCTCACAGACCATGCTTGCCCTTGTCGTCGAGAGCTCCCCCTCTCCTTTTTCCGGATACTTTTTAAACAGATACTCGGAACTGACTGTCTCAAGGACTGCATCGCCCAGGAATTCAAGACGCTCGTTGTGCCGGACGTTCTCTCTCCGGTGCTCGTTGGCGTAGGATGTGTGCGTCAGTGCTGTCAGAAGCAGTTTCCTGTCTTTAAAATGATATCCTGTGATTTCCTCAAGCAGGGATAAATCCGTTTTCATTCATTCCTCTTTCTTTACTGCGAAAAACGTGCGGCAAGGACTGCCCCGGCAAGATCGCCGACCGTGGCGTCCGATGTGAACTGCTCCATGTCGAGCGCAACGTCAAAGGTCTCTTCCGTCTCAATTACGATACGGCAGACAGTGAGCGAATCCGCACCGAGATCTTCATACAGTCTTGTACGGGCCGAAATTCCTTTCGGATCAAGGCCCAGGGTGCGTGCTGTAATTTCAATGATTTTTTCGTTTTCCATAATCTGTTTCTCTGACACGGGATTTCAAGAACGCCTCCGCACATTCATCTCAGACTTACATCACGAGAATTCTGCGGCAGAGAATCAAGAACGCCTCGGCGTTCTTGCCGCGACGTGCGCGGCGCGTTAGCGCCTTCCGCTGCGCACGTCTGCGATCCGCCGGAGGCTTTTAATCTCTGACGCGGGTCTGTAACCCATGTCAGAGCCAGGTATCACTTTGCGCATTCACCTCAGACTTTCATCACAAGAATGAAGCGTCAGAGATTAAAAAGGCTGCCGCCCCTTCGGCGGCAGCCTTCCGGTCTGCTCATAGATTCATCATCCGGCTTCTCGCCTGATGCGTTAGTCTTCCTGTTTTACGATCTCTCTTTTATTGTAAGATCCGCAGGCTTTGCAGACACGATGCGGCATCATAAGAGCGCCGCATTTGCTGCACTTGACTAATGTTGAGTTAGCCATCTTCCAATGGCCGGCTCTCGATTTGTCACGTCTTGCAGAACAATGTTTATTCTTTGGACAAATGGACATCGGTAACACCTCCTTATCCTTTAGACACTTCGGATATTATACCGAGTGAAACCTTTGCTTGTCAATAACTTTATTGAAAAACTTTCATGACCGTACAGGGGGTG
>CADABA010000370.1 GCA_902785985.1 uncultured Lachnospiraceae bacterium
CATGCGGAGGAGCTGGGCTATACCCGCTACTTCACGATCTATGATACGGATGACCAGCTCACGGTCATGAAGGAGATCTTTAAGCGCCGCGGCGTCGATTCGAAGAAATTCAAGGAAAAGGGGATCCTGAATATGATCTCCTCCGCAAAAAATGAACTGATCACACCGGAGCAGTATGCGAAAATGACCCGCGGAGATCTCTATGGGGATCTTATCTCCGACCTTTATGAAGAGTATGCGAACAGACTTAAAGAAAACAACGCCATGGACTTCGACGATCTCATCATGAAAACCGTCGAGCTCTTTGAGAAGTATCCGGATATCCTGGAGATCTATCGGGAGCGTTTCAAATACATCATGGTGGATGAATATCAGGATACCAATACGGCCCAGTTCCGCTTCGTGAGCCTTCTTGCGGAAAAGTACAGGAACCTCTGCGTTGTCGGTGACGACGACCAGAGCATTTACCGCTTCCGCGGGGCCAACATCAAAAATATCCTGAATTTTGAACAGATCTTCCCTGATTCAAAGGTCATTAAACTCGAGCAGAATTACCGCTCGACGCAGAATATACTGGACGCGGCAAATGAAGTGATCAGGAATAACCGGGGGCGGAAGGCAAAACGCCTTTGGACAGAGAACGGGAAAGGAAAGAACGTCCGCTTTAAGCGCTACGACAGCGGATTTGACGAGGCGGAGGACGTCGCCGCGGAGATCGGCAGAAGCGTGCGGAGCGGGGAAAGGCATTTCAAAGATTTTGCGGTGCTCTATCGCACGAATGCCCAGTCCCGTCTGTTCGAGGAAAAGTGCATTTTTCTGAATATCCCTTACAAGCTTGTCGGCGGGGTGAATTTTTACTCCAGAAAGGAGATCAAGGATATCCTCGCCTATTTGAAGACCATCGACAATGCGGTCGATGACGTGGCAACGACAAGGATCATTAATGTTCCGAAACGTGGGATCGGGGCTGCGACCGTCACGAAGGTGATGAATTACGCGCAGGATGCGGGGGCTTCATTTTTCGACGCTTTATGCGAAGCGGAGAGGGCAGGATCCCTCTCAGCCGGAACGCTGAAGAAAATACGGTCCTTCACAACACTCATCGACTCGCTCCGGGAAACGGCAAAGACCGCCTCCGTGAGAGAATTGATTCAGAAGGTCCTTGCGGAGACCGGTTATACGGATGCCCTGCGAGCGGAAAAGACGGAGGAGGCGGATGACCGCCTGTCGAACATCGACGAACTTCTGAACAAGGCTGCCGGCTACGAGAAGGACAATCCGGTCCCGACGCTGTCAGGCTTTCTGGAGGAGGTCGCGCTGATCGCGGACATAGATACCGTCGAGGATACCGACGACCGCGTGCTGCTCATGACGCTGCATGCGGCGAAAGGTCTTGAATTCCCGGTCGTCTACATGACCGGCATGGAGGAAGGTCTTTTCCCGAGCCGTATGTCCATGAACGCGGACAATCCTGATGAGGAGATCGAGGAAGAGCGGAGACTCTGCTATGTCGGGATCACCAGAGCAAAGGAGATGCTTACGCTGACAGCGGCCCGGACCAGGATGGTGCGCGGAGAATTTGAGCCGCATCCTGTCTCGAGGTTCGTGCGCGAGATCTCACGTGATAAATTTGAGCAAGGGAGACCGGATGCCGGGAAGAGCCGGCTCAATCTTACCCGCGGCGGGTTTGGCGCGGATATGAAGAATGCGATCAACGGCACGGCGTATGCACCGAAGCCGTCCTTCGGAAAGGATTTTATGAGCTTGCCGGAGGCGAGGCGCACAGGAGGGACGCATGAGGACACCCTCAGCGGTTCGAGCGGATCTTATTTCGGAAAGCCTGCTGCGGGAACGGACGGTTCTTCCGGTCCTTCCGGGAGCAAAGCCGGAAGCGGGAAAGGAAGCCGGACCGGGGGTGCCGGCGGGACAAGCAACAAAGCGGCTTCTGAGGGCAGCCTCGGCTATGCCGTCGGCGATCAGGTCCGCCATGTGAAGTTCGGAGTCGGGAAGGTCCTGGCAATCACAGATTCCGGGAGGGACTATCTTGTGACAGCGGATTTTCCCGGATGGGGCATAAAGAAGATGTATGCATCCTTTGCGAAGCTCGTTAAAGAGGAGTAGGAATTATTTACGGGATATTTTATGAACGCTTACGGGAATTAGGTCAAAAGTTTTAAATTTAGCGGGTATTTTTCACGATTTTTAGTGCAATTGCAGGATACTCGTGATATAATTACGTCAGTATTCGGAAAGGATGGTGCTACTATGGGTAAGAAGTATAAGGAAAAGGGCAATAAGATTGTTTGGATCCTTGCAATCATTGGGTATCGTTTCTTCACTCCGGATTATCTTGAGGACTTCGAGGATGACTTCGATGATGATTTCGATGACTACTTCGAGGACGAAGATGAGGAAGAGGCTGCCCCGGAAGAAGCAGCTCCTGAAGCTGTAGAGGCAGCTCCGGAAGAAGAAGCGGCTCCTGAAGAGGAAGCAGCGGAGGAACCTGCTGAATAAGGATCACAGGATACTTTATTCTTATTGTTTCTCCATGAACGATCAAACCAAATAAGTAGTACGTGAGCCCCGGCCATGGCCGGGGCTTTTGTGTGGGAGGCAAGATGCTCAAGCGAAAAGATGTTTTTGAATGTGTGATCGACCATGTAGACTATCCGAACAAGGGAAGGTTCCGGACAGAGGAAGGACAGAAACTGACTGTCAAGAACACCCTTCCAGGACAGCGAATAAAGTGCAGGATATTCAAAAAGCACCAGGACCGGGTCGAGGGCCGGTTCTTTGAACTGGTGGAAAAGTCTCCTCTCGAGACTCGTGAAAAAGCATGCGATATCTTTCCGCAGTGCGGCGGCTGCCTTACCCAGACAATGCCTTATGAGGATCAGCTGGCCCTGAAATCGGATATGGTACAGAGGCTGCTGGCCGAGGTGATGGAGGAAGATACGATTTTTGATGGGATCATGAGGAGCCCGCTGGAATTTGAGTACCGCAACAAGATGGAATTCTCCTTCGGGGATGAAATACAGGACGGACCGCTGACGCTCGGTCTGCACAGAAGGAATACGACCTACACGGTGCTCAATGCGGACTCCTGCAAGCTGGTCCACAGCGATGTGCGGAAGGTCCTTTCGGCGACCCTGAAATACTGCAGGGAAAAGAATCTACCGAAATATGACAAGAAGAACCATACGGGATTTCTTCGCTTTCTGCTGGTCCGCCGTTCCCAGACGACAGGAGAGCTTCTCGTCTACCTGGTGACATCCTCGCAGATGGATCATGATTTCAGTGACTGGGCTGAGGCACTCCGAAATCTTGATCTCGAGGGTACGTATGCCGGGATTTTCCATGCACTTGATGACAGTATGGGGGATGCGCTGAAGATCGACAGGGCGACAGCCCTTTTCGGGCAGGATTTCTTCTATGAGGAGCTGCTGGGCCTGAAATTCAAGGTCACGGCATTCTCCTTTTTCCAGACGAATACTCCGGGCGCCGAGGTGCTCTACGATGTGGTAAGGAAGTATGTGTCCGGCAAAGCTCCGATCCTCTACGACCTGTACAGCGGGACCGGGACGATCGGTCAGGTGCTCTCACCGGTGGCGGAGAAGGTCTACGGGATCGAGCTCATCCCGGAGGCAGTCCGGGCGGCGAGGGAGAACGCGGCGCTCAATGGGATAGAGAACTGTGAATTTATAGCAGGTGATGTCCTTGAGAAACTTGCCGAGATTCCGGAGAAGCCGGATTATATCGTGCTGGACCCGCCCCGGGAGGGCATTAATCCGAAAGCTCTGGCGCAGATCATTGAGTATGGCGTGGGCGAGATGGTGTACATTTCCTGTAAGGCTTCGAGCTTTAAGCGGGATATG
>CADABA010000371.1 GCA_902785985.1 uncultured Lachnospiraceae bacterium
CGGGATCCGGCAAGTCCCTTTTCGACCAGCAGCACATCCAGCCTCTTTTTCATTCAAAGTCCTCCGTGGTCCCGTCTTCCTCGACTTTGCGGATCTTTTTCTCCACCTCGTCGATCCTTCCGTTCACATCTCTGAGGAGCTTCATTCCCTCCTCGTACAGCGCAAATGAATCCTCGAGCGAAATCTCATCGCTCTCCAGCGCCCTGACCATCTCATCGAGCTTTGCGAAGCTCTCCTCTATCGTCATTTTTTTCTTCAATGCTCTCTCTCCTCCACACCGCGGACATCCGCCCGGATCAGTCCGTCCGTGACATGGATCGTGACCGCGCTTCCCGTGTGCACACTCTTTATATCCTTTACCGCTCTGCCTTCCTCATCCGTGACGTAGGAATATCCCTGCCTGAGTTTATCCAGAGGATTCAGCCCCTTGAACCGCTCGATCAGCATGAGCTGCCTTCTTGTCCCCGCATCCAGGAGCCGGTGCTCGGCGGTCTTCATTTTCTCCTGCGTCGCCCGGGAGCGTTCCCGGTTCGCCCGGATCTTCTCCCTGAGGATCTCAGACATCCGGATCTCCGCGTCCGCGAGCGTCCTTCTTCTGTCATTGATCCTGTTCTTCGGGCTCAGGGCCTCGAGCCGTACCCCGTAGAACCGGATATTTCCCCTCGCCGCGATGACCCGTCGCGCAGTGATATTGTGAAATGAAGACAGAAGAGCCTCCGCTCTCCCCTTCGACCGCTCGATCCGCCGTTCCGTACCGCTACGAAGAGATGTCTCAATGCGCTCTGTTCTCTCCCTGAATTTCTCATAGTCGAAGACACAGAGCTCTGCGGCAGCCGACGGCGTCGGTGCCCGCATATCCGCCACGAAATCGGCGATCGTCACGTCCGTCTCATGCCCCACAGCCGAGACGACAGGCGTACCGCACGCAAAAATCGCCTCCGCGACCTCCCTCTCATTGAAGGCCCACAGATCCTCAAGTGAGCCTCCGCCGCGGCCGATAATAATTACGTCCACGCCAAAATCGTCCAACACCCGGATCCCCCGGACGATGGACGCCTTTGCCCCCTCCCCCTGCACACGGGCAGGATAAAGATAGAGCTGCACATATGGATTTCTTCTGTGGGAAATATTCTGGATGTCACGGATCGCCGCGCCCTCCGGCGCAGTCACGACACCCACTTTCATCGCATACTTCGGTATGGGCTTTTTATATTCTTTCTCGAACATGCCCATTTCTTTGAGCTCGTTACGCAGGGCGATGAACTGTTCATAGAGCAGTCCCGCTCCCTCAAGACGGATATCCCGTGCGTACAGCTGATAGCTTCCGCCCTTCTCATAGACATCGACCGTGCCTCCGCAGATCACGCGGTCCCCGTTCTTCATCGGGAACTGAAGATTCCTGCGGTTTCCGGCGAACATGATGCATGAGAGAGTACCCGAAGCATCCTTCAGCGAAAAATAGATATGTCCCGAGGAGTGGTACTTGCAGTTCGAGACCTCTCCCCGGATAAATACGTTCCGAAGGAGGATGTCCTGACTGAACATCCCCTTGATATATCGGTTGATCTGACCGACGGAATAAATATCTTTCATTCTCTGCTTTCTTTGCTCTCTGCGGATATTTTTCCGAGAATCCCGTTGATAAATGCGGGGGATTCGTCTCCCCCGTACTTCTTGGCGAGTTCAACAGCCTCATTGATCGCCACGCCCTCCGGGATTTTTTCATCGAACAGCATCTCATAGACGGCAACGCGCATGATCGCAAGGTCCGCGCTGCCGAAACGATCCGTCTTCCATCCCTTCGCCGTTGCATTCAGCATGGCATCGATCTCCGGAACCTTCACGCAGACTGCCCGGAAACGTTCCTCGATCGTCCGGCGGTCCTGCTCTTCAAGATCCTCGATCCCGTCAAGGTAAAGACGGACCTGTTCCTCCATGTCTTTCTCCAGTGTAAAGGAGAAAATAAAAACCAGTTTAAAGAGATGCTCCCTTATCTTTCTTCTATTCACTTGGTGTCCTCCCCGGACCGGCGTCTGCCGTCTCCGGATCTATATGGTCTGCTGTGTTCCGCCTGCAGGATCCGGCAAAAGATCTCAGTTTTCCTCGGCACCCACACCTGCGACGGAGATGTTGATTTCCGTGACCTCCATGCCGGTCATATTCTCGATCGCGCTCTTCACTCTCTCCTGAACGGCGCGGCTCACTTCCGGAATGCTGTGCCCGAAAGCGATCGTGATCGCCAGGTCGCAGGCGACCTTTCCCTCATTGACCGATACACGCACACACTTCGAGATGGACTTCGACTCCCTTCACTTCTGTGGCAGCGAGGCCGGCGATGACAGCGACGACCTCATCCGCGATCTTGACGGTGGATACATCCCCATCGTCTTTTATGGTATATGTATTTCTGTTCTCAGCCATTTTAACCTCCATCTGCCTGAAGCACCGTACACGTGCCCTGCACCCGTCCGGTCAGGCTCTCTGCCTTCTCATCTGTGAGAACCGCTCTGTGAACCGCCGGTAAAATACATTATAGCAACAATTTCCCTGCTCTTCAATTCCAAGGGCCTTACAGAGAGGGCATCCTCAGTCATCCTCCTCTTCCCAGCCACCGAATTCGGAGAGCCTCAAGCCTTTATTTCTGTCAAGCGTCATGCCGACGCTCCACTCATGCGCAAAGAGCAGCAGCGGATTGCCGCGCATATCCTTGACCTTCTTCATATCCGTCGTGCCCGTAAGATTCTCAAGATCGATATCATCCGGGTTCTCGATCCACCGGATCACCTCGTACGGAAGCGGCTCCATGCGGATCTCCACCTTGTACTCGCTCTCGAGCCGGAAACGCAGAACGTCCAGCTGAAGAACACCGACGACACCTACGATAATTTCCTCCATGCCGGAATGAAATTCCTGGAAGACCTGGATCGCGCCCTCCTGCGCGATCTCCTCGATTCCCTTCGTGAACTGCTTGCGCTTCATCGTGTCGACCTGTCTCACACGCGCAAAGTGCTCCGGAGCGAATGTCGGAATCCCGCCGAATCGGAAATCATTTCCGGGCATGCAGACTGTATCGCCGATGGAATAGATCCCGGGATCAAAGACGCCGATGATATCGCCTGCCCATGCCTCAGAGACGACGTGACGGTCGTCCGCCATCATCTGCTGCGGCTGGGAGAGCCTGGCTTTCTTCTTGCCCTGCACATGCCAGACTTCCATATTTGCATCAAAATGTCCGGAGACGATCCGCATAAAGGCGACCCGGTCTCTGTGGTTCTTGTTCATGTTCGCCTGGATCTTAAAGACGAAGGCGGAGAAATCATTTTTCTGGGGATCAATGAGTCCCGCATCGGACATTCTGGGCAGGGGAGATGTCGTCATTTTCAGGAAGTGCTGCAGGAAGGTCTCCACACCGAAGTTCGTCAGCGCCGAACCGAAGAAGACGGGTGAAAGCCTGCCCTTCGAGACCTCCTCCTGGTCAAATTCCGCAGCGGCTCCGTCGAGGAGTTCCATTTCCTCCCGAAGCAGCTCTGCCTCTTCCTCCGTGACGAACCGGCCGAGATCCTCATCTTCAAGACCGATCTCCTCGATCTCACCTTCCTTCGTCCCTTTCTGCGTGTCGTGGAAAATGAGGACCTTCTCCGTCTGCCGGTCATAGACTCCCTTAAAGGACTTGCCGGACCCGATCGGCCAGTTCACCGGACAGCAGGGGATCCCAAGCTCCCGCTCGATCTCATCGACCAGCTCAAAGGAGTCCCGCGCCTCACGGTCCATCTTATTGATAAATGTAAAAATCGGAATATGGCGGCGGGCACAGACCTTGAAAAGCTTTCTCGTCTGGGCCTCCACACCCTTGGCACCGTCGATGACCATGACCGCAGAGTCTGCCGCCATGAGCGTTCGATAGGTGTCCTCGGAGAAATCCTGATGGCCGGGCGTGTCCAGGATGTTAATGCAGAACCCGCCGTAATTGAACTGAAGGACGGAGGAAGTGACGGAAATACCTCTCTGCTTCTCGATCTCCATCCAGTCCGACACCGCGTGTCTCGCCGTCGCCTTGCCCTTTACGGAGCCTGCAAGGTTGATTGCGCCGCCGTAAAGCAGGAACTTTTCCGTAAGTGTTGTCTTACCTGCGTCGGGGTGCGAGATGATCGCAAACGTCCGGCGCCTTGTTATTTCGTCCATGAAATATCACCTCTGACTTATGATTCGTCATATCAAAAAATACTGTCGTATACTTATTCTGCAGCTGCTCAGAGTCTTCTGAAGCCGCTCCCTTCCCTCCGGTATTCCGTCAGAACGATCTCTGCCGGAAATTCCGTCCGGAGCGCCGCGAAATACCGCCCGTCGATATAGAGGAACATGCCCCATCCGTTCATCGGATCCCCAGTCCGGTCCACTTCACATAGCTTTCCATAAGGACCCACTTCCGGTAAAATTCCGCCTCCCGGTCCTCTCTTTCAAGAAAGGCTTCGTACTCCGGATCCGTCATGATCCGCCGTCCGATCTGCTCATAGCTGACGGGCCGGCGCATCTCGATATCAACTCCGAGAGGCTCGGAACCGATGGCGATCAGAATATATTCTCCGGCGTGGCTTATGCTGAAGTGAATGTCCCTGCGCTCCTCAAAATACGGCTTGCCATACTCGGTTCTCCCGATCGTCAGGGATGCGGGATCTGCTCCGCAGATCCGTGAGACCTCGATGCGCAGAAGGTCATACGCCATTTTGCTGATTTCCTTCTGCTTATACCGGGAAGGGACGATCCGACTGTAAATGACTTCTATCCGCCGGCCGGACCCCTGAAAAATACTCATACGCATTCTCTCTCAAGCTTTTCGATCGCAGCCCGGATCCTCGTGACAGACTCATCCCGTCCGAGCAGCATGAGGAGCTGTGTCGCGCCGCCGGGCGTCATGGCCGCAAAATCGACCAGAAGTGCGTACAGCGCGTCATTGCTGTAATCCCCGAATGACTCAAGGACCGGAAGGACCTTTTTCAGGACGTCGAGGGACAGCTCGGGGGTTGTCTTCATTTTCTTATGCGCATACATCGAGATGTCGTAATCCGGCACCTCCTCAAAGAAGCCGAGGAGCTCCGGAATATCGTTGAACGTCTCGATGCGGGTCTTGGCGAGATCCGCGAGCGCTTTCTTATCCTCCACCTTCGTGACCGTCTTCTCAATGATCGGAAGCGCCAGCTCATAGTAGGCTTCATCGTCCATGCGTCTGATGTACTCCCCGTTCATCCAGCGAAGCTTGCCCATATCGAAGACAGCCGGGGATTTATTGATTTTTCTGTAGTCGAACCGCCTGACGAGCTCGTCGAGCGTCATGATCTCCTCATTGTCCTCCGGACTCCATCCGAGCAGTGCGACATAATTGACGATCGCTTCCGGCAACAGGCCGAGCTCCAGAAGATCCTCAAAGGAGGAATGGCCGGACCGCTTTGAAAGCTTTGCATGATTCTCATCCGTGATCAGCGGGCAGTGCACATAGGTGGGCACCTCCCAGCCGAAGGCTTCGTAGAGAAGATTATATTTCGGGCTCGAGGAAAGGTATTCATTTCCGCGGACGACATGGGTGATCCCCATCAGGTGGTCATCCACGACATTGGCGAAGTTGTAGGTCGGATAGCCGTCCGACTTGATGAGGATCATGTCGTCCAGCTCGCTGTTTTCGGCTGTTTTCGACCGTGATCTCCCCGTAGATCTCGTCCCGGAAGGTCGTCGTCCCCTCGGCGGGCACATTGAGCCTGATGACATAGGGGATCCCTGCGTCGAGATTCGCCTGAATTTCCTCTTTGGAAAGATGGAGACAGTGCTTGTCATAGGAAGAGATCTCCTTGCCGGCTACGACACGGCGCAGGCTCTCAAGACGCTCCTTCGTGCAGAAGCAGTAATAAGCCGCACCCTTTTCGACCAGGATCTCCGCGTATTTCCTGTAAATGCCCTGCTTCGTACGTTCGCTCTGCACATAGGGACCGACGCCGCCGTCCTTGTCCGGTCCTTCGTCAAAGGAAAGGCCGGCCAGGTCGAGTGTCCTGTAAATGATCTCAAGCGCGCCTTTATAGAAGCGTACCTGATCTGTGTCCTCGATACGGAGCATAAAATTTCCGTCTTCATGCTTTGCGATCAGATACGAATAGAGCGCTGTGCGAAGATTTCCTACATGCATTCTGCCGGTCGGGCTTGGTGCGAACCTTGTTTTTACCATAAGTCTTATCTCCTCGAAAAAAAATTTTAGTCACTTATATCTCCCGGTATGGACCGAATCCCCCCACAGATCCTTCTCCTGCCGCCTGAATTTGATCATGCGGGATACGGAGAGAGCGATGGCCATCTCCATCATGAGAAAGAGCACGGACGTGCCGCCGTAGCTTATGAAGGGAAGCGTGACACCGGTCGTCGGGATCAGATTCAGAACAACGCAGATATTGAGAACGACCTGCAGCGCAAGGTGCGCGAAAATGCCGGTCACCATGAGCGCTCCGAATTTGTCCGGCGCGTTCTGTGCGATGAACATCAGACGATACAGCATAAAAATGAAGAGCACGATCACGATCGCGCCTCCGAAAATGCCAAGCTCCTCGCATATGATCGGAAAGATCATATCATTCTGAGCCTCCGGAAGCCATCCAAGCTTCTGGGCGCTGTTGCCGAGTCCTTTTCCGAACACGCCGCCGCTTCCGATGGCATAGAGCGCCTGCATGATCTGATATCCGCCGCTCGCGATATACTTTTCGGGATTCTGCCATACGAGGATCCTCTGCAGACGGAAATGGCCTCCCGAGGAGTCAAACCTCCACAGGAAAAAGACCAGGATCCCCACCACGACGGCACCGACTGCCACAATGATCAGAAAAGGCAGTGTCTTCGGATGCGCCACAAAGACGATCACGCAGGCGATCGCGAAAATGATGACCGCGGTAGACAGGTTGTCCGTGAAGACATAGGCGAACAGAGCGAGAAGCCCGCCTGCTCCGATCGGCAGGCATGTCCCCGAAAAGGAATTGAACCACTCCTTCTGCCATACTATGATCGCGGGGACCGCCACAATGACCGCGATCTTCGCGATCTCAGCAGGCTGGAATTCGATACCGATCTTCAGCCAGCGCTTCGCACCGTTGTGCGTGATTCCGAAAAAATGCACCATGAGCATCAGGATCGCGGCAGCCGAATAGAGGGGAATGCTGAACTTTGAGAGGATATGATAATCCACCAGAGAAATAGCCAGCGCAGCCGCGATCGCTCCGACGGATATAATTGCCTGCCTCCGGAAGAAGTACATGTCATTGCCCTGTGTGATCTCTGCCGTGTAGGCGCTCGTGCTGTAGAGCATCACAAGCCCGAAGCCGACCAGCAGCAGAATGACGGCAACTAAATTGTAATCGTAATAATCCGCCTTCATCGTAATCCTCAAAAAGACTGTCAAGGTCTCTCAGTCCTCTCAGATCCTCGACGACCTTGCACAGGCTCTCATAGAGCGGGGTCAGCCCCAGCGCCGCTGCTGACCCTTTCAGCGTGTGGGCAGCGGCAAAAGCTTCCTGATAGTCCTTTTTCTCAAGCGATTCCAAAAGCATATCAAACCCCGGCTCCTTTGTAAACTTAAAAAGGAAATCCAGATACATCTCCGTATCCCCGAGAAAGCGCGCGAGCGCTTCGTCCGTGTCGCATCCGTGTTCTCTGAGATCCTTTATAATTTCCCGCATCCGTGTTTTCGCCCCCGATCTTTTCTGAGAAATACTCTGCGAATATAGTTGACCGTATAATCTTCCCCCCGCTCGGCCCACATGGTAAGCAGGAATTCCATCTGCTGCATCGTGACCGGATGAATGTACCAGGACCGTTCTTTGGCCGCAAGGAAATATTCGAGCGGGCTTCTGTCTGTATAAGCATCTCCCTTGTAGACGCGGGATGCGCTCACCCGGTCAAAAATCATCTCCGCGACATACTTTCTCGGCATCTGCATACCGCCGAGACCTCTGCCCTCCGGCGCATTCATATCATAATCGATCCAGTATTCATAGTGATGCTTGTTGCGGCCTTTGTGATGCAGCCAGGCCCTGGAAACACCTGTCGCCTCGCGTTCGGCATTGTTCGGACTCCTCGTGCCCTGATAGTACTTTGCGCCGACCAGGAACTCTTCCGGACTCAGCTTTGAGAGATCATGCAGAAGCCCCTGCTGATAGAGGCCGGCCCGAAAACAGTATCCCATGACCAGATTATGATGCTTTGTAATAGTCTTTAGATGTCCCAGTATATTCATGATCTGCTTTCCTTATTCGCTGCCGCTTTCCTGATCTCTTCGCACACCTGTAAGAACCGTCACCGATCTTGCGGGAACCGTGATAAATTTCTGCTCATCCGGGAAAAGAAGAGGTTCCCCGTCCGGTTCGGCAAGCAAAGCCTCCTCAGCCTCCAGGACCGCCCGGAGAAGGGCTTCCGTACTGTGCCGTTTCTCCTCCGGAGCATCTTCCTCTTCCGCAAGATCGGCCTTTTTCGCATGATTCCTGTAGGAGGCGAGCTTGTCCTCGGAAGGCTCTCCGTCAGTGCTTGTCCGTACGGCGTATTCCTCCGCAAGCCTCATTTCCCGGTCCTCCGCCTCAGCCAGACGTGCCTTCGCTGCGTGAAGACGGACTTCCGCATTGGCTCTCGCCATGTCCTTTGCATTTTTAAGTGCGGCGATCAGGACTTCTTTCTCCTCGTCCCGGGCCGTCTCCAGTGTCTTCTGCCACGTTCTCCCTTCAGGAAGAACAGGCAGAGCGAACGTATGGGGCTCCCAGAAAGCATTATATGCTATGTATAAATACTCATCCGTACCGCCGGAACCCTCCGCATAGCGGGGATTGTACATGGCGGCGACGGACCTGACCTTCGGATCCTGCTCTGTGAACCATGCGCGCGT
>CADABA010000372.1 GCA_902785985.1 uncultured Lachnospiraceae bacterium
GCACAGCTTGTCCAGATCGGAAACTTCCTCGCGGATCCGGCTCTTGACGACCTCTATATCCAGGTGACGACACTTGACAAACCGACCGAAACGGTCGTCGATGATCCGTCAGAAGCGACCAATACTGCTGCAAGCTCCGTAAAAATGACACCGGACTGCATTATGCTCAATCAGACGCCTGTCTCCAAGGAAGATGCGATCAAGGCTGCCGGTCAGCTCCTGGTAAAGACCGGAGCAGTCGAGCCGTCTTATATCGACGCAATGCTTGAGCGTGAGAAACTTGTCTCCACATACATGGGCATGGGCATTGCGATTCCTCACGGCACAACACAGGCGAAAGGCACTGTAAAGAAGAGCCAGATCGTCATGATCCAGTATCCGGACGGCGTTGACTTTGGCGATGAGAAGGCTCAGCTGGTATTCGGTATCGCAGGAATCGGCGATGAGCATCTGGATCTGCTTGCGAAGATCGCAGACTGCCTGGATGATCTCAATGTGCTTGAGAAGATGAAGACGACGGAAGATAAGGACTGGATCATCAAGACTCTTTCCTGAACAGCAGGCAGATCCTGATCATCAAAATGAAAAGAATCCAATACATGGCAGGATGCATCTCACCCATACGCAGGCTGTGTATTCAGGAACAATAAAATTCTCATATTCCCTTTAAAATGGGCAGCCGTGACCGGCTAAGCATATTACCAATAGATGACGCCACTCTATTCTATCAGGTATGTTTCTTACGGTCCGGCTGCTCTTTTGATAATCTGAACGCTTGACGGAAAATTACGTATTGCTTTAGAATATTTGTCAGAATACCCTTTACCTGCTGGCTGATTACTGTACCAATCGTTTTACATTCCGAGGAGAGCTGATGGATAGTGTGGAAGGACGCCGCTCCGCAATTGCGGCTTATATCAATGAGATGAGCAGTGTGACATTCGGACAGATCAAGGAGGCTTTTCCCGATGTATCCGATATGACGATCCGGACTGACCTGAAAGCGCTCGATGAGGCGAAAAAAATCGTCCGCGTGCATGGAGGGGCAAAGTCTGTAGAGACGGTGATCGGAAACGACGATCTGCTCGGAAAGCGCGCAGTACAGAATGTGGATGCAAAACAGGTCATTGCAGAAAAAGCAGCCGGACTTGTGCGGGAAAATATGACGATTTTTGTCGATTCGGGCAGCACAACGACTCTGCTTGCGGCACAGTTTCCGGACGTGCGCTGTCTGATCATTACGAACAGCATCAGCTGTGCGGTCGAATTTGCCCGCCTGAAAAAAGCGCGGGTGTATGTCACCGGCGGCCAGCTGAACCGCAATTCGCTCAGCCTGACCGGCACCAGTGCAGTGACAGAGCTCCTTCAGATTCATTTTGATCTTGCATTCCTCGGTGCGACCAGTTACCGGTCAGATACCGGATTTACCTGCGAGTCGCTGGAGGATAATGTCGTAAAGAGGATGGCGGTCAGCAGAGCTGCTGAGGTGGTCGTCCTCATGGACTCATCCAAAGTCGGGAAGAAGGGATCGTTCACGATGTGCGATCTGGCCGATGCGAGTGCCATTGTCTCAGACGATGCACTGCCGGAGAAGTTTCTTGAGGAGTGCAGGGAAGCGTCTGTTAAAGTCTATTAAGGAAGCACCGGGAGGCTGTCAGGACCGGGGGTACAATGCCTTTGTTTTGGGACACCTCGCAGGCGTAAGCTTTTGAAAAAGCGTTGTTTTAGCGTCGTGCAAGCGTTGGCAGCACGACGCTTTTTTCAGAGAAGGCAATGCGGGTATGTTTCGATGCTCGGACAGGCAGTGCAGCGGATCACTGATGTCCGCTTTCCCATATACAAAGAGCGAGGAGGCACAAAAGAAATGTTCAGAACAGTTACACGTTTTAAGCAGGCGCTCTCCGATACAGAATGCCGTGAGATCCTGAAAAATGAAAAGCGGGGCGTCCTGTCCGTTCTCGGCGACGACGGATATCCGTATGGCATGCCGATCAACTACTGGTATTCGGAGAAGGACGGCCGTATTTATTTTCACACAGGGAAGAAAGGGCATCGGACGGACGCCATTCGAGGATGCGATAAGGTATCGTTCTGTGTCTATGACGAAGGATTCGTGCGGGAGGGCGAATGGGCGCTCAACATAAAGAGTGTCATTGTATTCGGGCGGATCCGTATTGTGGAGGACCATGAGGAGGCAATCGAAATCTGCAGAGAGCTGAGCTATAAGTTCACGGATGACGCGGAGTATATCGAGGGTGAAGTGCGGCGCAGCGGGCCGGGTGTGATGGTACTCATGCTGGTTCCGGAGCATATGACGGGGAAGATCGTGAATGAATCCTGATTTTGGGAAGACAGACAGCTTACAGATGCAGGATGATCTTCATTTTTCTGTAAAATGATGTGCATAATTTTTCTTGACATAGTCTGCTTTAACGTGGTAAACTGCTAACAACCTAAAACAAACCGCAGATGAAGAGGAGTACCTTTCGAAACCGGTACAGAGAGCCGTGGATGGTGGAATCACGGCGCGGGGAAGAATGGGAAGTGGGCTTCGGAGGGCGAACTGAACCGGCGACGGTAGGGGAGACGGAGTGGGAACTTCGTGAACAACATCCCGCATATGTCTGTATGCATGAGAGGGCGGAGAAATCCGTCAAGTTGGGTGGCACCGCAGGA
>CADABA010000373.1 GCA_902785985.1 uncultured Lachnospiraceae bacterium
GACAACGATCGTGATGACGATCGGGAAGAGGATCTTCTCAAGCTTTGAGACATTGCGAAGCTGTCCCATCTTGATCTTCCTCTCGCTGTCTGTCGTGAAGAGCTTCATGACAGGCGGCTGAATGATCGGAACGAGGGACATATAAGAGTATGCCGCCACGGCGATCGGGCCGAGCAGAGCTGTCTGTCCCAGCTTGGATGCAAGAAAAATCGATGTCGGGCCGTCAGCGCCGCCGATAATAGAGATCGCGGCAGCAGACTTTCCGTTAAATCCGACCATGATCGCAAGGAAATAAGCGATATAGATGCCGAACTGCGCTGCAGCGCCCATCAGGAAGGAGATGGGGTTCGCGATCAGCGGTCCGAAGTCCGTCATCGCGCCGACACCCATGAAGATGAGTGAGGGCAGGATCGACCATTCGTCGAGCTGATAGAAATAATACAGGCGTCGAGCTGATAGAAATAATACAGGAGACCGCCGGTGCCGTTCGTCGTATCGGCAGGGTTCGCAATAATATCCGGATAGATATTTACGAGAAGCATACCGAAAGCGATCGGAACAAGCAGAAGCGGCTCATAGTCCTTCGCTATCGCCAAATACAGGAATACCAGCGCAACCACAATCATGATGTAGTTTCCCAACGTCAGATTGAAAAACGCTGTCTGGGCAACCAGATTTGACAGTGTTCCTAAAATATCCATTTACATGCCTCCGTTTATCAGTTCAGGGTCGCAAGAAGGTCACCGGACTCTACAGCATCGCCTGCACCGACATTGATGCTTGCAACGGTTCCGTCTTCCGGAGCGACGACCGGGATCTCCATCTTCATGGATTCGAGAATAATGACAGTATCTCCTGCCTTGACAGCGTCTCCGACATTGGCAGTGACCTTGAATACTTTACCCGGGACAGCCGCGACGACTTCAATGCTTCCCGCGGATCCCTGTGCTGCTGCCGGAGCCGGTGCTGCGACCGGTGCCGGTGCCGCAGCAGCAGGTGCCGCCGCAACAGGGGCAGTACCCGCAGCCGTCTCCTCAACTGTAACGCTGTATGCTACGCCGTTTACTGTAATCGTATAATTCTTCATTGTTTTATCCTCCTGGATTCTCTTTCAGGGTCTTTTAAGACCCTGGCGCAACCTTTCAGCGCCACTTATTGGTCTTTACTCTCTTTATGGAACGAACTACAAAGCCTTCGACCGGCTTCTCCTCCGCAGCTGCGATTGCTGCGGCAATGACTGCGACAAGAGCCGGATCCAGCATCGGATCTTCTTCTTTCTTTGCAGCCGGAACGGCCTTGGCAGGCCCGCTCTTTGCCGCCTTGTCCGGAACAGACACAGAGGCTTCCTTTTTCGGAGCCGGCGGCGTTACTGCCCTATTGACAAATTTGAAGCAGTAAATGATAAGGCTCAGAAGGACAAGGACAGCGAAAACGGTCAGCAGTCCGATGATCGTATTCCCACCGGCAACAGCCATACGCTCGCCGAAGGAAAGCTTACTGTCATCCGAATAATCCTGGATCGTTGTCTTGTACGGCGTTCCCGTCCTGTCGTAAGTGATGGTGAGCGCCATCTGCGCATTATCTTCTCCCGTAAGGATGATTCTTCCGGTATATTCATAATGATGACGCTCGACTTCGTCTACGACAGCACTTGTCACCGCGCCATGCGCATCCATGAATGCTTTCCAGCGGGCAGCCAGGTCTTCATCAACAGTCAGGCCAAGCACAACGCCTCCCTGCGCCTTATACGCTATAAACTGCTGATAAGCATACTGTTCAAGAAAGAGCCCTGCTATCTGCTCTGTCCGGCGTTTGATTGCCTCTTTATTCTGCTCTCGAATGCCTTCTATCGCTTCCATCTCGACCTGAGTGGACGTCTTGCTGCACCCGGTAAATGAAAAAGCCGCAACAACAAGAACCAGAAAGGCAATTACAAGTTTTTTAAAATTCTTCATTTATTCCGCCTTTCTCAAATCGTTCCGTGCTTCCTCTCAGGACGATCCTCTCTCTTTGTATAGAGCATCTCGAAAGCACCGATCACATATTTTCTTGTGTCGGCCTCCTCGATAATTGTATCGACATATCCTCTCTGCGCGGCAGAAAAAACATTCTGCTGCAGTGCCGCGTACTCCTTCGCAGCCGCATTCATGCTCTTTGCATCTTTGCCCGCCGCCAGGATCTTGCCGGCCTGCTTTGCGTCCATAGTTCCGATTTCTGCGCACGGCCATGCATAGACGATATCCGCACCGACCGCCTTTGATCCCATAAGTACATAGGCGCTGCCGTAGTTCTTCCCCGTAACGACCGTGACCTTCGGAACAGTGGCATTGGCATAGGCGGATGAGAGGAGCGCTGCCGCTTCCGGCATTGCAAATTCAGCTTTTTCCGTATTCCTTATGGACGCTGCGTTCGCAAGCGTAAGGACCGGAATATTGAACGCATCACAGAACTTAATAAAACGGGCTGCCTTCTTTGCGCAGTTCGGGCAGACCGCATCCCTGATCCCTCTGTTCGCAACGACACCGACCGTCTGGCCGTTCAGGCGCAGGAATCCCGTGACCATATTCTTTCCGAAGTCTTTCTTTACTTCAAAGAAATCCCCGTTGTCAGCGATCTGTGCCGCGATCTGTGAAGCATCTCCGGACAG
>CADABA010000374.1 GCA_902785985.1 uncultured Lachnospiraceae bacterium
TCCCTTTCAGTGCTTCTCGTACAGGAACTTCTCAGGCAGCTCGACGCCGAAATCCACAGCCAGATGACGGAACTCATCAGGCTGAATCGTCTGTCTCTTCTCATACGTCATGGAGCGAACCTTCACGAGGATCTCCGCAGACTTCTCCACAGTATGCATCAGGCCGAATGTGAGGTCGAAGTCCTCTCCGGAGCAGAACATGCCGTGATGTGCCCAGATTGCTACGTCATATTTCTTCATGAGCTCAGATGTGGCGACAGCGATATCACGTCCGCCCGGCACCATCCACGGAACAACGCCGATTCCGGAAGGGAATACAACGGGGCACTCTGTGGCCATCTCCCACAGCTCGCGTGTGAACGCTTCGTCTGTCAGAGGAAGGACGAAGGTCAGCGCGATCGTGTTCGCGGGATGCGCATGATAGATCACACGGTGAGCACCGCCGGTGGCAATCACCTTCACCTCGTGGTTCATAAGGTGGGAAGGAAGCTCGGAAGTTTGTCATCCAGCTCGATGATGCAGAAGGAATCCTCAGGCTTAATGATCACATTCCGGAAATATTTGCCGGATCCGGTCACCAGGAAATACTCTTTCGCCAGCTTCGGTACGACCGTGCCGATCGGACGCCATTCGCCGGGGGTGAGCTCTTCCTTCACGGACTCAATTTCCTCTGCCTTGATGCGATAGGAAAGGTTTCCTCCGTTTCTCTCGTGCCGTCAGCCATTCTCATAAATCCTTTTACAAATTCCGCGTCTAATACTCTCATGGTCTTTTCTTCCTTTCCTTTATCTTGTGAGGATGTTTTCCTTTATCCTATCAGGATGTTTTCCTCTATCCTGTGATGCTGCTTTTCTTTATCCTGTGAGGATGTTTTCCTTTATCCTGTGACGATGCTTTCCTTTATCCTGTGAAGATGTTTTCCTTTATCTTGTGATGATGTCTACCGGTACATTGAAGATCTTAGCTACTTTTAAGATCGTGTCGATATGCCTGCCGTTCGCCGCCGCCATGTGATGCGTCGGACCAGCTTCACTCCAGCGGTTGCAGAATTCTCTGGCGCCGCAGGAGAAGCGTGTGCGCATGTTGGTGTCTCCGAAGGTGAAGATCGGTCCTTCCTCGTTGACGCCTTCCGCCACAACGAACTTGAAATGTCCGTCTCTGTCCTGGGTGATACCGAGGTAGGTCACTTCGCCTGCCGGCGGATAGAACTGTGTGAGATAGCCGCCGCCTGTCTTTCCATGGAATACATCCACGATCTTCATGGTGGGCTTTTTCTCGGAGATTGCAGCGTCGCCTGATCCGCTGTGTCCGATGATGCAGATATCCTCGTTGAAATCAATGGAATACATCTCGGAAAGCTGTCCGGTCCCTGAGATAGTCTTGAGGATGGACATCGCCATCGCGACCTTGATATCTCCTTCCACTGCGCAGGCGGTTCCCTGCTTGATCAGCATGGAAAATGCCGGGATCAGCATACTGTCAAGTTTTCCTGCAACGCCCTGTGCAAATCCGTCGTAGTGGGAGGCGATCAGGCCCAGCTGTTCATCCCTGACCCACTGCTCGAAAGCCACAACATATCTGGCCATATCCCAGACCTTTTCGATGGTGCCGCCGCCTTCGATCTCGAAGGTGTCCAGGATATCCTGCGCCTTGGCACGGATTGCTTCCTCATCGGTAATGTTATCCGCAATGGCCCACATTTTCTCCCAGTCAAACTGCTTGGTGTAGACCCACATCCTGTGATAGAGGTTGGTCTCGTCGATGTACAGATCCATCATGCCGGGATACGGCCTTCCGATCTGAGCAAGGTTCGTGTCGCGGAATCTTCTGCGGACCTGGGCAGCGCGGCACCACTCTTCAATCTCTTTCTGTACATAGGGATCCCCGCCTTCGACAACACCGGTGATCACCGCATGGCGCTTTCCGGCACGCTCAAGGTCTGCGACCATCTCGCCGACAGCACCGCAGGCATACAGCTCACCGAGCCACTTGGCAGTATCCGTGTTAGCGTAATCCGGCGCTTTGAGCTTCTGCACGTTCACAAGGACGACCGGGACATTCACGTCGCGGACAGCCGGAAGCATGTTATAAGAAGTCGCGTAGGTGAGAAGCTGGCAGATCACCAGGTCGACGTCCGCTGCGCGGAACTTGTCGCCTGCCGCCTGGGACAGCTCTTTAGAGACGGGAACTGCGGCAGATACGCGCCGAGTGCGATGGAAAAAATGCCGATTCTTGCTTTTGTGTTTACCAACATGGAACTGCCCTCCTGTATGCTTTCTGTATGCTTCCTATATACTTACTATATACTTACTATATGCTTTCTGCAGTTTCTCTTTCTGCAGTATCTCTTTCTGCAGTATCTTTATATACTTCCTGTAAGCTTTCTGAATGCTGTCTGTATGTTTCCTTATATTTTCTGATTGTTCCCGTAATGTTTCCCGGATATTCCCCGGATATTTTATCCTCTGATCTCTTTTATATTAAAGCTCTCACGCACTGCATCTCTCGCCGCCTGCAGATCCCTGTACTCGCCCGCCGCAATCAGCTGGATGATCAGGTTTCCTATAGCCGTTCCCTCGACCGGGCCGGCATACACCGGAAGTCCGGTCGCCTTTGCGGTCATCTCGTTGAGATACATGTCCTGACATCCTCCGCCCACGATGTTGATGCTGGTGTATGACCTGCCGGTGAGCTCGCTCAACGAATCAATCGCCTCTTTGTAGCAGCGGGAAAGGCTGCGGTATACGCACTGCATAATTTCACCCACTGTTCCGGGAACTGCCTGTCCGGTCCGCTCGCAGTACGCTTTGATCGCGTCGATCATGCTGTCCGGGGCGAGGAAGCTGTTGTCATTTGCATCTACTTCGGAAATGAAATCCGCTGCGCCGCGGGCTGCCTCAATGAGGTCCGGGAAACTCCACTGTCTGCCATCCGCATATTTGCTGGTGCGTCCCGCTACATAGGCAACGCCGTTCAGCTCGCGGCGGATCGACTGGATCATCCACAGTCCCATGATGTTCTTGAGATACCGGAAGCGGTACCACGCGCCGCCCTCGTTGGTGAAGTTCTGTCTGCGGGATGCCTCCGTGCAGATCGGCTCTTCATTTTCAACACCCAGAAGGGACCATGTGCCGCTGGAAAGGTAGACCGCATTATCGTCCTTTGCAGGAACTGCCAGGAAAGCTGAACCCGTGTCGTGTGTCGCCGGAAGGATCACCAACGCGTCGAATCCGACTTCCTTCTGAATTTCTTCCGTGAGATTACCGACCACCGTACCCGGCATGGACAGGTCTGTGAAGAGTTTCTCCGGAAGTCCCAGCCTCCGGATCAGATCCAGATCCCAGGTCTTTGCCGCTGCATTTACCAGGTTCGTGCTGGTCGCGTTGGTGTACTCCTGCTTTTTGACCCCTGTCAGCAGATAGCCGAAATAGTCAGGGATCATGAGCATGGCATCCGCCTTCCCGAGCTGTTCAGGATGCTCTTTCTGTAATGCCAGCAGCTGGTAAATGGTGTTGAAGATCTGCTTCTGGATGCCTGCCCTTGCGTAGAGGTCTGAGGCAGGGATGAGAGCGTCTGCTATTTTGTCCGCACCCTGTGTGCGTCCGTCCCTGTATGCGACTGCGTCGCCGATCATGGCGCCGTTCTCATCGAGAAGGACGAAATCGACTGCCCAGGTGTCAATACCGATCGTTGCCGGTATTTTGCCGATCTCTCTGCACTTTTTAAGACCGCCCAGGATTCCGTTCCAAAGGTTGTCCATGTCCCAGCAGTCGTGACCGTTTTTTTGAACCTGTTTGTTGTCAAAGCGGTAGACTTCTTCCAGCACGATTCTGCCGTCTTCCGTATGTCCCAGAATGTGACGGCCGCTGGAAGCGCCGATGTCGATCGCAAGATAGTATTTAGACATATCTGTTACCCCCTGTCTCTTAAGCACTGAAATACTTTTACCCGTAGTATTGCAGTTTTTTAAGGTCGTAATAAAATAATATCAGGGACTTTATTTGCAAGCAGAGAGGCGGATTGCAGGTATCCGCTTTACGGGAAAAAGGAGGAAAGTCATGCGCCGGGATCTTCTTGATATGCTTAAAAGAATCACACCGGAGGAACAGGAACTGCTGGACGGAAGCAGGGAGATCCGGAAGGAACGCTATACAAACCGGAGAGATTTCGTCGTTGACAGCCGTCTTCTGCTGGAAAAAGGCCGCCTCATCGAGATCCGTCCGCATACCAGATTTGCATATTTTCCAAAGCATCGCGTGGAGATGGTCTATATGTGCGCCGGAGCCACCACGCATATCATCAACGGCAGCAATGAGCTGGTCCTTAAGGAGGGAGATCTCCTCTTTCTGAACCAGAATGTGTACCACGAGATCCTGCCTGCCGGTGAGGATGATCTCGCGGTGAACTTCATCATTTTACCCGAGTTCTTCGACCGGCCGATCTCCATGGTCGAGCGCGAGAACATCCTGCGGGATTTTCTCATCTCCACCCTGGCCGGCGATACAGCCATGAACGATTATCTCTACATTCAGACGAAAGGGATCGTCCCCGTTGAAAATCTTCTGGAAAATATGATCTGGACGATCCTCGGCCGCCACCCCATGATGGATACGATCAATCAGACCTCTATGGGGCTGCTCCTAATGAACCTGTCCAGATTTGCAGACCAGATCGGCCGCGGAGATCCGCAGCACGAAGAGCAGAATCTGATGTTCTCGGTGCTGGATTACATTGAGCATCACTATCAGAACGGGACTCTTGCTGAGATCTCGGAGCTCTCGCATCTGCCCACCTATCAGGTGAGCAGAATGCTGAAGAAAAGGACCGGAAAGAATTTCAAAGAGCTCCTGCAGCTCAGACGTCTCCAGCAGGCCGCCTATCTGCTGCAGAATACGACGCTTTCCATAGATAAGATCATTGTACATATCGGATATGAGAACAGCAGTTACTTCTACCGCGTGTTCCGGGAAAAATACGGCTGCTCACCCTCGGAATACAGGCTGCATCCGTCCCTGTAAAGAGGAAAGGGCTGTCGCATAAGGCAGTGTCCGTACTGCAGCATTCATCTGTAAATGATGTCTGCTATATGGAGTACGGACCCGCTTTAGTGCGACAGCCCCTTTTTAATT
>CADABA010000375.1 GCA_902785985.1 uncultured Lachnospiraceae bacterium
ACGCGAAATTGTCCGCGTGCTGGACAATTTCACGTTCCTTTCAGCGGAGCTTTCAGCGGAGCTTTCAGCGGAGCTTTCAGCTCGCAGAAAGCAGTATGAATACTATCGGAATCAACTGCTCACATTTACCAATGATACAAAGAAAATGCCGCTTTCTGATGTGGCGAAGGTTTTTCGTGGTGAGTACATAACACAAAAAGGATCTAAAATCGGAGAGATCCCTGTTATTCTGGGCGGCCAAGAGCCGGCTTACTATATTGATAAGGCAAACCACGAGGGCGAGATCGTTGTTATCGCTCGAAGCGGTGTGTCTGCAGGCTTTGTGTCTTATTGGAATCAGCCGATTTATATTACAGATGGATTTGGGTATGAGGCTCGAGATGGCGTAGCGATTCCAAAATATCTCTATTATGCACTTAAGCGGAGAGAACCGGAATTAAATGCCATGAAACGTGGCGCAGGAGTTCCTCATGTTAGTGGAGAAATGCTTGGAAAAGTTGAATTAAGCATTCCTCCGATTCCTGTGCAAGAGCGGTTGGTTAATGTGCTGGATAATTTTGAATCCATATGTTCGGACTTGAGCATAGGACTTCCTGCAGAAATCGAGGCACGCAAAAAACAATATGAATATTACCGCGATTTGCTATTGACATTCGCGGAGACCGGCAAGACAATCGCTAGACAGACAGACAGACAGACAGACAGACAGACAGACAGGCTGAAATAACGCTTCTGCAGTATGTGTTTGGATATGCTTGCATCCAGCTTTCGCAGCTCTTTAACACGCGGAATGGGTACACTCCGTCAAAGGGCAATACGGAATTCTGGACAGACGATGCAGATATTCCTTGGTTCAGGATGGAAGATATTCGAGAGAATGGACGTATCTTAAGCGATTCGACACAGCATGTTACGCGGATTGCAGTTAAAGGCAACCTTTTTCCTGCAGATTCCTTTATAGTCTCGACCTCAGCGACCATTGGGGAACATGCATGGATCAGAGTACCATCATTAGCAAATCAGCGCTTCACGTACCTGATGCTTAAACAGGAGTATCAGAACATAGTGGATTATCGGTATCTGTATTACTACTGCTATAAACTCGGAGAATACTGCCGTACCCACCTGAATCAAGGCAACTTCGCCTCTGTAGACATGAGTAAGTTCGGAGAATTTATCTTTTTCTTGCCAGAGCTACAAAAACAACAGGAAATAGCAGATATTCTTGATCGATTAGATAGATTGTGTAATGACCTCACTTCCGGGCTTCCCGCCGAGATTGAGGCTAGGCAAAAACAATATGAGTATTACAGGGACAAGCTCCTGACCTTCAAGGAGAAAGCATAAGAAAGCAGGTGGTTGCATGCCGTATTTCAATATCGTCGCCCAGACAACAGAGAATACCGTTGTCACGGAATATGAGCCGGTAAAGGCCCGGTCCGACAGCTATCAGAGTGAGGCTGAACTGGAGCGGGAGTTCATCCGTATGCTCACGGAGCAGGGCTATGAATACCTTCCGATTCATTCGGAGGCTGAACTGATAGCGAATCTCCGGAAAAAGCTGGAGGTTCTGAACAACTATACCTTCTCAGATTCTGAATGGGATCGGTTCTTCAAAAATTCTCTGGCGAATCCAAACGATCATATTGTTGAGAAGACCCGGAAGATCCAGGAAGATTTCGTTCAGGTTCTGAAGCGGGATGACGGCTCCACCAAGAACATCACCCTGATCGACAAGAAGAACATCCATAACAATCTTCTTCAGGTCATCAATCAGTATGCGATCAGCCAGGATGAAGGGGCGCGGCACAGCAACCGCTATGATGTCACCATCCTAGTCAACGGCTTCCCGATGATCCATGTTGAGCTGAAACGCCGTGGCGTGGTGATCCGTGAGGCATTCAATCAGATTGACCGTTACCAGAGAGACTCCTTCTGGGCAGGATGCGGTCTGTTTGAATATGTCCAGATCTTTGTAATCAGTAATGGCACGAACACCAAGTACTACTCGAACAGTACCCGGTTCAATGCCATCAAGGATGCGAAATCCGGCAAGCAAAAGAAGGAAAAGACTAGCAACAGCTTTGAGTTTACCTGCTTCTGGGCAGACGCGAACAACCGCGTGATTCCGGATCTGATTGACTTTACCCGAACCTTCTTTGCCCGGCATACGATCCTGAACATCCTGACCAAATACTGCATCTTCACTTCCGAGAATATGCTGATGGTCATGAGGCCGTACCAGATCACAGCAACTGAGCGAA
>CADABA010000376.1 GCA_902785985.1 uncultured Lachnospiraceae bacterium
TGCGAGAAGCGAATACACTGAGAAAAATCCTCTGCATGTCTTCCAGAGCGTCTATAACGTGATCCTTGACCGCAAGAAGAATCCGAAGGAAGGTTCCTATACGAACTATCTCTTTGACAAGGGAATCGATAAGATCCTGAAAAAGGTCGGTGAGGAGAACACAGAGATCATCATAGCGGCCAAGAATCCGGATCCGGAGGAGATCAAGTACGAGATATCCGATTATCTGTACCACCTGATGGTCCTCATGGCGGAGCGGGGTGTGACCTGGGAGGAGATCACCGAGGAGCTTGCCAGGAGATGAGAAGCCGATAACAAAGAACAGGCTCCAGCGAAACTCTGTGCGAAATGGAATTGTGTGAACCGGAAGCCGTTTGAATGTTCATTCAATTTCCATGAAGCACAGACTTTCACAATTGCCTGATAATAAGGATATAAGAAGGAGGCGGAGGCTGCCGCATCGGAACGGATGACCGCACTGCAGGGCAGGAACGATTCAGGGATCTGATCTGCAGAGTGTCATTTTCATTACGAATGCGGGGGCCTTTTCTTGAACTATGAGAGAACCTTTTCTGAGCGACCGGATCCTGCGCTCTGTCGAGAAGCCGGCTCGCTATATCGGAAATGAAATTAATTCCGTCGTCAAAGCACCGGAAGAGACTTCCGTGCGCTTCTGCATGTGCTTTCCGGATGTCTATGAGATCGGAATGCTGGTGCGAGCGCACCTACTCTCCGTGGCCGGATCTGCATGCGGTCATGAAGGAGAAGAAGATCCCGCTCTTTGCGCTCGAGTCGCAGGAACCTGTCAAAGGATTCGATTTTCTCGGATTCACACTGCAGTATGAGCTATGCTATACCAATGTCCTGCAGGTACTGGATCTTTCGCAGATCCCTTATTACGCGAAGGACCGCGGCGATGAATTTCCGATCATCATCGGCGGAGGGCCATGTGCCTACAATCCGGAACCGCTGGCGGATTTCTTTGATCTCTTCTACATAGGCGACAGCGAGACCATGCTCGATCCGCTCATGGACCTCTATGTAAAAATGAAAAACGAGGGCGCCGGGAAGCGTGAATTCCTGGCTGCGGCCTGTGCTGTCCCGGGCTGCTACGTCCCCGCATTTTATGATGTGGAATATCATGAGGACGGTACGATCAGAAGCTTCCTGCCGAATACGGAAGGTGTTCCCGAAAAGGTCAGAAAGCAGACCTGCATGGATCTGACCAATGCACCGTATCCGACGAAACCCGTGATCCCCTACATCAAGGCGACGCAGGACCGCGTGACACTCGAAGTCATGCGGGGATGCATCCGCGGCTGCCGTTTCTGTCAGGCGGGCATGCTGTATCGGCCCCTGCGGGAGAAGGGAGTCGACCGTCTGAAGGCGGAAGCGGACATCCTGATCGAGGGGACCGGACATGAGGAGATATCCTTAAGCTCCTTAAGCTCCAGCGACTATACGGCGCTTCCGGAGCTTCTCGAGTACCTGATCAGCCATTTTAAGGGAAAGTCCGTTAATATCTCCCTTCCTTCCCTGAGAATCGACAATTTCTCTCTGGATATCATGAAGAAGGTGCAGGATGTCCGGAAGAGTTCTCTGACCTTTGCGCCGGAAGCCGGGACCCAGCGGCTTCGGGATGTCATCAACAAAGGCATCACGAAGGATGACATTATGATCGGATCTTCCATGGCCTTTCACGGTGGATGGAACAAGGTCAAGCTGTATTTTATGCTGGGACTTCCGACCGAGACGGACGAGGATCGGAAAGGGATCGCCCATCTTGCCCAGGAGATCTGCGACAATTACTATGAGATCCCGAAGGGCGAGCGGAACGGAAAATGCGATATCACAGTCAGCACTTCATTTTTTGTGCCGAAACCCTTTACTCCCTTCCAGTGGGCGCCGATGTTCCGGAAGGATGACTATCTCGATTTTGCCTACACGGTGAAGTCGGAGATCCGGCAGATGAAGAACCAGAAATCCATCCACTACAACTGGCATGAGGCGAACGGGACCGTCCTTGAGGGCGTGTTCGCGCGCGGGGACAGGAGACTCTCCAAAGTGATCCTCGATGCGTATCAGCATGGTGCCATGTATGATTCCTGGTCGGATTATTTCCATATGGATATCTGGATGGATTCCTTTGCGCGGTGCGGGATCGACCACGAGTTCTATACGCTGAGATGTAAATCGACAGTTCTTTATCCGGGAGTGGGAGCGTGCGCTTGAAGAAATGGTCACTCCGAACTGCAGACAGATGTGCTCAGGCTGCGGGGCGAGGAGCTTCGGCGGAGGCGTGTGCTTTGAGGAACATGACCCGACGGCGGGAAAAGCCTACGCGAATGTCCGTCCGGCAGTGATCCCTGGGGCGGATGAGATGAACAGTCAGTCCTCTGATCCCGGACAGGATAAGATGGACGGTCGGTCCCCTGATCCCGGACAGGATGAGTTGAACCGTCAGTCCGCTGATCCCGGAACAGACGCAGAGGATCAGATGAATGAAGAAAGAGACGGGGAGGAGTCATGAAAGTCAGGATCAAATTCACAAAGCTGGGCTCCCTCCGCTATATCGGACATCTTGATTTCATGAGGGCGATCCAGAAAAGGCCGCTTTCACAAAAGGCTACAGCCCGCATCTGATCCTCTCGTTCGCTGCGCCCCTCGGGGTCGGTCTGGAGGGGACCGGAGAATACTTTGATCTCGAAGTTGCGTACAGAGATCCGTTCCCGCTCGATAAACAGGATTTTCAGCGGCTTGAGACCATAGGCCTTCAGAATGATGAGCTTCCCGCCCCTCCTCATATGGAGGAGATCTGCGGGATGCTGAATCGGGAAGCACCGGAAGGCGTGCTTTTTACCGCCTGCCGCCGTGTGAGCGAAAATAAGAGCAAGGCGATGGCGCTCGTCGCAAAGGCGGATTACACGGTCTTTATCGAGGACGGATTTCTTCCGGAGACGGACTTTGCCCCTGTTCTGCACGATTTTATGGAGAAAGAGTCCATTGTTGTGCATAAGGTATCCAAGAAGACCGAGTCCGATGTGGATATCCGGCCGATGATCTATGAATTGTCTGCTGATCCGGACGGTCCTGCTCCCGCAGCCTGTGTCCTGAGGGCGCGAACTGAGAAGGAAAAACAGGTGGCAGAGGAAGCCGCAGGAAGGATCCGGCAGGCCGGTTATAAGCGAAGCGTTTTCATGTCGCTCATGACGGGGAGCGCCGCGAATCTGAAACCGGAGACGGTCTTTCAGGCGGTCTGCATGCAAAACGGCGTGGAATACGATCCGTTCGCGATCAGGATCGTGCGCCACGAGCTCTATGCGGAGGACGGGCGGACGCTTGAGATGCTGGGAAGCAGATTCTGAAGCTGAAGCGGTACAATGACAGGAACACGATCGATCGGGACGAAAAAAATGAACGATTATATTGTGACACAAATTGAATACGGACCGGACCGCTTCCTCGCAGCCGCCCTCTATGAAGACCGGAAGCTCAGGAACCTCCGGCTGGAAAAGTGTGGAGAGACCTCCGAGATCGGGAAGATCTATCTCGGCCATGTGGATTCCTATGCAAAGAACATAGGCGGAGCGTTCGTGAAATTTGACGGATCCCGCCTTGCATTTCTCCCGCATTATAAACGGGGACAGGGCGATCCCGGGAGAATACTTCTGCAGATCACGAAGGATGCAGCCGGCAACAAGACATGCGTCGCGACACAGAGGCTCAGCATCGCCGGAAGGTACGCGGTGATGGAGCGGGGGAGCGGAGGGTTTTCATTTTCCAAAAAGCTCTCAAAGGGTGACAAAGAGCTCCTTGCAAAATGGACGGAGGGACTCTCCTATGAAGGCATGCGGCCGCTTCTGCGGACGAACGCCCCGAAGGCTCTGAAGGCGGAACTCTTATCGGAACTCGAAACGCTCGCCCGGCAGATGCAGAAGATCGTTCTGGATGCGGAGAAGGCGAAGCCCGGGACGCTGCTCTATGAGCCGGATCCATTCTACATTACGATGCTGCGTGATCTCTATACGGCACCTGACCGGCTATATTCGGATATTCCGCTGGCCGCAGAAAAGCTCGAAAGTTTTCCGCACGAAAATGAAGAAATCTGTTACACCGGCCGCTCTCTGAGCCTTGCGGTGCTCTACGAACTGGGCCGGGATCTCGACAGACTCCTCGCAAAGAAGGTATGGCTGAAAAGCGGGGCGTATCTGGTCATCGAGCAGACGGAGGCATTTGTCAGCATCGATGTGAACAGCGGCCGCTTTGAGAAAGGAAAAATTGCGGAGGAGACCTACCGTAAGATCAATCTGGAGGCGGCAGAGGAGATCGTGACCCAGGTGATCCTCAGAAATCTTTCGGGTATGATCCTGGTCGACTTTATCAAACTGTCGAATCCCGACCACAGGGAGGAGCTTGTCAATGTCATGAGAAAGCACGCGAAGCGCGACCGGCTTTCGATGGACGTGGTCGATCTCACGCCTCTCGGCATCATGGAGATCGTCCGGGAAAAGAGGGAGAAGCCGCTCCCTGAAATATTAAAAGGAACGTAAATTTTGGTATTTACATAAGATTTTATTTGTGATAATATATCCAAGTGTGCCGCACAGAGAGGCTGTAAGTCCGTTCAGACGGCGCCGTATCTGGCGAGTTTTTATGAGAAGGAGGTGTGCTCCATGTATGCAGTAATCGCAACTGGCGGAAAGCAGTACAAAGTTTCTGAAGGTGATGTTATCCGCG
>CADABA010000377.1 GCA_902785985.1 uncultured Lachnospiraceae bacterium
CCTATAATTTTATAGATTGCACCTTCTCCGCCTCTCGCCAACGGTTCATCAGACAAGTTATATATCACAGAGTTGCTGCCTGTCATTTTCATTTGATTCTACTTCCTTTTGTCTTTCTTCATCACGGTCCAATCAGAGAGATATTATACTGCTGTCAATAGCCGAATTTAATTCTTCATCGCGCAGTACTCGTGTCTTCAGACGTGAGATACGCGCGCAAAATGATACTCACCTCTATCGTGAATACAGTCTTGCGATGAAGAATAAAAGCCTCCGGCGGATCGCAGACGTGTTCAGAGGAAGGCGCACCGGCCCCGCGCATGTCGCGACATGAACACCGGGATGTTCCTGAAAAATATCATATTTCAGAGTATTGCCGCTGAGTTTCTGAGGAATGAATAATATGAGCTCGTCTATATCAGAGCTCAACGTAACAGAGAAAGATGCAGAACCTTTTATTCATACTGTACCGTTACAAGGTCGCTCCTGATCCAGCCCGCCTTCTCCTCAGCTGTCCCGGAAACCTGCCACTCAACGCGGTACCAGTCATGCATGATCCCGTCTGAACCGTATCCCTGACTGATCTCGTCATAAAAATATAATTTCGTTCCGCCAAAGATCGTGTCTACAAGCTCACTCCCATGGTCCGGTTTGCTTCGGACATTCACCCCTTTCTGCAGATCATTGAGTACGCAGATTCTCCGGCTGCTGTCATTTCCGTCAAAATAAATATGACAGGGACCGTTGTCAGATGCCGGGCGCCTGACCAGATCCGCCCTGACCCAGCCGTCGTGTTCACTGTCTGAAGCCGCTCCTACAAAGTACCACTGATGCAAAACATTATCCGACCCGTACCCGTTTGCTGAACGTCCTTTAAAGACCAGCCCTGAAGATTTCTGATGCGGCGCGGGATTATATGTAAAAACCAGGGTGCTGTCATGCCTCGGCTCAGCTCGGACATTTACCTCGTTCTTAGTCGGAAGCAGATCTGAGCCGTATTTCATCACGCCTTTATCTGTCGCCAGTTCCATTCCAATGGTAACAGTAAGGGGCGGATCATGTTCAGGGAGTGAGATATAACAGTCGTAATACTCCGGAGCATCAGAAGTAATTATCCAGTGGTTTCCAGCTTCAGAATAGCCCTCATACTGTCCTATTGCTTCTCTATGATCCCGCGCAATCTCATTAACATCATCACGTTGGATTTCCCCACTTTCCCAACGTGCTTCAACGACTGCATTCTCTTGAAATACAAAGGACAGTTTTCCCTCATACCCGTACATTCTGAAAATTTTTTTGACGGTATCGTAATATGCCTCGTTGTTCACGGGAACTAAGTCATAAGGAATTTTCCTTTGCTCCATTCCAATATACGATTTCAAAGTTTCTAATGAAATCTCATTACCTGCTGCAGTCCCTTTCACATCACCCGTCGCCGTCTGTCCTCCATTGTCAAACCGGTGAAAAAAATCTTTCCAATCAGGATTTTTATCATAAACAAAACATAATACTATGATAACAGCCACCACCAAAGTCAACCGTGCTCCCTGCTTATTTTTTGCGCTCCTGACTGCAGCAGCCGGAGTGACCGGTGGAGCAGGTTTCGGTTTTACGGGCTGCACAGGCTTCGGAGGCAGCACCATTGTCTCCTTATCAAGCCTGCACCACGGGCACTCCGTATGATGATTCGGATAGACATGCCTGCGATTTCTTTTGCATGTTGTTAATCTGGTAGTCTTGGCTTCTGCATATTTATACAATAAGTCGGCCCATTCTTTTGCTGTCGGCCTGCTGCTTATCTTTCTTCGTGCAGTCACCTCATTGTAATCGAACACACGAATAAAAAAATCTCTGATATCCTGCGGAAGAAAACTGAACGGAAGACTCTTCGGCGGAAGATTTTTCCCTGGGACCGACTTTACATAAAGACACTCTCCTTTAATAATCGGAAGATTGTTACAGTTTCCGACCGAAGAGCCTTTGACCTTACCTACATTGACCGAGCCGAAAGGGTCCTGATTATTCATCAAGAGCCGAAAAATATGCACCGCCAGCGAAAAGCAATCCGCCTCTTTGGTAAATGTCGCCTGACTTAACAGACCCGCATTCTGAAGCTCCGGTGCAAGTACCTCATCGAAAGCAACCTCACATCGGTAGTGCTTACTTCCATGCCTGAAATCAAATGAATCACAGTCCAGTAAAACGACGGCTCCTCCATGATCCTTATCGATCACAAAATTA
>CADABA010000378.1 GCA_902785985.1 uncultured Lachnospiraceae bacterium
CCCTCGGAGAGCCTTCAGCTGACATAATCTACAGATTTTCAAGGTTCATTTGAGCCTATTTTTTCGGCCATCGTTTTTCATAGCCCACTTTACACTACCATTTATTTATGTTTTATTATAACACGGATCACCGCTGTTTTCTATAGCCGGAGGAATACAGGGATCCTGACTTTCCGGATTTATTCATCCTTCTGAAACGGCGATAATTCTCATCCATGAAATTCCCAAAACGGTCTACCACATAATATCCGAATGCAAAAACAGCAAATGTCGTTAATATTAAAAGAATGCTTGTCATATGGATCACCTCCTAATCCTCAAATTATCAAGAACGCCTCGGCGTTCTTGCCGCGCCGCGCGAGGTGCGAAGCACCTTCCTAATTGCGCGGCTGCGATCCGCCGGAGGCTTTAATCTCTGACGCTTCATCTCATGATTGAAATCACGAGAATTCTGCGTCAGAGATTAAAATAACCAACAATCCGCGTCAGAGATCAAATTGCCGGAACTGTCAGATCTTAAAACACCTCTTCATGGCTTTCCGTTCTCCGAGCACAAGCATGGACATCCCCTCATAAAGGACTGTTTCCGGTGTTACGGAAAGATTCATTCTTTTCCCCTGCTTGACGGCCAGAATATTAATTCCATAGCGTTTCCGTATGTCGATCCGACCGATGGATCTCCCGATCCATTCGTTCGGAACGGATACTTCATAAATAGCGTGGTCTTCATCGAGACTGATATAGTTCAATATATGGTTGGACGCATAGCGTATCGCTGCCCATTCCGCGATCTGCTTCTCAGGATCGAGCACCTCATCCGCCCCGTTCCTGAGCAGGAATTTTGCCTGGATCTCTGTGCCGGCACGGGATACGACAAGCTTTCCTCCCAATTCCTTCAGCAGGGATGTCGTCTCAAGCGAGCTTTGAAAATCGCTCCCGATCGTGACGATGCACACATCGAAGTTGTTTATGCCAAGAGAACGCAGGAACGCTTCATTTGTACTGTCTCCGATCTGTGCATCCGTAACGATCGGAAGGATGGCATTGATCCGATCCTCATTCCGGTCCACAGCCAGGACCTCGTGTCCGAGATTGTGCAGCTGCTTCGCGATCATGGCTCCGAAATTATTCACTCCTATCAGCAGTATAGATTTCATATCCATGCCCCCTTACCCGACGTTTATTTTTTCGACCGGCCGATGAGAAACCTCTGAACTGTTCACATTGACAGCTGCATAGATCAGCGTCAGACCGCCCACCCTTCCAAAAAACATTAAAACAATAAGAATACTGTGTGACAGTAAACCAAGGTCCGGTGTGATTCCTTTTGACAGTCCGACTGTTCCGATCGCGGACGCTGTCTCAAATAAGCAGGTCCCGACAGGAATCTTTTCCACGATACTGATCACAGCTGCACATATGGCCGGAAGCGTCAGATACATCACAAAGAGTGTCGCCGCATGCCTGACCATACTGTCATCGACTCTTCTTCCGAACAGCTGAACGCTCTTTTTCCTCCGGAATACCGAGAAGGCATTTGCGGCAAGCACTGCCAGAGTCGTTGTCTTCATACCTCCTGCAGTTGATCCGGGGGATCCGCCGATCAGCATCAGTGCGATCATGAGCATGGTGCTCGCTCCGGAAATGGATGAGAGGGACGCCGTGTTAAAGCCTGCAGTCCTTGGTGTCACAGCCTGGAACAGTGAAAGAAGGAAGCGGTCTGTCAGCGAATTTCCGGTATACTCATATACGAACAGAAGCAGAGTGGGTACAATGATCAGCACCCCGGTCATAACAAGGACGACCTTGCTCTGCATCCGATATCTGCGAAAGTAGAACTTATTCACAGCGATATCTTCCCATGTAAGGAAGCCTATACCGCCTGTGATGATCATAAGGCAGATTGGTATGACAATTCCCGGATTGGATGCAAAGGACGTCAGGGAGGAGAAATGTCCTGTTCTTTCCCCCATGATGTCGAACCCGGCATTGCAGAATGCGGAGATCGAATGAAAAACTGCGTCCCAGATCCCGGAAAGACCATACTTACTGCAGAACGTCGGCATCATGAGCAGTGCGCCGATCGCCTCGGTAATCAGCGCAACTTTAAAAATAAATCGCGTCATCTTCACGAGTCCGCCAATTTGGTTTGCTGATATACTGTCCTGCAGCATGCTGCGCTGCAACAGTGAGATTTTTCTGCCGGAAATCATTGCGATAAAGGCGGCGACCGTTATGACCCCCAGACCGCCGATCTGGATCAGCAGCAGGATGACGACCTGCCCAAAACCCGACCAGTAGGAAGCGGTATCCTTCACGACCAATCCGGTGACGCATACAGCGGATGTGGATGTGAACAGGGCATTTTCAAATGTCGCGCCATGTCCGTCTTTTACGGATATCGGAAGCATCAGCAGCAATGCACCCAGCAGGATCACTCCCATAAATCCGAAGATGATGATTCGGAAGGAGGACAGCCTTTTTCTGATGAACTGTATGACCATGTCTTTCCTCCCTTCAGGTTACTGTAGCCATATTGTACAGTCTGTGTTTTTAAGATGGTGTTAAGATGCCTGTTCACGGAATTAAGATTATATTAAGGCTTTCGCAGGCGCTTTGCGCCTTGACGCATAAAGAAACGCCCTGCAGGTCTGCGGCCTGCAGGGCGTTTCATTTTGCGCATCTATCGCACGATTGAATTAATTAATGAGAATTCTGCGTCAGAGATCAAAACTCAGTTTCTTTTTTGAGATCCTCAGACGGTCTCACGAGCAAATGCTCAATATGTCTCAGATAAAACTCATCAAATACGGGCCCAGTAAAAAATCTCATCTGCAAAATAAAATGGTCTGATCATCCTTAAAGTCTCCTTTTTACCGTCAGAAATATCGCTCAAAGCAAAGTGACCAAAACTGCTTTATTCCGGTATTATACCACATTTAAAATACGGATTTACAATGATGGTTATGGACGGAGAGATCGGAGAAATCCCGGTCGATTTCCAGGACCGGCTGATACAGGAAGACCTGCTGATCCTACCCTGACTGCGGGAAGTCGAACGTAAAAAACAAAGTA
>CADABA010000379.1 GCA_902785985.1 uncultured Lachnospiraceae bacterium
GTCCGAAGAAGCTCCGGATCCTCCGCATTCGTATGGATCCCGACAAAACTGATCCCCAGATTAATGGCAACTGTCATGCATGCCTCGAACTCCTTCATGAAGTCCGGAGCCGTAAAATCCTTCACCGTATTAATGCACGGCACAGACAGCTTTTTCGAAATAAGCTCTCTCCGCACGGAGGCCGCCCGTTCCGGGTTCGTCGGGCTCGTTTTCCCCTTGAAGAGGTCTCTCCCGATATCATAGAGCTCGATGCCCTGCATGCGGGTGGCCGAGGCCACCTCCAGGAAAGCATCCCAGCTCATATCCGTCCAGTTTTTTATTGAAAATGAAAGCTTCACAATCTAATCCTCCTCACGGCTCAGTTCGCATCCTCGTAGATGATCTTGTTGAGGGCGCTCAGATAAGCCCTGATCGACGCGCCGATGATATCCGTGGAAATGCCGTTCCCGGAATAGACCCTGCCCTCGGCACGGAGTTTGACAAGCGCACTTCCCATGGCATCGCGTCCTTCCGTGACTGTCTGGATCTGGAAATCATCCAGTTCGTATCTGTGGCCGACGATCTGTTCAATCGCGGAAAATGCTGCATCGATCGGACCGTCGCCGATCCCTACGCCGCGGACATCCACACCGTCCCGTGTGAGCAGGACATTGGCGGTCGCCGTGATCACATTTCCGCTGTTGATGACATAGTTCTTGATATGGTATGTCGACGGGACCTGCATCGCCGAACTCGCGATGATGGCATCCAGTTCTTTGGTGCCGACGAACTGCTTCTTCTCCGCGACCCGCATAAAGGCTTCATAGACCTTTCCCTTATCCTGCTCGCTGAGGTCATATCCCATCTGGCGGACAACACGGTTCACTTCGCTGATATCATCGCTCGCATCCAGACAGACATTTGCGACATCTTCCAGGGCAATATTGGAGAAACGGCTGGATTCGGTCTCTTCCGGCAGAATGATCTTCCGAAGCTGACCGACCACGCGGTGAAGTTCTGTCACACGGATCTGTGTCGTGATCCCAAGATCTGCACCCTTGACTTCCACGAAGTGCGCGAGCTCCTCCATGGTCGGATATCCGTCCTCGATGGCCATGCACTTGACGCCGGCCGCGCCCTGACGGACTGCCGCTGCCGCGCATGCAAGCGCCATATTGAGCGAGTCACTGATTTCCACATATAATTCGATTTCAGAAAGACCCGGCACATTTTCCATGATCCCTTTGATAAAAGCCTCGAACTCATCCGGCATCATGACGCCCGCGGTATCGGCGACCGTGATCTTGTTCGCCCCGGCATCGATTGCAGTGTTCAGCGCCTGATAGAGAAAGCCTGTCTCTGCACGAGTCGCGTCCACTGCGGAAAACTCCACATATTCCGAGTAAAATCTGGCTTCTTTCACCTTCTCCTCGATCAGTGCCAGCATGGCCGGAGCTTTCTTATGGCAGACATACTCCATCTGGACTGGAGATACCGGCGCGATGATGTTCAGCTTGGGCTTTTTTGCCGGGCGGACGCTCTCCCATGTCTCCTCAATATTACCGACAGAGATATCGACCGCAGCGGAAATACGTGTCACTGCCATCGACGCGATCGTCCGGTTGGCGAGCTGATCGGCGCGGCTTCCGGAGATGGGAGCGAGCTCGATCGTATCCGCCTTCAGGCGGTCAAGGCTGCGGGCGATCTCCAGTTTCTCCTTGAAGGAGAGTTCCTTCCCGAAAGAAGGGCCTGCCTGCCTTAATGTCATGTCAATAAATTTGAGTGTTCTCATTTTTAAACTCCTTTCTCTCTCCGGGACTTTTTATCGGACAGGAACCTTTTCACCCGTTCGTGCCGGCTCTTCGGAGCCGACCAGGCGGCGCGTCCTTCAGGACTTTTCTTTTAGAAAAATTTTCCATCCTGTCAAATAAAAAATCCCGGAGGTTTGTGTCACGAGACCAACCTCCGGGACAACTAGATTCCAAAATCTAACCGCGGTACCACCCGGATTGCTGCACATATTGCAGCCACTCTGCGATACTCTAATAAGTATCCGGCCTTGATAACGGGGCCATCCGGATCTCCCTACACAGCAGATGCCTTCAGGAAATCAGCTCCGGCATGAGACTGCTCGCTGCACTCACACCGGCTCACACCAGCCGCCGGCTCTCTGAAGTGGTTGACAGGTCACATAGTGCCTTCATCGCTTTTCTATAACTTTATAAACTTT
>CADABA010000380.1 GCA_902785985.1 uncultured Lachnospiraceae bacterium
CTTCGACAATTGAAAGATCCATCACTTTTTTTCAACCGTCACTGCCACTTTTTTCCCACTGAAGCCGATGCCAAAGAATATGATATTGCTAATACCATGGTACTCCATGTCAGTATAATACTGATGATCTCTGATCTGCTCAATGCCTTCCGCTGCCAGCGCTTTCAATCCGGCTTCATCCAGATCCTTCTTCGTTTTGAATTCCAGGATAAATCCTGTCCTGCTTTTATCATGCGGCTCCAGCTGCACATCAAACCGGCCCTCTCCGGACTCCCTGTTTGAGGTGATATAATAGCTGTCTGACATCACCGCCAGCATTCCAAATACAGTTCCATGGTAAAAGCTCTCATATGCAGTATCATACACACTGGCCGACTGAAGCAGATATTTTTGCAGCGTTTCTGTAAGCAGTTCGCTGTTCCCTGTACGAACAGAAACTTCAAAGTCCCGCAGGAGAGATCCTGTAAAGACCGCACTGTACAGGTTCAGAATCTCTTTTTGAAATACACTCTTGATCTCCCGATTAGGGATGGAAAGAGAGCAGATCGGATTGCCGCCTATCGCACCGATCGTTCCTGTAACCCGCAGGTATCCGGCAACCAGCAGAAAGCTGTAAATGACATCTGCGTCTCCATTAAGCTCCGGGTAAATGATATCTGTATCAATGATCGCCTGAACTGCCTTACCCTGCATCAGTGCAGACAGGCTTTCATATGTCTCGGCATTTGCCTCTCTGATCAGCTGCCCGATCATCTCATTCCCGCTGGTTCTTGACCAGAAAGCTTTCGGTTTACAGTCATTGTTAAAGTAACTGATTACGGACCAGGGATTGTATATTTCCTCACTGCCAAACAGGTAGCCATCATACCAGCTTCGGATCTCGGGAAGTTTTTCTTCCATTCCGTAATAGACGGCCATCTCGGAAACTTCCTTTTGTGTAAACCCGAAATACTGCGCGTACTTGTCATCCATGATCGTGTTTACGACCAGATTGTTTAATCCGCTGAAAAGGCTTTCCTTCGCGACCCGCAAGATCCCTGTCAGAATCCCGAACTCCAGATCTTCGTTGTCCTTCAAGCCGGCCGAGAAAAGATTGCGCATAAAGTCGATCACTTCATCATAGCAGCCGTTAAGATAACCTTGTTGGATCGGTGTATCATATTCATCTATGACCACGATCGCTTTCTGTCCATAATGCTGAGCAAGCATGGAGGACAGCTTTCCCAATGAAAACTGAACATCCGTTGTTCCGGCGCTGGAATCAGCGATCCTCTGATAAAATTTCTTGTCGAATTCATTCAGCCTGTCACTGTTCAGAAGCTCAATGTGTGCCAGAAAAGCTTCTTTTATCGAAAAGCTGAGGTTTTGGTACATATCCTCCCAGTTTTTCTGATGTGCATCCTTAAATGACAGAAAGATAACCGGGTATTTTCCCTGGTAACTCCTGTATTCTTTACCGGCGGACCAGATCTCCTTATCCCTGAAATAGACAGATGTATCTTTCTCTGACCGCTCAAAGAAAGTTCTGACCATATCTAACGTTAATGTCTTGCCAAATCGTCTGGGTCTTGTAAAGAGATATACTTTATTATGATCATCAATGATATCCTTGATCAACAGCGTTTTATCGACGTAATAACATTCTCTGGAGACTTCCTTGTAGGATGTGATCCCAACCGGGCATGGAAGCAGTTTCGTTGTTCTTGTTCGGGAAAGCGCCTTATTTGTTTTCTTCGCACGCAGCACTGACGGCTTTTCAGCATCGGAAGGGACCATCCAGAATTTACCTTTTTTGTAAGCTCCCGAAAAATAACCGTCCACACATAACTGGTTGATCCGTCTCGTAGTGACGCCCCATTTTTCCGCGAGTTCCTTTACCCCGATATATTCTGCAGCCAAAAGATCACCCCCTAATGGAATTCTACATTCATGTTAATACATTTTGGGAAGTTTTTCAATCTTTTTTAAGAAATATATTTCTCTTTACAGGAAATGTGACATTAGTTCGCATTATGCTTCCTTACTCTATTTGCTCAACTGTCGATTTTCCATTTTCTGAGGAAGGAATTTTCAGGTCGGATTTTATCTTAACTTCCAGTATTTTTGACACTCAAAAGGTCACTGTTGCCGGCCATCAGTCTTTTGCAAGATTGACAGCCGGCAGTTTTTTATCCGGTATATCC
>CADABA010000381.1 GCA_902785985.1 uncultured Lachnospiraceae bacterium
AAGAAACCACCTCGGCTCTGTCAGGCAGGAAATGGCTGAAGCCCCGGCTTCCTCATAATCCAGTGCAATTTCACGGTATGGAAAGTCCGGTGCAATCAGTCCCTTTGACGGCGAGGCCCGCTTGACCTCGCAAATCATGGACATCCCCCGCTCTCCGATTGCCTTCTCAAATGGAAAGCCTGTGTTGGTTTCCATCCCCTCTGCCTGCCGGCGTACTTCCACCAACGGAATCCTTTTTTTCTCCTCCTCTGTCCGGTATCTTGCATAATCGGCAAGCTGCTGCAGTATATTTTCCATCAGTGCGTCCCTTTCATCCTCAGCTCACGGATTCTTTGATATAGCTTTCCATCTTTCTGTACGCATCGCCGGAATCAATGAGCTGCTCTGCCCTCTTTACGCCATCTGTCATTGTCCCGGAGGCTCCTGCAACATAAAGAGAAAGTCCCGCGTTGAGAAGAACACTGTTTCGTTTCGTTCCCTGGATGCTCCCATTGAGAATCCCCCTTGTGATCTCTGCGTTCTCCTGAGGTGTTCCCCCGACCAGCTCTTCCTTGTTGCCCCTTACAAGCCCCAGCTCCTCCGGTGTGATCACACTTGTCCGGTAATACCCATCTTTCAGCTCACAGACGGTCGTCGGTGCTGAGGCGGATACCTCATCCAGTCCATCCTGACCGTGGACGACAAGCGCATTCTTTACCCCCATCCTGTCAAGAACCTTTGCGACCGGCTCAACCAGATATTCGTCATATACCCCCAGAAGGAAATAATCGGGATTCGCCGGATTGGTGATCGGTCCGAGGATATTAAACACCGTTCTGAATCCAAGCTCCTTCCGGATCGGCCCTACATATTTCATCGCACTATGGTACTGCTGGGCAAACAGGAAACACATACCAACCTTCTCAAGCATCTCCAGGGCCTTTGCAGGATCCTGGTGAATATTCGCCCCGAGTGCTTCCTGGCAGTCCGCTGTTCCGCAAAGGGAGGATGCCGCGCGGTTTCCATGTTTTGCGACCTTCACCCCGCCTGCCGCGATCACAAAGGCACTTGTCGTCGAGATGTTAAACGTATGTGCCCCGTCCCCTCCTGTTCCGACAATCTCCAGAACCTTCATTCCCGGGTGCGGTACAGGTGTCGCCTGCTCACGCATCGCAACCGCACACCCAGATATTTCGTCGATTGTTTCAGCCCTGGTGCTTTTCGTGGACAGTGATGCCAGAAATGCTGCATTCTGTGTCGCCGTTGTCTGGCCTGTCATGATTTCTTTCATGACACTGTATGCTTCCTCGTATGTCAGATCTCCCTTGTTTACAATCTTCTTGATGGCTTCCTTAATCATCTTCTCCTCCTTCGGCTATCATACGATGCCTTCCGCAAATACTGATAAAATTATCCAGGATCTGTTCTCCCTGTGGTGTCATGACGCTTTCCGGATGAAACTGCAGTCCATAGAGTTTTCTCTCTTCTTCCTCTATGGCCATCACCTCTCCATCCTCCGACTTTCCCGTTACCGTAAGCCCTGTCCCTGAAAGCGAATTTTCCTCAACGGCAAGTGAATGATACCGCGCCACCTTGATCTGATCCGGGAGTCCTTTGAAAAGCAGGCTCTTGTTGTCAATCCGGACAACAGATTGCTTACCGTGGACAATTCGTTTTGCATAACCGACCTTTCCGCCACATGCGACTGCGATTGCCTGTTCCCCCAGACAGACACCCAGGATCGGGCAGGTCCCACTCAGCTTGCCGACTACCTCAGTACATACACCTGCCTCCTCCGGTCTTCCCGGGCCAGGAGAAAGCACGATTCCGGATGGTGCCATTTTTCTGATATCTGAGATCGTGACAGCATTGTTTCGGACAACCCTGATGTCTGGTAGCAGGCTTCCCAGCATCTGATAGAGGTTGTAACTAAAACTATCAAAATTATCAATCAGAAGAATCATTCTTCCACCTCCTCTGCCATGCGGATGGCATCGATGACTGCAGAGGCTTTATTCATGCATTCCTGATATTCCTGATCCGGAATGCTGTCTGCCACAATTCCGGCACCGGACCTGACAAATCGATGCAGACATCCAGATTCCCACTGAAGTCAACATATCCGACAGCTCCGCCGTAAAGTCCGCGCCTGTCTCCCTCAAGCTGGCTGATCAGCTCACAGGCACGAAACTTCGGTGCCCCCGAAAGGGTCCCTGCAGGCAGAACCGAATCAACTGTATCAATCGCCGATACGTCATCCCGCAGCAGTCCACTGACTTCTGATCCTATGTGCATCACCTTGGAATACCGGAGGATATCCATGTATCGCTCCACGCGGACGCTGCCAAACCTGCACAGGCGCCCAAGATCATTTCTTCCAAGATCGACCAGCATATTATGTTCCGCACGCTCCTTCTCATCTGCGAGGAGCTCGCGTTCAAGCTGCTCATCCTCCGAAGCTGTGCATCCTCTTCTTCTTGTCCCGGCCAGAGGAAACGTTCTGACTTCTCCGTCTGTGACCTTCACAAGCGTTTCAGGCGATGCACCGGCAATCTCAACATCATTGCCGGAAAAGTAGAACATATATGGAGAAGGATTCGTCGTTCTCAGAATCCGGTATGTGTTTAAAAGACTGCCTTCATATGCTGCCTGCATCGGATTAGAAAATACGAGCTGAAAAATATCACCCTCATGAATATAATGCCTGATTTCCTCCACTTTCTTTGTATACGCTTCTCTTGAAAGCTTTGGCCTGAGGGGTTCTTTCAGTTGTCCCCGCTGAATCTTTTTGGGCTTTCCATACCTGACGAGTTTCTCCATCTCATCCAGTATCAGTACAGCTTTGTTATATTCCGTCTCCAGGTCGGCTGTCCGGATGTTGACGATGAGCAAAAGTTTCTGCTTCAGGTGATCGTAGCAGATCAGCTTATCGAAAAGCATCAGGTTGACGTCATCAAAGTGCTCCTTGTCTTCCGCTGCCAGTTGAAGCTCTGGTTCTCCATATTGCAGGTACTCATAAGAAAAATATCCGATCAGTCCTCCAGTCAAGGAAGGAAGTCCCTCAATCCGGGGGGATCGGTTATCCTGTATCACTTTCCTGATCACATCTCCGGGATGTCCGATTGTTACATGAATATCACTTCCCGAACGGATCGTCAGTTCATGATCCTTACAGGAAAGTTCCATGGAAGGGTCATATCCCAGAAATGTATATCGGCCCCATCGTCTTGCATCCTCACAGCTTTCAAGCATGAAACAGTGCTCCGATACATTCATGAGAGCCTTCAATGTCTCCACCGGGGTACGGATATCCTCAAGCAGCTCACGCGTGATCGGTACTCTTTTGAAGTCTCCAAGTGAAGCTCGCCGCCTGGCTTCGCCGATGCTTGTCTGGTTCATATTCCTTTCCTCCTGCGTTTTCCTGTTCCTACTGCTGCCTACGATCATAATCCTGCCTGCATGCGCTTGCACTTGCTGCAAGAATACGATATTGGACTGACCATAAAAAAATCCCTGACAGATTCCACTTGAAATCTGTCAGGGACGATTGAATCGCGGTGCCACCCTGCTTCATGGATATACCCATGCACTTTACGAGATACCATCATATCTCCGGCTACTAACGTAAGCCCCACGTAGCACGATACTAAAGAAACAGAACGCTTCCTGTTCTCTGCTCCCTCAGCGGGCCATTTAGATGACATAATGCTTTCATCTGCTGCGATCACAGCTCCGGATTGTATTGTGTCTGCATTCCACCACCACAGGCTCTCTGTACCAGCATATCCGGCTTTATCTCCGCTTCATCGGTTTATTGTTTTTTGAAGTTGTACGTAGAATACTGCGAAACTGTTCGGCTGTCAATACTTTTTTATCGGGTTACGGATCTTTAACAGTTGAATAACAACAAATCTTTTAGAAACCGCCTAACGGCGGTTCTTTTTATGTCAAATTTCTCACTATTTTATGTTGTATGCATTGTATGCATGAGGTATAATAAAAGTGGTGCTGGGAGGGCCGCTTTATGAAGCTTTTTTATGATAAGAGACGCAGCGATCCTGTCTATTATGTTCAACAGGGATACCGGAATGCGGAAGGCAAACCAACTACTCGCAACGTGGGAGACATTCCGAGCTCTTAAAGATTACCGATGATCCTGTCGCTTATTGTCGGCGGGAGGTCGCAAAGCTGAATGAGGAATATCATGCCGGCCGTGCTTCTATACAGCTAACGGTCGACTATAAGGAAAAAGTGGATGATACAGCAGATGATTTTTCTAAATCCGATTTGATGAATATTGGCTACTTCTATCTGCAGGCGGTTTACCAGAGGTTGGAACTGAAAAAGTTCTTTGAGAAGATAACAGCAGACCGTAAGATCACTTACGATTGTAATGAGATCAACCGTTTCCTCACCTATGCCAGGATCCTTGATCCTCGCTCCAAGTATGGAACTTTTGACCATCTGGATACCTACTTTGAGAAGCCTACGTTTGATTACCAGCATATCCTGCGGTTTATGGATATCCTGATAGCCAACTCGGATTCTTATCTGGACTGGCTGTATAAGAAGAGCAATAACGTCATTCCAAGAGACACCTCTGTCATCTATTATGACTGTACAAACTACTATTTCGAGGCTGAACAACCGGATGAGGAAGTCATAGATGAGGTAACCGGAGAGATTCTGTCGCCCGGCCTGCGCCAGTATGGAGTCAGCAAGGAGCATCGTCCTAACCCGATTGTGGAAATGGGACTGATGATGGATAAGCGCGGAATCCCGATCTCCATGTGTGTCCATCCTGGCAACACAAGTGAGCAGGTCACGGCTGTTCCGTTGGAGAAGGAAGTGGTCAGCTCACTGAATGGGGCAGAATTCATCTACTGCGCAGATGCCGGCCTTGGTTCGTACAACATCAGGAAATTCAATTCCATGGGAGGGCGATCCTTCATCGTTACACAGTCCATCAAGAAACTCTCTAATGTCATGAAGCAGGCTGTCTTTAACGATTATGAGTACAAGCTTCTTTCCACTGACACTCCTGTATCCATTGAAGAAATGAAAACTTTCGACCGTTTCGACTCAAAATACAAGGATCTCTATCATGACTGTGCGTACAAGGTGATTCCCGCCGACAAAGCCGTCGATCTGGGGCTATACGATTATGTGAAGCTCAAAAACGGTCGGACAAGGCGAGTTAAGGCAACTGGTATGATTCCGCAGAACATCATCATTACCTTTTCGAGAAAGATGATGGAGTACCAGCGCGCAGTACGAGAGCGGCAGGTTGAGCGCGCAAGACGTCTGGCAGAAAGCAAAGACCCCGAAGAAGTAAAAAAAGGTCCAAATGATGTACGGCGGTTTCTCAAGAGAAATGTCAGAACGAAAGATGGGGAAAAAGCTGAGGTAACCTACGAGCTGGATAAAGCTAAGATCGAAGAAGAAAAGAAATACGATGGCTATTACGCTGT
>CADABA010000382.1 GCA_902785985.1 uncultured Lachnospiraceae bacterium
GCATGAAGACCGTCCCGGTCTCCCTCCACCTCGTCTTCTCCGGCAACCCCGGAACAGGCAAGACGACGGTCGCCCGCATTCTGGCAAGACTCTACAAGGAGATCGGTGTTCTCTCGAAAGGACAGCTCGTCGAGGTCGACCGCTCCGGTCTCGTGGCCGGCTTTGTCGGGCAGACCGCAATTAAGACACAGGACAAGATCAAGGAAGCCATGGGCGGCATCCTCTTCATCGACGAGGCCTACACGCTGAACAAGGAAGGCGGGCAGGGTGACTTCGGTCAGGAGGCGATCGATACAATCCTGAAGGCGATGGAGGACAACCGCAAGGATCTTGTCGTCATCGTCGCCGGCTACACAGACCTCATGAAAAAGTTCGTCGAGAGCAATCCCGGCCTCAAGTCCAGATTCAACAAGTACATGGAATTCCCGGACTATACGGCGGATGAGCTCATCCAGATCTGGGAAATGAACTGCAGAAAGTACAACTATACCTTCAGCCTTGAAGCGAAGGAGATGATCGAGGATATCATCAAAAAGCGCGAGGCTTCAAAAGGCGAGAACTTCGCGAATGCCCGCGACATCCGCAACATGTTCGAGACAATCATCACTAACCATGCGACCCGTGTCTCGGAAATGGAAGACCCGTCCGACAACGATCTGACGACGATCATGACGATGGACATCAGAGATGTCTGATCTTATTCTTCATCGTGCGGAAGGCCGATATCTGGCGCGAGGAAGGTGCTTCGCCCCTGCGCAGTGTGGCAGGAACAAGCAGAAGGCCGATATCTGGCGCGAGGAAGGTGCTTCGCCCCTGCGCAGTGTGGCAGGAACAAGCAGAAGGCCGATATCTGGCGCGAGGAAGGTGCTTCGCACATAAGCGCGGTGCGGCAGGAACGCTGAAGCGTTCCTGAATCTTCATCACACAATACTCACGTACGTTCAATAAGCAGAAAATGCCCTATAGTTCAACTCGGTGTTTCAGCTGCTTTGGTCACTTTAAAGGAGCTGCAAGTTCAATAAGGAGGGAAATTATGAAACGAACATTACTAGCTGCCGGCCTCATTATCTCCATGCTCATCGGAAGCAGCAGCGTATTCGCTGCCGGGAAGCCCGTTCTGAAGGAAGAGAAACAGATCAAGGACGCAGGAGGAGATCTGAGATTCGAGGGCATCAATGCCCCTCTTATATATAAGGATAAAGGCGAACAGAAGATGTTCTGCGATCCGGACGGAAAGGAATTCCCGGATCTGCTTTTCTCCCGATGCAAACACCTCACAGGCGATCTCTGGGAGCTTGACCGCCAGGGTGCGGAGGTTCCGGAGAGCTGTGTCGTGAATACTGACGGAACGATGCTGATCCCCTGGTCCCTCTGTGTGATTGACGTGGAAAACGAGCACTACCTCCAGGTGATCTTCGGGGAGGAGCAGACGGATAACAAGGACGAGGCCATGATGTACGTCTCTGCGGATATGTTCACGGTCGGCTTTCCTGATGACAAAGATGTTCTTTTTAAAGGCAGAAAGCAGCTGTTCGATGTGGATGGCGAAAAGCTGCTCACGGACTATGTCTTCACAGATCCCAAACAATCGTTTGCAGTCTGCGGTGTGAGTTATGTCGCAAATGACCGGGAGAACACCCCCCGTGTCCTCGACGCATCCGGCAAGGTGCTCGCGGACGATGCATCCAGACTGGGTATGGTAAAAAGAGGCTTTTATTACTCGTATAAGGACGGAAAGACCTTCTACTATGACGATACTATGAAGCAGGTCGCGGAGAGCGAAAAGGAAGGGATGATCATCGGGGACGGCCTTCTTGGTTTCAAAGGAGACAACGGTCTGTACGGTGTCATGACATATGACGGGAAGATTCTTGTGGAGCCGGCTTACCAAAATACACCTGATCTCATCGGAAACGGCCTCCTTAAGACAACTCTGAAAGATGAGGCCGGAAACTATCTCTACGGCCTTACAGATAAATCCGGCAAAGTGATTTTTGAACCGAAGTATTACTCGATTTCCGAATTGAGTGAAGGATATCTGTATGCAAAAGAACAATCCGGAAGCAAGACCACTCTGCTGATCGCACCGGACGGGCACATAATCAGCGACAAGATCGAAGGATCTCCGAACTCCGGGCTGTGTGAGGATATTGAGAAGGGCAAATACCTGATCCTGAACACCGGTAAGACACTGGATCTGACCGACAAGAAAAGCATCGGCAGCCTCGGCACCGGAATGATTTATGCCCGGGATGAAAACACTAAACTGTACGGCGCATATGAGCTCTTCGACGGGAAACAGATCCTGGAGCATAAATGGGAGAAGATCGAGAGCGCCTATGATTGTATCTACGCGCTGAAAGACGGCGTCTGGCACGTGTTCAGTAAGTGAGAACCAGCTGCACAGAGTGCAGAAGAACAGACTGTTCATTTCAGCACATGAAACAAAGACCCGGGCTTCGAAAAGCCCGGGTCTTATTGTTAATAACAGTATGCAAATCCCATTACATCTGCAGTCTGAAAATCCGATAGATCGAGGCTGTTATTTATCTTAGTGGGGAAGATCCCCGCTTCTATAAGCGGGGGAAAGGTCAATATCCTGCTCGTCTCAATGGCGGGTTTCAATCCCCCACTGAGATAAACGCCTCCGGCGGATCGCAGCCGCGCAAAGTGGAAGGTGCTTCGCACCATGCGCGGCGCGGCAAGAACGC
>CADABA010000383.1 GCA_902785985.1 uncultured Lachnospiraceae bacterium
CTAAATAATCTGAGCAACTTGAATCCGCTGTTTATGGCTGTAATCGTCGGAAGTATAGAAACTAGATCTATTATTGCCCATGGAGTGAAAGGATATTTAATGAATGCCTTAAACGATTTGTCATTTAATTTATAATCGGCAGTTATGAGCCGTGCTAAATAATCAACTATAAATAAAGATGTTGTTACTATATCTACGTATCCAAAAACGGCATAAGTATTCTTAAACGCAAGTGGAATGATGCTCACTACTATTGTAATCATCATTATGATATCATAGGCGCTACTAAGCCGATCGTTATTTTGTGATACCTCAATTATTTCGTACAGTCGTTTTCTCATTTAATAAGTTCCCGAACATCTATGTAATATACGTTTTGTACCTCCATACTATCACACCTCATTCCCTCAAGCCACAAAAAAAAGAAGCCCACCACCCCGCAGGTGATGAGCTCCTCTCTCCTTTTCATACCGTCTTGAACATCTTCTGCGATAACACCATCTGTCCGGATTCTCCCGACAACTTCGCCTGCTCTCTCCTGGCTGCCTCGACCGCCTCCACCCTGGCCATCTCCGCAGCAGCATCCTCCAGCCCCAGGTGGGTGTAAGTGTTGAGCGTGACGCCGATGTCGCTGTGTCCCATCAGATACTGCAGCGTTTTCGGATTCATCCCGGCCTTCGCCTGATTGCTGCAATAGGTGTGGCGGCAGACGTGCGGGGTGATGGTCGGCATCTGTACCCGGTATATGTCGTTGTACCGGGTGACCGCATGTTTGAACCGGTTCTCCCAGTGCATCGCGACTTCCGGCATTCCATTTGCATCCAGGTATAAAAATCCGGTGTATCCATCGATCATTCTTTCATACTTCGGTGCTTCCCGATCCTCCAATATTGCCTGGAAGCATCGGAACACCTCATCCGTCATGGGGATCTTCCTGGTCCCGGCATTCGTTTTGGTGGATTCGACGTAATACTTCATCCCTGTCGACCGCAGCAGCTGGTGATTGATGTCGATGATCCGGTTCTCCATATCCAGGTCGCTGATCGTCAGCCCGCAGAACTCCGAGATGCGCATCCCGGTATGGAACAAGATATAAAAGGCCTCATAATATTTAGCATCCTTGTAGCTTCCACAAGATAACCATATGCTTCAAGATTTCTCTTCCGGATATATGCGAGGCGCTTATATTGATCGTCTGCGAGACGTTCTTTCGCATATCCTGTTGCATCAGCAATCTTCGGATAATCCGTCTGTGTCAAAGCACTGGCGGCAAGACACATCACTGAACATGCTTTCTCAGCAGCGATTTCCGGTGTAAATTTCCCTTCAGGTATTCCACATAATCCTCTTTATCATATTCTCCACGGCTGATAATGCTGATGCAGGCCCGGATGGTATCTTTCAAAACTTTCTCTTTTTCCAATTCCAATCCCCGGAAAGCCAGTTCTTCTACAACGGCTCTGTCGTAGGTCGTACGAAACTGCTTCTGTTCCTGCATCCGCTCTGCCAAGGTGGCTACATCAAACATTTGCTTGGCGATCTCCAGTTCTTTTCCCTCCCCCAGCAGGACGCCTGTGGTATGCGGGGCGAAAGCAGTCAGCTTGTCACCCAGAATGCATTCCATCGTTGGCATGGTTACCACAAAGTCTTCCGGAGCTGTGACAAGCAGATCATTACGAATGGGTTTTGTCACAACCTGGTCATACGGAGATTCCATGAAAACAATATCCAGCAATATGTAAAACTCTCTCTGCCGGATGGGGGAATAGTAGATAAATTTGAAGTGGCGTTTTTCTATATCATTCCGCCCCTTACGGATATCCTCTTCCTTTCGCAGAAAGGGGAAGATGGTTCCCGCCTGCTCAATGTAGCTCTCCACATCAGTCCCCGGATCCACAATGATGTCGATGTCCGTGGATAGCCTGATCGGATGATCCAACAGGAGCATCAGGCTTGTGACGCCCTTAAAGGTAAACTTCATCCCTGCCTTAACGAGCGCCTCAAGAAGTCCAAATGCGTAAAGTACTCTCTCCAATAGGCCCGGATCTGTTTTGTACCTCGCCTGCAATTCACGAATATAGTCAAGATCATAGATTTTCTTATCAATCATGTCCATTCTTCCGATCTCAGCTCTATATTAGTCTCATCCTCAATAAATTTTCGGATGTCAGATTTAAGATGACGCCTTCCGGCATAGCGAAAAAGTGCCAATTCATTGATCGCATATTTGCCAAATGCATCTTCGTATATCTGTCGATACTCAGCCCGCTCGATCAACTGGCCTGTCAGTTTCCGGCTGAATATGTCCACCAGCAGCTTTTCAAGTGAAGCCTGTTTGCTTCCCGGTTGTGGTGCCGGAGCTCCGGATATCAGTTTCTGGACGATAATCATATCGTCCGCGCGATACCGGTAATACTCCTCCATACCAGGATCCAGCAGCACCCGGGGATACTTTTCCAGCAGCATTTCAAAGACTGTTGTCTCCAACCCACTTTCCACTTCGATAAAGTAAGCGTTATGTGCCAGCTGGTGGTTCACGAACTCATTCCACTGATAAAGCTCCCATGTCTGATATGTGATTAGCGGATACTCATTATCAATCAAACTGACCAACTCATCCATCAGGGAGGATGCTTTGAAATGATAAGGCGATTTCACGGAAGTTTTTGAATAATGTCCGCGTCCAACCTTCATGATCCGCCCGTCGTCCTGAAGATCCTGCAGCATGCGATATGCCTTCCGGTCCGAATAAGCTGCCTGGGATTCTTTTACCATCCCAACGAAATCCTTTGTGGTAAACGACTGGTTTTCTTTCAAGAAGCTTGTGATTCGATCTTGTTCGTTCATCCTCTCCACCTCCTTCAGCATATTACAGTTTTGTCACTTTATATTCTTTTTGACGAAACTGCACAGTGAGGTAGGGACGGCCAGATGCATAGGTTGTCTGTTTTGAAGCAGCCACCATATGGACAGACAATCTTGCCCGCATGGCTCGTTGCTCGCGGAAATAAAAAAACGCTTACCTCTCATACGCAATGAATTCATAGGTAAGCGTCAGGCTTCACTAAGATATATTCTGTTATTTGTCGCATCGAAAAGCTCTCAATCCTAATGTTGATAAAACGTTGATAAAAGTCCTGCCCCAGTAGCCTGGAACTCGCATAAATACTGGGCTTTTGACCATTTAGTCAGATGCAGCCGTGGCAGATAAAAAGTACACGAATCATATTGGGTTAGACCTTTCTAACGGAACTGATTTGCCGCGAATTGCCTCGATTTGCCGCAATACCTTTCCGGCTCGGAGCGCTGTCATTCTGCCATGAAAAATGGGTGAAACGGCTTGCGGCAACCAAACGTAGTCAAAACGTAGTAAAATCGAGATGCCATGACTACGGTTGACATAAAACGGTTAGTAGGTTTTAGTTGTTATTATGCATTTACGAGCAGATCGTTCCTTAATTTTTTCATAAAAAAAAGGAGCCCACCACCGGAAGTGATGAGCTCGGATCTATGGTTTGGATGTGGTGATTTCTTTTCTATACTACACGAGATTTTCTTCCGTCAGTATAGACAATGCTTTCTGTTATCACATGCACGGACACTGATATCATTTTATAAAATACTTTTTCACAAGATTATGGTGATACAAAACCATAAAACAAATTGAGGCCAGAAAAGATCCATATCCCCATAACGAACAACCCGTAAACGATCCACATGGTGCCATGCTTCCGGTTCCAGGCATTGACATCCGATAATTGCTCTTTTTTCGGAGGCTTCTCTCCGGTATAAAATCCAACGGGATTCCTGCTCTTTAACTGACTAATCCCGATTCCTATCATAATTAATGCAGCTAAACCAAACG
>CADABA010000384.1 GCA_902785985.1 uncultured Lachnospiraceae bacterium
ATTCCGCGAAGGTTGAACGGATACTCCGTGCGCAGATGGATCCAGAAGAGCGGCTCCTTGTAGTCGTTAAAGACGTTTCTGTAGAAGTCCTTATACTCTTCCTCCTTGCACTCGCTCGCCATCTTCGTCCAGAGGGGATGCGTATCGTTGATCGGCTGGGGAACCGGCTTTTCCTCCGGTGCGGGAGCTTCCTCTCCCTTCTCCTCTGCCTCTTTCGCAGCCTTCTCGTTCCTCTCGATCCTTCTCTTCTCGCTCTCCTCCTCGCGCTTCTTCGCAGCCGCGCTCACGTCCTCAAGGTAGATCGGGGTCGGCATAAAGGAGCAGTATTTCTTCAGGATCTCACGGACGCGGAATTCGTTGCAGAACTCGAGACAGTCGTCATTCAGGAACAGAGTGATCTCCGTACCGATCTCGCTCCTCGTTCCCTCTCCGATTTCATAGTCCGACACGCCGTCGCTCTCCCAATGGACCGGCTTTGCGCCTTCCATATAGCTCAGTGTATCGATATGGACCTCGTCAGCTACCATAAATGCCGAGTAGAAGCCCAGACCGAAGTGACCGATGATCTGGTCCTGATCTGTCTTGCCCTCGTACTTTTTGAGGAATTCATTTGCACCGGAAAAGGCGATCTGCGTGATATACTTTTCGACCTCGTCCATCGTCATGCCGATACCGGTATCGATGAACTTGAGCGTCTTCTCATCCGGGTTCACAACGACGTGCACTTCATATTTGTGCTCTTCCTCCGGTCTGTATTCGCCGACGCCCTCAAGCTTTCTGAGCTTCGTGATGGCATCGCAGGCATTTGCGACCTGCTCGCGTACAAAAATATCATGATCAGAATAGAGCCACTTTTTAATGATCGGCAGCATGTTCTCGCTGTTGATCGATAACTTTCCAGTTTTTGACATAATATCGTCTCCTTGTATCACTTTTTTCAAATGCATGTCTTTCGGAAAATGAACCATTCTGCATTCCGCAAAAGACCGGAACTCCATGCACTCTCACTCATCGAATAGAATCATAGTACCGGAGACGATAAAAGTCAAGAAAAAAGTTAGCACTCAATTTTATTGAGTGCTAACAGTCTGAAATAATCCTTTGATTTTTCCCGGGAAAATCAATCCCCGGCTGAATGTGACGACCTCTCTCGACGAGATACACTTCGTAAACTGCTCCGGAAGACCGACCGGTCTGATCCCGGTCCCGTTCTGACACCCTTCAAGGTATTCGGTCCCGAGGAAGATCTGATCGCAGAACTCTTCATCCTTCGCAAAAACATAGAGTGCAAGCGCCGTCCCGTTCCCCGACAGGGCCTTTAGAAGATCCTCCCCCGTCTCATACCCGAGGACCTGCAGTTTCTCAGGCTTTCCTTCCCCGGGGATCCTTTGGCTCCACAGATCAAGCTGCCTTATGAACCGATTTCTGAGCGGCATCGGCAGAAGGACCGCCTCCGGCGAAATGCCTGTAATGCCTGCATTGCACTTCCACGCTCTGACGATCTTCATTGCCGTCCGGTCGAGGTTCCGCGTGCCGTCCAGCACGGCTACACATTTTCCGGCCGAACTCCCGCCAAACGTTTTATCCGGCATAAGATCCGGCATCTCCTCCTCCCCGAGCAGGATCGTGCCGAAATCATCCGGGATGGATGCGTTGGCAAGTTCCGTGATGTATGAAGCCGTCTGACTCGCCCTTCCGGCGAACCTGAGGACCGTGCAGTTCCCTGCCGAAAGCGATGCGAGATAAAATGAGAACCAGGGCAAAAAGGGTTCTCTCGGATCAGGCGCAAGCAGGATCACGCCGATCGGTTCGTTATAGGCATTTTCCTTTCCAAAGACAGCTGCCGGAAACTTTCCTTTTTTATGCTGCTTCGGCATCCGGGTCCCCGTAAGATACAGTGCGGAGCGAATGCGCATTTCCACAGCAGACAGATAAAAGAAGGCGCTCTCGATCTTTCCCGTATCGAGATCCTCCATCATATATTCAGTAAGGCCCTTCCTGTTCTCCGCAACCTTCTTCTGCAGGGCGCGCAGCGCGTTCCTGCGATAGGACAAATCGAGCGTTCTGCCGCTCTTAAAAAGCGTATGAAATCTGTCACCTGTCATAGTCCCGCCGCTCCTTTGATCATCGTCTCTTGCAGTCTGACAGCGTATGTCTGCGAACAATTTTATTTTACCATAGAAAAGATGATTTGTACGAATACTTTTCGCAAAGAAGAACGGATCAGGAGCAATTCATCCGTATCCGATTATTTTTTCAGAATCTCTTCGAGTGTGTGCCACCCCAGGACCGCGCATTTGACCCTCGCCGGCATATGGGAAATATCAGAGAGCGCGGACGCCTCCTCAAGCTCATCAATTTCCGCCAGGGAAGCATTCCCCTTGATCATGCGCAGAAAAATATCCGCAAGGCGGAGCGCTTCCTCCTCCGTTTTTCCGATCACGAGATCCAGCATCATGTCCGCAGAAGCCTGCGAGATCGCGCAGCCGTCCCCGACATACCCGCCATCGACGATCTTCCCGTCCTCAAGCCGGAGCTTCAGGATAATATCATCTCCACAGCTCGGGTTGATCCCTTCGAGCTCGATGGTACTTCCGTCAATTTCATGCTTGTGTATCGGATGCAGGTTGTGATCCGTTATGATTTCCTTATAAAAACTATTCTGCATAACC
>CADABA010000385.1 GCA_902785985.1 uncultured Lachnospiraceae bacterium
ACTTCCGTCAATTTCATGCTTGTGTATCGGATGCAGGTTGTGATCCGTTATGATTTCCTTATAAAAACTATTCTGCATAACCCATCTTCCTCCGGACCTCGGCAAGAGACGCGGCCAGCCGGTCGATCTCTTCCTCCGTATTGTAGAACGCAAAGCTCGCACGCACAGTGGAGAGCGTACGCATATACTTCAGCAGCGGCTGCGCGCAGTGATGTCCCGCGCGGATACAGACGCCGTCCGCGTCCATGATCGCCGCGATATCATGCGGATGGACGCCTTCCATCGTAAACGTGAAAATGCCGTTGTGGTCCTCCGCCCTCTCCGGCCCGAGGATCCTCACGTGCGGTATCGCTGTGAGTTTCTTCATGGCGTACCGGCTGAGCGCCTCCTCGCGTGATACGATCGTATCAAACCCGATCTTCTCATAATAGAGGATCGCCTCGTGAAGACCTGCCGCTCCGGCAGCATTCACCGTCCCTGCCTCGAACTTATGCGGGAGCGGCGCGTAGGTGGCAGACTCCCTCGTCACATACTCGATCATCTCACCGCCAAAGAGGAAAGGCGGCATCTCCTCAAGGAACTTCTTCTTCCCGTAGAGAACGCCGATCCCCATCGGTCCCAGCATTTTGTGGCCGGAAAATGCAAGGAAATCCACATCCAGATCCCTGACATTTACGGGTATATGCGGAACGCTCTGCGCACCGTCGCACACAAAGACCGCACCGTACTCGTGGGCAATGGCCGAAAACTTCTTAATATCATTGCGGATGCCCAGGACATTGGAGATCTGCGTCATCGCGACGATCTTTGTCTTCGGGCTCATGGCGCTTCGGAAGTTCTCCTCCGTGATGACCCCGTCCTCATCACACTCTATAAAGCGCAGGACCGCACCCTTTCTCTTCGCAGCCTGCTGCCAAGGCAGAAGATTGCTGTGATGCTCCATGATCGTGATCAGGATCTCATCTCCCTCCTGCAGGAGGATTTCCGAAGCACTGTATGCGGCGAGGTTCAGGCTCTCACTCGCATTTCGTGTAAAAATGATCTCCTCTGTGCTCTCCGCCCCGATAAAACGGCGGACCGCTTCTCTCGCATTCTCATAGGCATCCGTTGCGGCAACGCTCAGTGCGTAGAGGCCGCGGAGCGGATTCGCATTTTCCTCCTCGTAGAAAGCCTTCTCCCTGAGAAGGACTGTGGAAGGCTTCTGTGACGTCGCCGCGTTGTCGAGATAGGCGATCTCCGGATGATTCTTAATGAGCGGGAAATCGCTGCGGATCCTGCTTATGAATTCATTTCAATACTGTGACAGCTGCTCCATGATCTTCTCATCGGGAATACCGTGATAATTTCTCTCCGGTCTTCTCATCGGGAATACCGTGATAATTTCTCTCTGGTCCTCTCATCGGGGATCCTGCGAATGACCGCGTCGAGCCTTGCTTTCTCAAGCATTCGGACTATATCCTTCTCGGACAGGCCGCGGGCGCTGAGATAGAAAAGCATATCCTCCGGGATCCGGCCGATCGTGGCTCCGTGATTGCCGGAAACATCTTCCTCCGCACACAGGATCAGCGGGATCGTCCGGTTGATCACATCATCTGACAGCAGAAGGACATCCTCCGTCTCATCGCCGGCCGAGCCCGCGCTTCCGCGCACGAAATCGATCGTCCCGCGAAAGGTCTTGCTCGCCTTATCCCGAAGCACTCCGTTCACGGTCATCGAGCTCACCGTCTTTTTCCCGGTATGAACTGCATTATAATTCATGTCGAGAAGGTCTCCGCCCCGGACGATATACCCCGTGTCCGACCTCATCACACTGCCCTTTCCGAAAAGCGCTGCCTGAAGTCCCTGATAAATCTTCCCGCCCGACAGGAACAGATGGATCACGGAGAGCTCCGCCTCGTCCTCCAGATGTACGCCGACATCATTGACAAAAGTCATTTTCTCCCCGACGCGGACGATCTGGACGAGCGTCAGGTGCGATTTCGCACCCGCACAGATCTTTGTCCGGACCGCTGCGAACCCTTCCGCATCGGGGTCCGAGGTATAATCCATGACTGTCACAAGTTCAGAACCCGCTCCGAGCACGATGTCCACCCCATTGACCTTCCCCGCACTTTTCTCATACGGGAAATCGAGCCTGAGCGCGTGCCCTGCCCCGGCACCGTCCGCAATGCGGTAAGTACGGACGGCAGCATTTTCCCTCGCCAGGAGTTCATCCACCGCACTGCCGCACCCGGTCCTGATCCCGGAAACCTCCGGGGCTGTTATTCCTTCCGCGCGCACTTCGCCGGGGATCTCCTCAGAAATTCCGAGAGAACCGTCTGTTGTTCCGACCCTGCAGGATGCGTCATTCATCCGAAGCCATCGGAAAGTCGCAGCCGGAAGGGTATTCAGTTTCATCGTATATGTCTCTCCCATAATAAATCTCCTCAGCAATCGGGCCTATCATCAGCCGATCGAGCCTTTCATTTCCAGCCGGATCAGATTGTTCATCTCGACCGCGTACTCAAGCGGAAGCTCCTTCCCGACATTGTCCGCGAACCCGCTGACGATCAGCGCGCGGGCATCCTCCTCGGAAAGTCCCCGGCTCATCAGATAGAATACCGCGTCATCACTGATGCGGCCGATCCTCGCCTCATGGCCGACATCCGCCTGATCCGTGCGGATGTCCATGGCCGGTATCGTGTCTGACCTCGAAATATCGTCGAGCATGAGGGACTGGCAGGACACCGCACTCCTGCTGCCCTTCGCCCTGTTCCCGATCACGACGCTGCTCCTGAATGTACTGATACCGCCTGATTTCGAGATGGACCGTGTATTGACATAAGACGAGGTCTTCGGTGCATTGTGGACGACTTTGCATCCTGTATCGAGATTCTGCCCTTTTCCGGCAAATGTAACGCTCGTGAACTCAGACCGGGATCCTTCCCCGTCCAGCACGCTCATCGGGTACAGATAGGATACGTGCGAGCCGAAGGATCCGGAGATCCATTCGACCTTTCCGCCTCTCTCCACCTTTGCGCGCTTCGTGTTCAGGTTGTACATATTTTTCGACCAGTTCTCGATCGTCGAGTACCGGAGCACTGCGTCCTCACCCACATAAAGCTCGACACAGCCGGCGTGAAGATTCGCGATATTGTATTTCGGGGCGGAGCATCCTTCTATGAAATGAAGATACGCCCCCTTATCCACTATGATGAGCGTGTGCTCGAACTGACCTGCTCCCGGCGCGTTGAGACGGAAATAGGACTGCAGCGGAATCTCGACCGAAACACCG
>CADABA010000386.1 GCA_902785985.1 uncultured Lachnospiraceae bacterium
GCTTTAGAAAACTCTGTAGTACCCATTGGAGTATACCAGATAGTGGATGGACAGGTGGTGACCCTGATTGCATCGGATGGATTATGCGATCTGTTCGGATATAAAACCAGGGCTGAAGCTATCGAGAAGATGAACAATGATATGTACTGGAACGTCCATCCTGATGATGCGCAAAGGGTTGTGGCGGTGGCGGTCGGGTTTATAAAAGAGGATAAACCGTATAACCTTGTCTGCAGAGTCAAGGTAGAAAACCGTTACCGCCTCATCCACACAAGGGGCAGGCATATTGTGACCGAAACAGGTGAACGACTTGCGGTGGTATGGTACATCGATGAAGGCGCGGTCGTATTGGATGCGGCGATAGCGGAGGAAGAGATAAAAATCGAAGAACTGAAAACATCCATGAATTCCCTCCTTAACAACATGCCTGCCATGGCATTTACCAAGAATGTTGAAAATGGTACTTACCTGGCCTGCAACCAGATGTTTGCCGAGTATGCGAAACGGAAAAACCCGGAAGCTGTGGCAGGGCTCACAGACCATGATATTTTTGATAATAAAACGGCGGATCATTTTGTGACCGATGATAAGATTGCCCTGTCCATGGATGAACCTTACATCTTTTTTGAGGATGTACCGGACGCGGCCGGGAATCCGCACCGTCTTCAGACGACAAAGCTGAAATTCATTGACACAGCAGGCAGGCTTTGTCTGCTCGGGATGTCAATGGACGTCACGGAGATGATGAATGCGCAAAAAGAAAAAGATCAGGCAAAGGCGGCTTATCAGAAAGCTCTGAATACAAGCGCGATTTATGAGGGAATACTTGATGCCCTGTCCGGGGATTATTTTGATCTGTATTATGTCGATTTGGAGACGGGTGAATATACCGAATACGGATCCTGGACCGAGGAGGGCCAGAGGTCGACAGAAAAACGAGGGGCTGATTTCTTCGCGGAAAGCATGGAAAATTCCAAGAATTTTATTTATGAGGAAGATCTGGAACTGTTTACGTCGGCGCTTAATAAAGAGAAACTGCTGGAAGGAATCAGGAAACACAGGACATGCATTTATTATTACCGTTTGCTAATAGACGGGATTCCGACCTATGTCAGCATGAAGGTTACACGGGTCGTGGGGGATGACAGACATATCATCATAGGCATCAGTAACGTGGATACACAGATGAAGGACCGGATCGCTGCGGCGCGTGCGCTGGAGGACAGGAAATCTTATCTGCGCCTTTCCGCTCTGAACGGAAACCTGATTGTACTGTATTATGTTGACCCTGAAACGGGAGAGTACACAGAGTTCAGCTCTTCAAGGAGCTACAAGGATCTTGGAATTGCAAATCATGGAACTGATTTCTTCAAAGAAACATATCAGAACAGCCTGAAGACGGTTCATCCTGAAGACCTGGCCATGTTTCATGCACAGGTCAGCAAAAAGAACATCCTTGCGGCTATTGAGCGGGACGGGGTGTTTATCCTGGACTACCGCTTGCTGAACGACGAGCTTCCGACTTATGTGAGACTGCGTGCAGCAAAGGTTGAGGAAAACGGAAAATCTCTGCTGATCATCGGCCTGCTCGATGAAGACGCGCAGGTGAGGCAGGAACAGGAATATGCACGAAATCTCTCAGCCGCCAGAAAAATGGCGACCATCGATTCCCTGACAGGAGTCAAAAACAAAAATGCCTATGTGCAATGGGAAGAGATAATAAATGAGAGAATTAATGAGGGGACACAGGAACCGTTTGCAGTCGTGGTCTGCGATATCAACAACCTGAAAGCAGTCAACGATCTGTACGGGCATAAAGAAGGAGATGTATGTATAAGGGATGCCTGTATAAAAATCTGCAGGGTTTTCAGCCACAGTCCTGTATTCCGAATAGGGGGAGATGAGTTCATTGTCATTCTGTCCGGGGAAGACTATTACCGGCGGGATGACCTGCTGAATCAGATCAATGCCATTCCGAAAGACCGCTCGAAGATCAGGATCGGAGAAACCGTGTCTGCGGGCATGTCGGAATATGACAGGGATAAGCACCGTTCTTTTCTGAATGTTGCTGAAGAAGCAGACAAAGCCATGTATGCGAGAAAGCAACATCTGAAAGAGACCATACTGAAAAA
>CADABA010000387.1 GCA_902785985.1 uncultured Lachnospiraceae bacterium
TGAGTCCTTCTTCATTCGGCTCTGCCTCGTCGCCTCTGGGGAAAATTCTGGTCCAGGCAATCGAGGTACGGAAAGCTTTGAAGCCCATCTCGGCAAGCAGGGCAACGTCTTCTTTATAGTGGTGATAAAAATCGGTCGCTTCGTGGTTCGGATAATTCTCTCCCGGAAGAATGCCGTCTGTGATCCGGCGCGGCTTGTTCGGTCCGCCGACAGTCATGACATCTGCAATGGAAATTCCTTTTCCGCCTACATCATAAGCGCCTTCAATCTGATGAGCGGCAGTAGCTCCGCCCCACATAAAATCTTTTCGCATAGTACTCTCCCTCGCGTTATGGTGGTCAAGTTCAAAACTGCTTCATATATTGTGATTATACAACAAAGGGCAGGATAATTATATGGAAAAATACATCAGATTGCATAAAAGAATTGAGGATTTGACAGGTCATTTCTTCTCACAAGGTCGATTGCAGGGGCTGTTCGTGTTATAATAAAGATCAGAAGTAAAGTTCGTGAAAAAAGACCGGGCAGCTGCGAAACGGAGTGTTTTCAATGAATTTCGCAGGCGACTTAGAAAAAAACGCTGGAAAGGAGTGCATTGTCAGAAGTCTTTGCCGGGTAATGAAAAGCAGCGGCCGGACTGCGTTTAGATCCGGCGCGGAGGAAAGGCCGTTTGCCGAAAAAAGGCGAAAGGCTGTTTGCTGAAAAGAGGCGAAAGGCTATTTGCCGAAAAAAGATAAGTTGGTCGGGGATGTGTTTTTATTTTTTGCGGAGGGAATGCTATGAAGAACTGGAGCAGGGAAGAACGCTACCGTGTCCTCAAAAGTCCTGAGGAGATCAGAGACCTGTATGAACGGATCAAGAAGACGCCTTACAGGCAGACGTATCACATCCAGCCTGTCACAGGCCTTCTGAATGATCCGAACGGATTTGTTTGGCACGACGGAAAATGGCATTTATTCTATCAGTGGTGCCCGTGGGGAGCTGTCCACGGACTCAAATACTGGTATCAGACCGTAAGCCGCGATCTCATTACATGGGAAAATGTCGGCGTGACGATCAAACCGGACTGCGATCTCGACAATAAGGGTGCGTATTCCGGATCTGCCTGGCCGGAAGGAGATAAGCTGCAGCTTTTCTATACCGGTAATCACAGAGATCCGGACTGGACGAGGATACCATACACCTGCATGTACACGCTGTTCGACGATAATACGGGGGAGAAGAAGGCGGAACCTCTCTTCGGGCCGCATCCGGATTACACGGAGCACCAGAGGGATCCGAAGATCCTTTTTGATGAGGAGACAGGATATTATTACATCTGCAACGGCGGACAGACGAAGGATAAAAAAGGCTGCATGCTGATCTACCGGTCCAAATCGCTTACGGAGGGCTGGGAATTTGCCGGCAAGCTGAATGTCCCCGGCTTCGAGGACTTCGGCGGCATGTGGGAATGCCCTGCAATTGAGCGGATTGGGGACAAGGATGTTCTCATTTTCTGCCCGCAGCACATGAAGCTCATCCACCGCGGGGATGTGACGAACCACAACGGATATATTCTCGGGACGATGGACTGGTCCACACTGACCTTTACCCCCGACGGCAAATTCCATGTCCTGGATTTCGGCTTCGACTCCTATGCGGCGGAGTGCGCCAACAACAGTCCTGATCCTGCCAGCAAGATCCTGGTCGCGTGGATGGGTCTTCCGGATTCTTCCTATCCGACGGATGAGGATGAATGGTCCGGATGCCTCACCCTTCCGCGGGAGCTGCGGATCCGTGACCGCCGTCTGATCCAGGTCCCGCTTCCGGGGCTTGAAGCGCTTCGCAGTGACGAAGTTGACCCGGCGGACGGGATTCTTCCCGAGGCGTGCGAGATGATCGTAAAGAGCGACGGAGGAAATATGACGCTGTCTCTCTTCACGAAGGCAGACGGGACCGGCGGAATCACGATCTACTATGACGCTGCGTGGAAGATGGTCACGGTGGATCGCTCCGGACTTACAAAGCGGTTCAATATTGACCAGGGTGAGATGCGCGAGCATCCGACGGAGTTCCCGCTTTCGACCATGCGGATCTTTATCGACCGGAGTTCCGTGGAGATCTTCGTCAACGAGGGCGACGCGGTC
>CADABA010000388.1 GCA_902785985.1 uncultured Lachnospiraceae bacterium
CATTCCGCACTGCATTAAGAACTATGGCGCTGACAGCTATCCGACAGAGCAGGGCTTTGTTCCGGAAGACGTCTTCCAGGCAAGAAAGCATGACATCGCAGTCAACGCGATCGCAGACGCCTGTACAGGTTCCAATCCGCGTCAGCCGTCTGTAGAGGAGATGGAAAAGCTTCTCGACTGCGTCTATTATGATCTGGATGTAGACTTCTGATATTCCGCAATTGAACCGGGGGTGCTGCATCAACTGATAAAAAATTCAGTTGATGCAGCACCCCCCTGCTTTATCATTGTAATACTTCCGATAACGAATTATAATAAAAAGACGCGGAGGTGTTCCTGAACTTCAAATGCTTTTGACAGACCCGGAAAGGCCTGATGAGAGTGTGCGAAGGCTTATTGATGACAAAGCGAATGCTGAAAGCAGCAAGGAAAGCAGTACTGCTCTGTTGATCAGAGTCAGAGAGAGTGAGGTATAGGAAAATGAGCAATGACCGAAATGTCACGAGGACTACGAATGAGGAAAAAACGACAGGGATTAATGGAGCCGGAGCCAATCAGCAGATTCCTGCGGCACTGTCCCAAACAGAAAAAGGACTGGCCCCGACACAGACAGGTTCCGGAAAAAAACGGTCAAAGATTCCCTTTATTGCCGCCGGAGCGGCTGTGCTGGTGGTGATTGCCGCGTTGATATTCTTCCTGGGCAGGAACGACAATTCTTTCGCTGCGAAAGCTGCCAACGCCAAATTTGACGAAATAACTATAGTCTGTCACAGCCAGCTGCATGTCGGCGAAAGCATCCCCCTTGCAGTGGATACCGGCGACACCCTGTTTTTTGCTACTTCCTCCAATATTACCTGGTCCGTAGATGATTCTTCTGTGGCATACGTCTCAATGGAAGGGGACGGAGCGCTGGTAGGGGTATCCGAAGGCAAGGTGACGATCACCGCGGAGATAAACGGCGTTACGGACTCTAAAGAGATAGAGGTTATTGCTGCCGAATAGAAGAAATTCCGACAGGGAAGGTCTATGCAGCCCGTGGTCAATGTGGAATACTGTCTATCGAATTAATTCTTTTACACATCAGGAAAGCTGTCCCCCCTGTGGAAATCTTCCAAAGAGAGACAGCTTTTCTTATTGTATTCACTGCTGTATTGTCCCATGTTATTATCAACACGGAAAATCGTATCGAAAAAATTAACGGGAGAAGCTGTTTATGAATCGGCGGACGACAAATAAACCGGGAGTACTTAAAAAACTCTTTTTTTCAACGTTTTATCTAAGTGCGTTCACCTTCGGCGGCGGGTATGTCATCATCACACTTCTCAAGCAGAAGTTCGTCGATGAGCTCCACTGGATCAGCGAAGAGGAAATGCTGGATCTGGTGGCACTCGCGCAGTCATCTCCGGGGCCGATCGCAGTGAACGGGGCGATCCTTGTGGGCTATAAACTCGCCGGACTCCCCGGAGTCCTCATGTCTGTTCTCGGTGCAGTCATTCCGCCCTTTGTGATCCTGACACTTATTTCAGCCTTTTATGCAGCCTTTAAATCCAATGTGATCATCAAGACACTGCTGACCGGGATGAAGACAGGCGTGGCTGCCGTCATTATGTCGGTCGTCTTCGATATGATGACAGGTGTCACAAAATCCAAAGATCCGGCACTCATGATCGTGATGATTGCAGCCTTTCTGGCGAACTTCATTTTCCATATCAACGTCGTCTTCATAATTCTTCTGTCGGCAGCTTTCGGCACTGTCAGAACTGTTCTGATACAGAAGAACGCGGACAGGAACTGATTCGGGCGATTATGGAAGACGCAGTTCGCGATCTGCACCGTATTGATCAGCGACCGCCTGTGTCTGAACCCGTATGGGCAGCACACGCTGTCGGCAGTGCCCGTGGTCTTCAAGAACGCCTCAGCGTTCTTGCCGCGCCGCGCATGGTGCGAAGCACCTTCCTCTTTGCGCGGCTGCGATCCGCCGTGCCTAAGCATGCGTAACAATGGATTGAAACCCGCCACCGAGACGAGCAGGATATTAACCTATCCCCCGCTTATAGAAGCGGGGGGCTTCCCCACTGAGATAAAAAGACAGACATAAGGACTTCATAAAGATGGTATTCTTACAGCTTTTTTTCGCTTTCTTACAAATCGGGGCCTTCAGCTTCGGCGGCGGTTATGCTGCCATGCCTCTCATAAAAGCCCAGGTCATTGATACGTACGGTTGGATGACGATCTCAGATTTCACGGATCTCGTGACGATTGCCGAGATGACGCCCGGGCCGATCGCAATCAACGCGGCGACCTTCGTGGGGAACCAGGTCGCGGGAATTCCAGGTGCGGCAGTCGCAACGGCAGGCGTAATTCTGCCCTCCTGCATTTTAGTGACCGGATTGGCTTTTCTGTATTCCAGGTATCGGAAACTCACCCTCATGCAGGGTATTCTCCGGTCCCTTCGGCCTGCCGTAGTTGCACTGATCTTTTCGGCGGGGCTTTCCATCCTGATCCCGACGATATTTACGGACGGATCGATCCGCTTTGCATTTGACAATATCAATCTCTTTCATATCCTGTGCTTTGTCGGAGCCCTGGTCGCGCTTCGCAGGTACAAAATCGGCCCCATTAAAGTGATGATCGGCTGTGGGATCGCGGAGCTTCTCTTTACGGCTCTCCTGTAATTCCATGATGAGCCGGCCCTCCCCACAGCCTTAAGAAGACGGCATATATGGCTGCTGTCTCACGAAGTATCCCTTTGCGCATGCAGGACCAACGTATGTCATAAGGATTCCCCGCCGGGGATCCGGAAGAGATCCAGCTGCGGATCGATCCAGCTCTTCTGCGGCACATCGCGGATCACATCCCCCTCCTCGTACGTCCCGATCAGAAAAGGCGATGCCGGGTCATGTCTCCTTCTGTTCTCCATGACCCGTACCGGGTCGTTGTTCGCGTAGCAGTACCGGCACAGATGCAGGCAGGTATCATAGGCTCCGATATCACAGGCCAGATAGCATGCGCAGGCTTCACGGGCCGGCTTCCGCTTCGGCACAATCAGCTTCTCTCCGATCGCGCGTTCATACATCGGGATCGTCATGCATCCCGAGCAGTCTGCTCCGAACACAGCGAGCTCATCCCCTTCAGCGCATGGCCTGACGGTCAACCCGTTTTCCCTCGCAATTTCAATGATCGATTTTCCAAGGGCGATCCGATCCTCCCTCAGCACCTCTCTCACTTCCGGAAAATTTCTGCGTACTTTCTGATAGAGGTCAATAAAGCTGATGACGACCGTGTCCGTATATCCGCAAAGAGTCTCTGCCATCCGGCGAAAAGCCTTCAGATGGTACTCTTTTGTATACCGCTCCGAAATGAAGATCGGATCGTACCGCCATCCGATCGACTGTCTTCCGACAGTATTTGAGAGCCGCTGAAACACCTCAAGCAGATGATGCTTGTCCGGTACATTGGGCTCAATATCCCGTCCGTAAGGAGTGATCGTGACATACCAGTACTGTCCGTAATTCCGGAGCAGATCCATATGCGGCAGCATAGGCTCCGGATTTTTTGTGCAGAATCCTATCACATCGACGCAGGCCGGATCGAGCCGGTATCTGCTGACCTGCTTTGGATTGAACGGATTTCTCACGCAGACGAATCCTTCAAGGAGACGGTTCCTGAACCATTCGGAGTAGAAGGCCGGGATATCTGTCCGCTGTCCTGTATTGATGATCATATCTGTTCCCTCCGTATGCGCGAACGCTTCTTCGATATCAGGGAATCTTCCCTCATTCTGCACCTCAACGTCTGTCCGGTGCGCTTCTTTTCGATATCAGGGAAGCCCCCGGTGCTCACACTGTCATACATTTTTCCGGCACAGATACAAAGAACCCGCTTCACAGCGGGATCTTTGTCGTATCCGTTATCTTTTTTCTTGAGTACAGGAAAAGAACATCTCCGCTCTGAAGTCTCGTATCTCCGTCCGGAACGAGTTTTTTCCCATCCCTTCTGATCGCTACGATCAGGCTCTGTCTCGTTATATCGAGATCCCGGACATCTCCGATCCAGGGATGCAGATTCCGAAGCTCCAGGCGAAGCAGATTGACATTCCACCTGTCGGTAAAGCTCTCCGCGCCGATGAGCACAATGTCGTTTTCCATGAGTACGAGGGCAGGATCCGGCAGAAGGAGCCTGCCGTTTCTCTCCACCGCTCCGACCTCGATTCCCCTGGGAAATCTCATCTGCCGCACGGTCCTGCCCACATAAAAGTCTCCGGGAGCAAGCATAACGCGGATGAACTGCAGATCACTTTCCTCCGCCTCCTCGCTCATCTCGCTGATCTTCTGATACTGTTCTACGAAGCCCGCGCTGATAATACCGGTCGGGATAGCGACCATGCCGACGCCCAGAAAAGCGATTGCTATGCCGAAAGCCCGGCCTGCCGCTGTGACCGGATAAATATCCCCATACCCCACGGTCAGAAGCGTTGAGACTGCCCACCACATACCGGAGAATGCATTTTCAAAAACATCCGGCTGTGCGCTGTGCTCTATGCTGTACATACAGAGACTCGAGCCCAGCATGAGGACCAGAATGATAAAGACCGATGAGAGGAGCTGCTGTTTCTTCGCAACGATGACGCTTGTGATCACGTTGAGTGAGTCATAGTAGGCATTGATCCGGAACAGCCTGAATATGCGGATGATCCGGAACATGCGGAAAGCGATTGCCCCTTCCGGAAAGAAGATCGGAAGGAAATAGGGCAGAAAGGACAGAAGATCCACCACT
>CADABA010000389.1 GCA_902785985.1 uncultured Lachnospiraceae bacterium
CCAGCTCTTCGACAGGAGCCACACAGGCCGGCGCTCCTATCCACGTCTTATAGAAACCGTATTTCCTGCCATTGTGTTCAAAGACATAGGCAGAATGAGATCCGCTGGCCATCTTGAATTCACCGACTTTTTCACAGTCATAATTCTCAATTACATACTTTTCTATTTCATGGGAAAAGGTATAAATAACCGCATCGACCGGAACGGCGTTCTCGTTCTTCTTTACATTGATCCTGGCAGGCGATTTTGCGTCAAATGAATCTGTTATCATCGAATACTTCCTCCTTCACTTCCGTAACACTGCAGTGAAATCCCGAATAGAACGTCTGTTTCCGATTGTCATCCGGCTGCCCGGACAGGTCTCCGGCCGTGCCTGCTCATTTATCATATCACAAAAAACAAAGCACGGAAATTCTTGAGGTATTTCTTCAATGAAGTATCGTGAAGATGCATGCCTGGATCCATGCGCACAGCAGTACAGAGCACAGGGCCTTTTTTCATAAGAGCGTCTTTGCGGCAAGTAAGCGCTGAGGGCATGATTAAGCAGGACAGTTGAAAGATAGTCCTGCTTTTTATAATTATATACTAAAACTTCCCACACCGAAAAGGTGTGCTGAACCTTGAAAACTCAATAATGCAGGCAATATAAAAGGCATAGATGCTGTGCCTTTGGTATAATTGAATTGTCCAGAAACAACCACACAAAAGGAGCTTTCTATGCCAATTTCAATTTTACCACAGGACCAGAACGGACAGGAACTTTTTAACCAGGAACTTTTTAACGCGATTACCTCCTTTTTCCATACTTTCGGCATTGGAAATTTGCTTCGCAAATGCAATGCTCAGAAAGAAAAAGGAGTTCCTGTACTGGATATCTTTAAGTACAAGCTTTGCAACGTCTTTGCTGACCGCAGCATGTATATGCAGCAGAAGACCGGCGCTTTCAGGGAAGCGTTCTCAAAGAATACCTTCTATCGTTTCCTGAACGATCCGAAGACAAACTGGCTTCGTTTTACAACTCTCCTGTCAAAAAAAGTTGCCGATAAAGTCATCCCACTCACAGATGATGCCCGTGTTAACGCGTATGTCGTTGATGACAGCCTGTTTGAACGTACCAGCTGTAAGAGAACAGAGCTTGGATCCAAAGTCTTCGACCATGTCTCCATGAAGTATCGCAAAGGCTATCGGCTTATGACGCTGGGTTGGACAGATGGGAATACTTTCCTTCCGGTAAACAGCAGCCTTCTTGCTTCTTCCAAAGAGGATAACCTGATCGGACCTGTCTGTGACTGCGATGGCCGTTCCCTTGCCGCAAAGCGAAGGCGCCTTGCACAAATGAAGAAAACTGCACAGTCTGCCGGACATCATGCGGATTATGTCCTGTTTGACACATGGTTCTCTTCTCCTGCACAGCTTATTGCAGTCAAAGAGCTCGGCCTGGATTCCATCGCCATGATCAAGAAGAGCTCCCGTATTTACTATGAATACGAAGGGGAACTGCTCTCTATCAATAAGATCTTCGGCATCTGTAAGAAGCGCCGAGGTCGCAGCAAGTATCTTCTTTCTGTAAACGTCATGGTTGGGAAGGATCATAAGATCCCGGCAAAGATCGTATGTGTACGCAACAAAAAGAACAAGAAAGACTGGATTGCGTTCATCTGTACAGCTCCGGATCTTTCGGAAGAAGAGATCATTCGGATCTACGGGAAGCGCTGGCAGATCGAAGTGTTCTTCAAGACCTGTAAGTCTTACCTTCAACTGATCACAGAATGTCATAGTCTATCCTATGATGCCTTAACAGCACACGTGGCGATCGTGTTTACCAGATATCTGATGATTGCAATGGAGCAGCGAAGGTGCGAAGATGACCGAACACTTGGAGAGATCTTTTTCTTCTTCACGGATGAACTGGCAGATATCACATTTGGTGAATCCTTCCGGATCATCATTACTGCCATGATAGAGAGTGTATGCGCCATCTTTCAGCCAACGGAGGAGCAGATCTCCATGTTCATCGAGATGTTTGTCGGTCGTCTCCCGGATTATATCCGAAATTCACTTACGAAAGCGGCATTGGCAGCCTGAATACACTATCTGATTACCTGTATTATTGAGTTTTCAAGGAACGAAGCCCATTTTTGCTATGGGAAGTTTTAGTAAAGAACTGATAAGGCGCTTTTACGAGGTGGTTGTATCCGGGAATCTGGTCGATGAGATTCCTCAGTACATATCGAAAGACTGTATGTTGCGAACTGGCGATGACACATCTTTCATCGGCGTTGAAGGGATGCGGCAGCATCTTCTTGCCGTCAGAAAAACATATCCGGATTATTCAATGAAAATCATTCGCCAGTATGAAGATGGTGATGTTATCATTTCAGAGTTTATTATGAGAGGCACACATAAAGGAGAGTTCATTGGAATAACTCCGACAAATAGGGTGATAGAGATTACCGGTGTTGACATTGATAAAGTTCTGAACGGAAAAATAATCGAACATGGAGGCGCAGCCAACACGTTTGATGCTTTTTGGAATAATGGGCTGATCAAGCCAACATAAAACGGTTTACCAGGAGTGTTGGGATGATGAAGCGTATTATACCGATCATACTGATCCTGCTTTTTGCTTTAAGCGGCTGTTCCTCCGTAAAGAAAGAGCAGAACACAGCAGCATATAAACAGATCAGCCAGGAAGAGGCAAAAGAAATGATGGACCGCGCTGACGGTCATGTCATTGTGGATGTGCGCCGTCAGGATGAATACGACGCAGGTCATATTCCAGGAGCAATTCTGATTCCGAATGAATCCATCGGCTGCGATTCACCGGAGGCGCTGCCGGATTACGACCAGATTATCCTGATCTATTGCAGAACCGGAAATCGTTCCAAGCAGGCGTCGGAAAAGCTGGCGGCTATGGGTTATACGAATATTTATGAGTTTGGTGGCATCAATACCTGGACCGGCGAGATCGTGACAGAAGAAACGGAGGAATAACCATGCGGGTTCTGATATTCAACGGCAGCCCAAGACCCAAGGGCAATACAAAGCAGATGATTCAGGCTTTTTGTGAAGGCCTGGAAACGGCCGGTCACGAATATGGTGTCTATGACGTCTGTAAGATGAATATCCATGGATGCCTGGCATGCGAATACTGCCATACGAAAGGCAATGGGCAGTGTGTTCAGAAGGATGATATGCAGTATGTTTATCACGAACTGCAAGAGGCAGAGATGCTGGTGATCGCGTCACCGATCTATTATCACGGCCTTTCCGGACAGCTGAAATGCACGATTGACCGCTTCTATGCTGCGGCATATCC
>CADABA010000390.1 GCA_902785985.1 uncultured Lachnospiraceae bacterium
CAGGTTTTCCATAAGGAGGGAATACTTAGTGTTTGATTTTAACAAGCCGAAGATTACAGTTGCGGAATCATCAGATGATAAGAAGTATGGCAGATTCATTGTTGAGCCTCTTGAGAGAGGATATGGAACAACTCTCGGCAATTCTCTGAGAAGAATCATGCTTTCTTCGCTCCCCGGAGCAGCGGTGAGCCAGGTCAAGATCGACGGTGTCCTTCACGAAATCAGCCCGATTCCGGGTGTCAAGGAAGACGTGACAGAGATCATCCTCAACATCAAGAGCCTTGCGATCCGTAACAATTCGGAAACGGATGAGCCGAAGACTGCTTACATCGAGTATGAAGGCGAAGGCGTTGTACGTGCGTCCGACATCCAGGTGGATTCCGATATCGAGATCATGAACCCGGATCAGGTCATCGCAACGCTCAATGGCGGACCGGATTGCCGCCTTTACGCAGAGCTTACGATCACGAAAGGCCGCGGATATGTCAGCGCTGAGAAAGGCAAGACGGATGACATGCCGACCGGCGTCATTGCCGTCGACTCGATTTATACGCCGATCGAGCGTGTGAATATGAGCGTCGAGAATACTCGTGTCGGTCAGCAGACTGACTATGACAAGCTGACACTGGATGTGTGGACAAAAGGTACACTCACTCCGGAAGAGGCTGTCAGCCTTGCGGCAAAAGTGCTCAGTGAGCATCTGAAGCTCTTTATCGATCTTACAGAGACAGCAAAGGCTGCCGAGGTCATGATCGAGAAAGAGGAGAATGAGAAGGAGAAGGTCCTCGAGATGAACATCGATGAGCTTGAACTCTCCGTCCGTTCTTACAACTGCCTGAAGAGAGCAGGCATCAACACAGTCGAAGAACTGTGCAACAAGACTTCCGAGGATATGATGAAGGTCAGAAATCTTGGCCGCAAGTCTCTTGAGGAAGTTCTTGCAAAACTCAAGGAACTCGGTCTTTCGCTCAAACCCAGCGAGGACTGACATATAGATGCGGACCAAAACGACCGTCAGTAAGACCGAAGAGCATGGCGGCAACGTTCCGCGAATGGAGGAAAATTAAATGTCCGGTTACAGAAAACTCAGCAGAACAGCAGCACAGAGAAAAGCCCTCTTAAGAAACCAGGTCACAATGCTCCTGTATCACGGCAAGATCGTTACGACAGAGTCCAAGGCGAAGGAAGTCAGAAAGATCGCTGAAGGCCTCATTGCACTGGCTGTCAAGGAAAAGGATAATTTCGAGACAGTTACGGTCAAGGCTAAGGTCGCCCGCAAAGATGCTGACGGCAAGCGTGTAAAGGAAGTCGTCGACGGCAAGAAAGTGACTGTGTTCGACGAAGTTGAGAAGGAAATCCAGAAGGATCTTCCGTCCAGAATGAATGCAAGAAGAAAAATGATGCGCGTCTTCTACCCGATCAAAGAGGTCCCGGCAGAAGGAAAAGGCCGCAAGAAGAACACAAAGCAGGTCGATATGCCCAAGAAGATGTTCGAGGAGATCGCTCCGAAGTATGTAAACCGCAACGGCGGTTATACTCGGATCGTAAAGATCGGACAGAGAAAGGGCGATGCTGCGATGGAAGTTCTTCTGGAGCTTGTATAATTTCGCTCAGCAAGTCATAAAAACCGCCGCACATGAGATCATCTCGTGTGCGGCGGTTTTTTACGATAATATGTGTTGTTACGGCCCTCAGATCGGGCACGGGAGTTTTTTGCGGAACTGAGAAGTTATGGTCTTCAGATCGGGCACGGGAGTTTTTTGCGGAACTGATCCATGCAGCCTTTTCGCTGTACCATAAGCGCTTTTTGTCGGATCAGGCTCTTACTGATTTGAGAAATGCGGAGTGATATGATATCATGGTGTATACTCAGAAGAAGAGATGGGATGCAGTCTGTCAGCAGCCCTTTCCCTGTGCCTGGCGTGTACGTGCCGTCAGGATCCGCGCGGTGATCAGTAAAAAGTGATACGGTGCCGAAAGGGGAGCTTTCGACACCGTATCTGGGGAGTATAAATAATTAATAAGGGGTTGTGTAAAAAAAATTTTTGAAGGGTAAATTCTTTTTACAAGTGTTATTATAAATATGAACAGTTATATCTATGCTGCACCCTGTCATTTTGGTCTGGAATCCGTCCTGAAAAGAGAAATCCAGGGCCTTGGGTGCAAAATCGTCTCCGTCGATGACGGCCGAGTTACCTTTGAAGGCGATGCAGACACGGCAGCGGCTGCCAACATAAAGCTCAGGACTGCTGAGCGGATCCTCCTTCTGGTCGATGAGTTCCGCGCAGTCACATATGATGAGCTCTTTGAGAAGACGAAGGCGGTGTACTGGGAGGAATTTCTTCCCCGCGATGCGAAATTCTGGGTCGCGAAGGCGTCCAGCGTAAAAAGCGCCCTGTTTTCCCCTTCCGATATTCAGAGGATCATAAAGAAAGCCATGGTAGACCGTATGTCAGCGCATTACGGTTACAGATGGGCGCCGGAGACAGGGGCGGCTTATCCGCTCCGCGTTGCGATCCGTAAAGATATCGTGACGCTTGGCCTTGACACAACGGGGACGTCCCTCCACAAGCGGGGCTACCGCATAAGCCCTGTCATCGCACCGATTTCCGAGACCCTCGCGGCCGCGCTCATTCTGCTGACTCCGTGGAGACAGGGCAGGATTCTCGTGGATCCGTTCTGCGGATCGGGAACATTTCCGATCGAAGCTGCGATGATCGCGGGAAATATCGCGCCCGGAGTGCGGAGGGAATTTCTCTCAGAGAAGTGGGATTCGATCCTGCCGGGAGATTCCTTCAGGCGGGCAAGAGAGCAGGCCAGGGCTGAGGAACTTCCGGTGACAGATACGGATATCCAGGGTTATGACATCGATCCGAAGGCGGTCAAAGCGGCGAGGGAGAATGCGAGGGAGGCCGGAGTGCTTTCGTACCTTCATTTTCAGAGAAGAGCTGTAGCGGATCTCAGCCATTCCGGAAAGTACGGATTTATCATCACAAATCCTCCTTACGGTGAGCGGATCGAGGACCGCGCGAATCTGCCGGAGCTCTACGGAGCACTCGGGGAAGCCTACCGGAAGCTTGACACCTGGTCCATGTACGTGATCACCGCCTATGATCAGGCGGAAAACGGAATTGGTCTCAAAAGCTCGAAAAACCGGAAAATATACAACGGAATGATGAAGACGTACCTTTATGAGTATATCGGCCCGAAACCGCCCAGAAAGCCGCGTGAGGGACGTACATGAGGAAACAGGGGAACAGAC
>CADABA010000391.1 GCA_902785985.1 uncultured Lachnospiraceae bacterium
ATCGACGCCGCGGCGCTTAAAGATCTCCTTCATGACCGTGAGCTGGTCATCCGTATCATAGATCGTGAAGTAGCGGGTATAGCCCAGCTCCTCCGCATGTCTGCGCAGGATCCGGACACAGCACGCATGAAAGGTCATGACCCAGATCTCGCGGGAACCGAACCCGATCATATCGTCGACGCGGCTCCGCATCTCGTCCGCGGCTTTGTTCGTAAAGGTGATCGCCAGGATGCTTCCCGGCATGACGCCCAGCGTATTGATGAGATAGGCGATCCTGTGGACCAGGACTCTGGTCTTTCCGGAACCGGCACCTGCAAGGATGAGGACAGGGCCTTCCGTCGCAAGGACTGCTTCTTTCTGTTTATCATTGAGCGTCTGCAGAATCTGATTTGTTTCCATTTATTTTCTCCGGATCTTGATAAGCTTGCCTGTCAGAATCAGAGGTAACTGCCAATGACAGGTCTTTTCACTGCCAGGGCAGGTCTTTTCAGTATAACACGCAAAAGCGCAAAGCACAAAACTCTTGCGATATGGTTTTTAAAACGATATGATACCTTTATCGAAACTCTGTTTTATCTCTGCACCTCATTTCATATAGAATATATATGAAATGGCGCAGATCAGGCATAAATGACCGCTCTCCCTGTGTGAAGAGCCGGATACCGCAGAGAAATATCACTTTACGCATTTCAACTGAGACTTACGTCACGAGAATTCCGCATCAGAGAATCAGGAACGCCCCGGCGTTCCTGCCGCACAGCGCAAAGGGCGAAGCATCTTCCGAATTGCGCAGCCGGTGAGCGTGCTGTTTCCCGCAGCACGGCAGTCACTTCTGCCAGGGGGTAATATGAACGACAAAGTAAATACCGAATCCGCAAAAAATCCGCATAATAAAAAGCAGGATCTCGAAGCGTTCCTGAAAAGAGGCCTTACAAATGAAGATGATATCAAATATGTATCACCGAGTGCCATCCCGGATCTTGATCTCTACATGGATCAGATCACGACCTTCATGGAGACACAGCTGAAGAAATCACGCCGTTATCCGGACGATAAGATCATGACAAAGACCATGATCAACAATTACACGAAGAACAGACTGATCCCCCCTCCGGTGAAGAAGAAATATTCCAAGGAGCATCTCCTTCTTCTGATTTTCGTCTACTACATGAAGGACTTTCTCTCGATCGGAGACATCAAGACGTTGCTCGAGCCTCTCATTGAGACGTATTTCGGGAAAGATGGTCCCGGCATGAGCCTTACGGATATCTATCAGTCTGTCTATGAGCTGGAGCTCAGCCAGATCGAACCGCTGAAGAAGGAAATGCTCGATCTCTATCATGTGGCGAAAAACACCTTTCCGGACGCGCCGGAAAAGGACCGCGACTATCTGGACAAGTTCGCCTTCATCTGCCTTCTGAGCTTTGACGTCTATCTGAAGAAGCGCATCATAGAGCACATTGCGGACGAGATGGCAGGAAACAGGGAAGATCCCAGGGCAAAGAAAAAGAAATAATGAGACACAAAAAAGGAGCCGTCTTTTTTCTCAGGACCAGACAGCTCCTTTTCCAATGTTTTACGAAGGTCATGAAGAACGCTTCGGCGTTCCTGCCGCAAAGGGTGTGAAGCACCTTCCCCTTTACGCGGCGGCAATCCGCTTCAATTCTCGCTCGCGAGAATTGAAGCGGGATTCGGGTCAGCGTAAGCTGACATCTTCCAAACCGAATCCCTGCGCATCCTCGCGGAGCGTTTATCTCAGTGGGGGATTGTAACCCACCACTTAGACGAGCAGGATATTGATCTATCCCCCGCTTACAGAAGCGGAGGTCTTCCCCACTGAGATAAAACTGTAATCACTGACGCATACTTTGTGACCCATGTCAGAGCCGGACATCACTCAGCGCATTCATCCTAGATTTACATCGCGGGAATCCTGTGTCAGAGATTATTCCTCTTCCTCAGACGCGTTCTCAGCGAACTCCTGCATGTCCTTCATTCTGGACCATACAATATCATACCCGTTGTTCCCATAGTTCAAAGACCGGTTCACCCGGCTGATCGTCGCG
>CADABA010000392.1 GCA_902785985.1 uncultured Lachnospiraceae bacterium
GTGCCTCGGATTCGGGTTCAGCGTAGCCTCCAAAGCAATCATCGTCGCTCTTCTGGGATGCTTTGTCACACCGGCCATGACTTTCTGTACAGTGCTCAGCGGAATTCCCGATTTTTTCGCCAGATCCTCGTTGCTGTATCCAAGCTTTCTCTTCTTCTCCTGCATCTCTTCAAGTGTCATTCCGATTTTTCCCTCCTTCCAAAACGCAGTTTTGATATTTGACTTAACAGCCTCGGATGACTGTTTTGCAGTTACTCATGCCAAAAAGGCATTCGTCGGGCAAATGCCCCGCCTCAGAAACAACAAACAAACGTTCTTGTTTTTTAAAGATAATATACCACTTAATTTCCATAAATTCAATTCCATAATGGAAATTATGGAATTTTCCTTGTTTCCATTTTGTATACTTTCTTTCCAATTATTACCGGGAAAGCGACCAAGTGGAATCCCTCCGCTCGATTTTCGCACCGCGGACACTCCGCACTTCATGCTCCGTGTTCCTGCACCCGGTAAGAGCTTATTCGTGCCCTAAAGGACTGGCTTCGCGTCGCGAGCACGCTTCGCTCTGCCGGGCCGGTGCAGCAAAAAAGAGGGCAGACATCAGCCCGCCCTCCTTATCAGATCCGGCATAAAAATTCAGCATAAAATTTCAGCATAAAACTCAGCATATAAACTCTGCATCAGATTCAGCTGACCTCTCCCCACAGCAGCTCCTCATACTGCCGCGTATACAGCTCGTAGTAATATCCCTTCTGTCTCATAAGCTCTTCATGCGTCCCGCGCCCTATGATCTTTCCACCCTTCACGACGAGGATGACATCCGCATCCACAATCGTCGAAAGCCGGTGTGCGATGACGAAGCGGTATCGATTGAGGAGGTCGCCTCATCAAGCACCAGGATTCGGGGATCTGCAAGGATCGCCCGTGCGAAGGAAAGCAGCTGCTTCTCGCCCGTCGAGAGCATTCCTCCCCCCTCCCCGACGTCCGTGTCGAGTCCCTTCTCCATCTTTGCGAGAACGGATTCCGCGGAGACGATCCGAAGGGCTTCCATGATCTCCTCGTCCGTTGCGTCCGGCTTCCCGTATCGCAGGTTCTCCCTGACCGTACCGGAGAAGAGGTGCGGAGACTGAAGAACATATCCTATATTACTGTGCAGCCACAGAAGGGATCTTGCTCTGGCATCCCTCCCGTCGATCAGGACCTGTCCTTTTGTCGGTTCATAGAATCTGCACACCAGATTGACCAGCGTGGATTTTCCCGCCCCGGTCTCACCGACGATCGCGACGTTAGTCCCTGCGGGCACCTTCAGATTGAAATTTGTCAGAACATATTCGTCTCCGTCCGGATAACGGAAAGAAACATCCCTGAACTCGATCTCGCCTTCCAGTTCTTCCCAGTTTTCACGCTTCGGCCGGAAGGCATCCCCGTATTTTTCAATCACCTCCGAGGTATCCGTGACATCCGACTCTTCCGCGAGAAGTCTCGTCACACGCTCGATGTTCGCCTCGATCGCGATAAATGCCGACAGCGTCTCAATAATACTCTGGATCGGCTCCAGAAGCTCCAGAGCATAGGACATAAAGACGGAAAGGGTTCCGATCATCATGAGCCCTTCCATGGTCAGACGGCCTCCCTGCCACAGGACAAGGGACAGCGTAAGAGCCGACATCATCGCGACCGTGGAAATGAAAAGCGCCGAAAAATGCGCCTCCCTGATGGATGTCCTCCGCATGTTCTGCGTCTCTTTTGTGAAGTCACCGATCATTTTCTCCTCGACGCCGAGCACTTTGATCGTTCTGGCCCCCGTGATTCCCTCGTTATAATTTCCGGTGATCTTTGAGTTAATTTCCCTGATTTTACGATTGTAATATAAGAGCTTCCTCTGAAACCAGGTCATGAGAAGGACCGCCACCGGGACAAGCAGAAGGATGATCAGGGCAAGCCGGAGATTGATGATGAGCATGACCACGAAGACTCCTGCCACGTAAAAACCGTTCCACACGAGATTCATCATTCTCCAGGAGACTGCCTCCCCTATGAGCCCGGAATCCGACATGACCCTGGCATGGATATAGCCGACAGAATTAGCATTGTAGTAGGCGAAGGACAGCGTCTGCAGGTGGCTGAACGCATCATTCCTCAGATCCCGGTCCAGCATCATCTCCACTTTTCCGCAGGAGACCGAGCTTACATAGTTGATAATTCCCTGCCCAAAGAGAAGGATGAGATAAAGAGCGACGAACCACTGTATTCCTCGCAGGGTCCTTTCACCGACAAAATGATCCAGCGCGTACCGGTTGAACAGCGGATAAGCGGCGTCGATCGCGCTCGATACCCCGCCGAGCAGGATCATGCTGATGATCCGGAAGCGGTATGGATAGAGATAGGGAAACAGCTTCGGGATGCCGAAAAAGGGAAGTCTTTTCTGTTTTTCGTTTTCGTTCATGCAAGCCCTCCTTTCCGGCATATTTCCTCAGTTCATCTATGGTTTACTCATCAATGCAGACACCTGCGATCTGCTTCGCTGTCTGCCCGTGAACCGATATCCACACAGGCTGTTCGCCGCAGACTGTGATATCCACATTTGCCATCTTTTTTCACCAACTAGCGCAGGATGCTCGTGACTTGAGTCATGAGAGGAATGCGCCTTTTTGTTCTGCTGATGTATAATTTGTTCGTCAATTCCCGAACATATGTGCTATAATATAATCAAAAAAAGGACGTATCCCATGCAGCAGACATTGACTGCAAAACTGCAGATTTTCCCAAAAC
>CADABA010000393.1 GCA_902785985.1 uncultured Lachnospiraceae bacterium
GATCGTGACATCCGGTTCTTCCACACCGCGGAACATCATCTTCATCATGTAATAATACAGTTTCTGAATGTCGTCATAGGACAGGACAGCCTTCTGATAGTGATAATCAAATATAAGACCCAAATCATTCGAGCTGTGGGTGACCGTCAGATAAATCTTTTTCGTGGCAGCGCCGTTAGGATACCAGACGGAACGCGTCTTGATTCCTGCCAGATGCTCATTCTGCATACGGACAGGCATGGGCTGGTAGGTCAGGGACATGGAGATATACTCCGTGTCATCCGGCGCGCCGTAAAGCTCCTTCAGCATATTGTCCACCGCTACCGGGTCGTAGTTGCAGTGCAGATAGATCTTGTTCTGTACATTCTGAAGTTCATACAGCGCATCCAGGAATTCCGTATCCGGACTGATGATCGTGCGCAGCGGGAAGGAAAGCACACGGCTTCCGCCGCAGGTCCACTCCGCCTGTGTGGAACGGCGGGAAACGAAATTCCGCAGCGTGATATCCTCTTGTCCGCCGTTCGCCTTGGAAAGATACGTCCGCATAGTGAGGAGGATCAGGTTGGTCATGGAAACACCGTGCATCATGCAGAACTCCATCAGTTTCCGTGTCGCTTCGGGCTCCAGATGGAAATCCGCCACACCCACTGACCGGTCCTTCGTCTCTACGTCCGCTGCGCGAAGAGATTTGTCCCCATGATTTTTCCGGCTTTCCTGCAGAACGCGGAAGCCTGTGATATCGGAATAAATCGGTTCGCCGTTCTGCGTCAGATACTCGCGCCAGAATTTCTCGTCTTTGGCTTTGCGCTTTTCGTTCTGACTCTTTTTCAGATCGCTGATCAGGACTTCTTCGAAGGAAGCGAGCGGCTTCGGATATTCAGACCCGAATCTGTAATGGCAGTAAAGCTCCATGATATCGTTGACCATCACAATAAGACCGGAGGAATCGACAAGACGGTGATCGATGTGGATGTACATTCCGTTGTAGCCTTCCGGCATCTTTACCATCGTGATCTCCACCATGGGAATCTCCGGCTCGCTGAACTCTTCATAGGTCTTTTCCTGCAGAAAAGCGTCGGCTTCCCTCATGGTGCGATCGGAGAGATCCAGAAATGGGATATCCCGGTCATCGCGTTCCGCAATGTACTGCTGTACATTCCCGTTTTCATCCGGTGCAGTAAATCGAAGACGAAGGCACTCATAGCGCCTGTACTCATCCTGAATACATCTCTTCAGAAGATCAAAATCGATCTCTGTCTGCAGACCGGAAAAGACACTGATGTTACAGCAGCGCTGCGTGCCGGTCTTCCGGATGGGCAGATACTGCAGCATCTGGCCCACATCCAGTGGATAAAGCTTTTTCTCCATGTTATTCCTCCTTTTTTTCTTATAGATCGAACAGAGACTTGCGAACCTTTGCTCTTTCACCGCTTTGCATGCGCTTTCGAGCCGGGGAGGCAGTTATCTGTTCATACCGGACGTTCAGTCCGGATACTGATCCTATCAGAGTGCATCGATCTCCGCTGCACCGATTGCCTGATCGGCAATATTGCGCACATCTTCATTGATACCCTGCCCCTTCTTCCTGTCGCCGGCAGGGATACCGAGTTTCTTTTTGACCTGCTTAATTCCGCCGATCCGCTGCGAGAACATCCAGTCCCGCATCTCTCTTTCTTTATAGACTCTCTCCCAGCAGAAATGAGCCGACTGCCAGAAGATCAGCTTCTCAGGATAACGGGTCACACGATACCTGATGCCGGCCCCATCCAGAGCAGCCAGCGTGGGATCCAGTGTGTAAGAGGGGACGATGACCGGATCATCTGCAGCGTGGAAGATCCAGAGCGGGGTATGCTTCAAGGCACCGATCCGAGCAGGATTCGCTGCTCCGCTGACGGGGACCAGCGCCGCGAAGGCATCAGGATGCTCCATCGCCAGCACATAGGCGCCGAATGCACCGGAGGAAATTCCCGTGAGATAAAGCCGCCTGTCATCGATCTTATATTCGTTCATGAGCTTCCCGATCAGACGCCAGACTACCGTCAGGTGAGGCATCGGCCAGAAATTCAGCGTCGTCCAGTTGTCATCCTCATCGTAGCGGACATTGCATTTGGGAACCAGCACGAGACACTCATTGTGCCCTGCCTCGGAATCCTCCGCAAAAACAGTCGCCATCTGTGTTTTCATCAGCACGGCATCCAGCGGCTCCATTACTTCACCGGTCCCGTGAAGGCATATGACCATGGGATACTTCTTTCTGCGGTCATACTTTCCGGGAACATAGAGCTTATAGGGCATTGAGATCCCGAACTCTTCGTCGAAGAAAGCCTCCTCGCGGAAGAGGTCCCGGAGTTTTTTCCCTGAATCTCTGTGAATATGAATCTCGTAGCGGTCCGTCCCGTGCTCAGTACTTCCCGCATCAATGGTCACTGTCACATCAAGGTCATGCGCAAAGCAGGACTCCCGCTTGTCAAGCCGGATGATATAACCGCCGTAATACTCATAATAGGGAATCTCAGATCCGGCAATATAGTCGCCCATGTTCGGATCAAGCGTTTCAAATCCAAAACGGCCGGCATCACGGTCAGCCCTTATGCTGATATAGAACTCCGGCGCGAAGTTCAGT
>CADABA010000394.1 GCA_902785985.1 uncultured Lachnospiraceae bacterium
ACCCTGCCGATCACCTTGGTCGGATTGTAGAAGGCCTCGTCATAGGCATCGACGAGCACCTGTGTGAGAACTGTCGCGACAGGCTTATCGATCCCGCGCGTAAGGAGCTCTGCCCGGATCGAATTCTGCAGATCGTAGCCGATATATCCCTGGCTCATGGCTGAGCAGACTGACATGGGACAATTCGTGAACTCCGGATGATTTTTTGCGAACTCGCTCATTGCCATATGGATCATGGCGATCTGCGGCGTGTTGCCGTGCGTGACCACGACATTGCAGTTCATCTCGATGAGGTCGGCGATAGCTTTCGCCGCTTCTCTTGTAGCTGTCTTCTGTTCGGGAAGTGTTGATCCCAGCGCTCTGTGACCGAGAGCGACGACGACTGTCTTTTTCTTTTCCATATATCCTCACCTCAGTGTTCATGCGTTTCGCTTTTGTCCGTTTTTTACAGACAATTGCGAAACTGTGCGCTTCCAGAGAATTGAATGAACATTGGCGCAGAGTTCCGCAGGCATCTGCGGGGTTATTAAGTTGCAAGGATAAGATTTACCACGAAATAAATCAGAACGATGATTCCCAGAACGATACGGTAAATTCCGAAGACCTTGAAATCATGATCCTTGATATATTTAAGAAGGAACCGGATCGCGAAAAGCGATACGGCAAATGCAGTGACCATGCCGATCACAAGAAGCACCAGCTCGAACCCGCTGAAGGCAAAACCGAACTTCACGAGTTTCAGGAGACTTGCGCCGAGCATCACGGGGATCGCGAGGAAAAATGTGTACTCGGAAGCCGTCTTGCGGTCCATTCCGAGAATGATTCCGCCGAGGATCGTCGCACCGGACCGGGAGGTTCCCGGAATCAGTGCCAGGACCTGATACAGGCCGATGATCAGGGCACTTCTCCAGTCGATCTGATCGATGTTCGTGATGAGCGGCTTCCTTTTCCGGTTCCTGTTCTCCACAACGATAAAGAGCACACCGTACAGGATCAGCATCACCGCGACCGTCGGATAATTATAAAAATGCTCATCCAGCCAGTCATCGAACGGCAGTCCGATAATGATCGCAGGAATGCAGGACACCAGGATCTTGAGCCACATGGTGAACTTCCCTCTGTTCAGATACCGGTATATCCCCTTCTCTTTCCGGTCTGCCCTCTGAAAAGGCCAGAGCTTTCCGAAATACAGAAAAACGACAGCGAGGATCGCGCCGAGCTGGATGACAACAAGGAACATGTTCCAGTAGTCCTCCGATACATTGAGCTTCAGGAACTGCTCGACCAGGATCATGTGGCCGGTCGAGCTGATCGGGAGCCACTCCGTGATACCTTCAATGATGCCCAGTATGATGACTTTAATAATTTCTAACATAGGGGATGTTTCCTTTTCATAAGAGCGCTGAGGCGTTCTTGAATTTCCCGTTTACCGCGCCGGATCTGCACAGAAAAAACCGGAGTCAGATCAGTTCTGACGTCGACTTTAACTATACACTAAGCGTCATTCGGGCGCAAGGATTTGTGGAAAGAGGGGCAGGTATCTCACGGCTGAAGCCGCAGGTACTGCGCGGTGAAGAACAGAAAAAAGCGACGGCCCTACTGACCGTCGCTTTGCCGATGCAGGAGAAGGGACTTGAACCCTCACTCTAACTGAATAGAACAGGCACCTGAAGCCTGCGCGTCTGCCGATTCCGCCACTCCTGCAGATTGAACGCACACCTGCGCGTCAACAAAACATATAATACTACGTTTCCATTTATCCGTCAAGATAAAATTTCATTCTTCATCGCGTAATACTCTTGATTACAGTCATGTCATGAATCAGGCGCGAAAAATGATACTCTCCTTCATCGTGAGTGCAATCTCACGATGAAGAATAAAGGTGCTTCGCAGACCGCGCTAGCGAGACATGAAATCAGGAAGGCCGGGGCCTTCCTGATGAACACCTGTGACGGAAAAACTCACGCTTCCCTGAACGGATTTCCCCGCCTCTCCGGCATCGAGATGCCAAGTGCCTCCCTCAGCACATCCTCCGCAGTCTGTACCGGAACGATC
>CADABA010000395.1 GCA_902785985.1 uncultured Lachnospiraceae bacterium
GTATTTGTGCTCGTCATTTCCTCACTGGCTCAGTCACACGAAGGATTTGACTCCCGGTTCGCGACGGTCATTTTCCTGTATATGATCAGTACGCTTGCAGCGGCGATCGTTGCAGTTGTCGGGAGCTTTCTGTTCCCGCAGACCCTCGTTCTGACGGCGGATGCTGCGGAGCAGGCAGCGCCGTCCGGAATCGGAGAGGTGCTCAAGAATCTTCTTATTAATATGATCGCAAATCCGGTCGCGGCAATCTCGGAAGGAAAGTATATCGGTATCCTCTTCTGGGCCGTCGTTCTCGGACTTGCCACAAAAGCAGCTTCGCCGACGACCAAGCAGGCGTTAAATGACATCTCCGACGCAGTCTCAAAAGCTGTCCGGTGGATCATCAATCTTGCGCCGTTCGGTATCTGCGGTATCGTATTCACGAATGTCTCCGAGAGCGGACTCGCCATTTTCACAACATATGGAAAGCTGCTTGGACTGCTGGTCGGCTGCATGCTGTTCACGGCACTGGTCGTCAGTCCGGCGATCGCATCGATCACGCTGAAGAGAAATGCCTGGCCGCTCGCCATCCGCTGCCTGAAAGACAGCGGGATCACAGCATTCTTCACCAGAAGCTCTGCTGCCAATATCCCGGTCAACATGGAACTCTGCGAGGAGCTTCAGCTTGACAAGGAAATTTATTCCGTCTCGATCCCGCTTGGCGCGACGATCAACATGGACGGTGCTGCCATCACGATTTCCATCATGACACTTGCTGCTGCACATACGCTGGGCGTAGCGGTCGACGTTCCGTCGGCGATCGTCCTGTGCGTACTCTCGGCGCTGGCAGCCTGCGGTGCGTCCGGCGTTGCCGGAGGATCGCTGCTGCTCATCCCGATGGCGTGCTCGATGTTCGGTATTTCCAATGACGTGGCGATGCAGGTCGTAGCGGTCGGCTTCATCATCGGTGTGGTACAGGATTCGCTGGAGACAGCGCTGAATTCTTCCGGCGACGTGCTCTTTGCGGCGACCGCAGAGTATCGGACCTGGCTGAAGGACGGACGGAAACTGCCGAAGTTCCTGTAAAGTGATTCATAAAGATTCGTAAAGAAGCCAAAAGGGGCGGACATGAAAATCGTGTCCACCCCTTTCTTAATAATATTCAGTTCTTCCATGCCGGCAGGCTGTTTACCCGGCAGTTTATTCGGTATCAGAAGGATCGTCTGCCCGTTCCTAATCATCGGAAGGATCAGCTGTCTTATTGGGATCCTCCGATGCGCTCATGGGAACGTCTTCTGCCTCTGCGCAGTCACGGAGCGCGCCCGCAAACTCCTCGATTGCCCGCAGGTAATCGTCCGCGCGCAGCATTTCCACCAAATGTCCGCCCTCGATCTGATCGATCACTTTCGGATTTGTCATCATTTCGATCAGATTCTCATGCAGCTCCCTGATAAACGCATTTTTATTCTTCGGAAGCAGAAGCATGACCCGGCCGTCCAGATACGCGAAGTCATCCCGAACATGCGGTTCTGCATATAAGAGATCTACGAGGAGGCCCCGCATGTGAGCGTCACGTTCCTTTGTGAAATTGCTGACGACATGGCGGAATTCGCTCTTTATGTAGGCATATTCATCAATTGTCGCGTGACCGACGTGCTTCAGATAACTGCGGTACGTCAGCGGCTTCAGTGCACCGTAGGGAATATGTTTCAGAGTCCACATGATCGGATCAGCCATTTTCTCGTATTTCATTTTCAGCGAGGAAATCGTGCTCTCAGACAGCGCGGCGGTCGAAATGAGGATCAGCGCATCCGTCCGCTCCGGATATTTTTCCGCCAGGATCTGTGCGAGACATCCTCCGTAGGAAGTTCCGACAAAGACAGCCTTCGGAATGTCCAGTGTATCGAGGAGTCCGGCGATCCCATGGGCCAGTTCATCGTTGGTCCTGAGATCTTCGGGATAGTCGAAGGTCAGGATGCGGTATTCATTTTCCAGGGCGGTGATGTACGGGAACCACAGCTCGGACATGCCGGTCCCGCCTGCCAGAAATACAAGG
>CADABA010000396.1 GCA_902785985.1 uncultured Lachnospiraceae bacterium
ATCCTTGTAATAGGCAAGAATCTCCGCTTTTGTATAGCCTCGTAGTTTTAAATCCTGTATTTCCTGCATCTGTGATTTTTCCAGCATGATAGGTCTCCTCTGAATACTTGAATGATAGACCAAGTATACAACAAGACCGGCTGGCGCCTCCTATTTTAGTACTCACCACAGGAAGGAAATCAGTGCCTTCGATGTAAAATTTTGCTTACTGTCCATTGAAAAAAGTGCTTAACGGACGATTGATGTGCACCCCTGTAGGGTAACACTTTCTTGTAACTGACACCGTTGATGGTAACAAAGAACCTGCACTGCCTCCAAGAGGGTAACATTCTTTGTGTTAAGGTTATTCTGTAACAGCTAAGGGTAGCCTTCATTTACTTTTTTGTATGGATCACAGCAGGATATGTGCCGTTCGGGTTTTGTAACCTGAATTGTACAGGTGACAGTCCGCCATTGGATGCTTTCGGCCTCTCGTTGTTGTAGAAAGCTATAAATTCTATTACGGCCTCTATGATCTCGGAGATAGGGACTCGCTTCTCTTTCACACGTGTTTTGCCAAATCGGCAGTAAAGGGCCTCAGTTTTTATGATTCCGTTCAGCGATTCCATCGGAGCATTATCATAACAGGTCGCTACCCTGCCGATACTCTGGATTATACCATGAGCCTCTATAGCAGCTCTGTATTCATATGAGACATATGAGCTTCCAAGATCGTTGTGAATGATGGCTCCCCTGAAGCATTCACCCCAGCTGGAACAGAGGATCTCGATTGTATCCGCACATAGTTTCGCGTTAGGTGAATCAGAGATACAGTATGCCAGGATTTCCCCGTTGTAAAGATCCTCTATGGTGTTCAGGTACATTGTTTTCTCAAGCCCGGGAAGATACGTTATATCTTCGAGCATTCTTCTCCTGGGTGCGAGGGCAAAGAAATTATGCTTTATCAGGTCCGCCGGGATGCTGGCTTTCAGTTCCCGCCTCTTTGCGTAGACCTCATCAGACCACTTCCTGCGTCTTACAGCCGAAAGCAGGTCATTCTCTTTCATGAGACGCCTGACACGCTTGCGGTTTACATTTCGACCGCATTCCTCAGAGACAAGCCGGGCCATTGGTCGGTAACCGATACTGCCTTTGTGATCGTTCTGAATACGGCGTATTGCATCTGTGATTTCAGCATCGGCAACCGAACAGGGATGGCGGAGGTGATAGTAATAGCTCTTCCGGGATACATTCGCAACGCGGCAAAGGAGGCTCACATTTCCGATGCCTCTTCCGAGGACTTTGTCGATGGCCCGGTATTGGATTTTTTTTTAAAACCTGCTACCGGAGTCCCATTAATCTCCATTAACGCTTCAAGGTAGGCAACCTTGGCTTTAAGGAATTCATTTTCGTTTTTGAGGTCCCGTATATGTTGCTTTGTATCCTTGTCATCAGCTACACTCACGGTTTCTGTCTCCTCTCCGGAATTATTTGATGATCCTGTAATCATAGGAAGGTGTCCCTGAGAAGAATATACCGCAAGAATACGGTTTTTGTCTTTAATCCAGTTACGGATTGTGTATAAGTTGATATGCTTCAGCTCAGCAATCTGGCGATGCGTCAGATCTCCTGTTTCAATCAATCGAAGCACTTCGACTTTTTCTTCAATATCGAACGGCTCACGTCCGATCCGAGTCTCACAAAGATGTTTATCTGGATGTTTAAGCCAATTACCTATCGTTTGCCGTGACAAGTTGTACATCCGAGAAGCTTCAAGGATAGTCATTCCTTGACGAATTTGATTGATAACTTCTTTTTTCGTTTTTAAACTATACGCCATCTTTCCTCCTCTGTTACCTTGGAGGGTATCAGTGGAAGAAAAGTGTTACCTTTTTGGGGTTCAGATCAGATGTAAAAAAGTGTTTACCGTGCGTGTAAAAAAGTCCTTACCGAAGGATGTAAAAATCTGCTTACCGCGGCGTGAAAAAACTCCTTACCATGTGGTGGATCCCTGCATGTGGTGCGGGGGAGATATGATGAGAAGGCGCTGAATGAGACCTATATCGGAAATGTACACCGGTATGAACCGATTTACAAATATTATTGTAAATATGGATCCAGGTGAGCGTTGGGCTTCTGCTACTCTAGGGAACACGCGGAGAAAATGGCAGAGGACTTCATGCTAAGCGGGATACCGGCTGCCGCGGTCTACAGTGGGGAACAGGGAGAATATGCACTGGCTCTGCGAGAAGAGCTTGAGCCTGTCATACATGATCCGGCTTTTGTCGGCCATGTGAAGGATGTCATTGATTACAGGACAATGGATTACTATCAAAGAAGATATGCTGAGCAGGAGAAGTAAATCTATGAGTGATATTACAAGATTTATAAAAGCCCAGGAGCGGACACATGCTTCCGTCCTGCGGGAACTGCAGAATGGATATAAAGCTTCCCACTGGTCCTGGTGGGAGATTCCCCAGATTATTGGCCTTGGCATGACATCGACATCCAGAGAATACGCCATCAAAGATATGGAGGAAGCAAAGGAATATCTTAGAGATGATACACTTCGTATGCATTTACTGGAATTGTGTGATGCCCTGCTTTCCCTGAATACGAATGACGCGGAATATGTTATGGGATATCCGGATAATCTGAAGCTGCGGTCATGTATGACATTGTTTCGGGAAGCGGATCCGGATTGCGGGACGTTTCAGGCTGTACTGGATAAGTTTTTCGGTGGAAAGCCGGATGAGAAAACGCTGCGGATATTAAAGAATCAGGGTTCGAGATAAAGAAAGTGCAGTCGCGAATTATTCCCGGTGATGATCTCGGGATCTTTGTGTTGGGGATGTCTGATCATGAGTAGAATAGCATATGCTGCTTCGAAAAAGGATTTTATATACGATTACGACACAAATGTTTTCATGACATAGATGTGTGAAGGAGCCGCTCTTAACAGGATTGGAGGATCCTATTCAGAAAAGAAATCCTGGGAAGCTAATGCAGGGAAGGTGAGAAGCCTTCTTTCTCTGGCGGATGTACCGGATGATGCTCAGGTGGCATTTGAGTATAAAAGTCCACTTGCCCGACGTGTGGACTGTATGCTCTTTGGCGTAGGGTCTGATCAAAAGAAGCATGTACGGAGCTTCGTAGTAAGGAGTAACTCATTGAGGCATTCATTGCCAGCATCAATTAAGTTGATGATGTCATGAACGGCTGGAATGAATACGTTTATGAACAGCGTGAAAGTGATTTGAACCAGATCATCAAGGTAGAAAAACTGAAGACGGAAGAGACACACGTTTATAGAAAAGCTTTCCGTGAAGGTGAGGTTAAGACTGTCGGTACAGTTATTGATAAGATTATACCGCCGGTCAGTCGTTTTGATGGTGATTGTGCCCGGAAGAAGCAGTGATAAACTAAAGGTTTTCCTTGAGAAATACCATCTGAAGGAGGAAGAGGTGAT
>CADABA010000397.1 GCA_902785985.1 uncultured Lachnospiraceae bacterium
GTTCGTGAGCGGAAGACGGCCTGCCCCGATCGTCCGGACAACGAGCGCCACTGTGTGTACGCCGAAACAGGCGGACAGCAGATAGGCCGCTGTCGATCCCGCCTTCTCATTTTTCATCGCGAAGAACACGAAAAACAGGATCATCGTAATAAAGTAGCCGATCATCGATACAGTGAACAGAATATTTTCAGCCGAAAGAAACACTTCATTTCCCATATTGCACATTTTCCAATCACCTGTGATGGTGACTGGATCTTCCTTTCTCCCGGATCCTCCAGGTCATTGCACTTCTTTATCAGATATTTCCACGGTCCGATTCCCTGATCCCAGTCAAAATCGGAAGCTTCGCACGTTCCTCCGCTGCCCGGTAGGCTTCGGCCGCTTCATCTGCAAGCTTCATCGCCTCCAGGGCAGCAGCCTCGGCTTCGCTCAGATCCTTCCCGGAGATCTCCCCGGATACTTCAGCCTTTTCATCGGGCTCAGATCTCTCTCCGGGATCCCCGGACTTTTCATCGATCTCAGATTTTTCTACGGACGACACGAGCTTCTCATCCTCGGAAGATTCCTTCGAGGGCTTCTTATCATCCTTCTCCACGACCCGGATGCCGGCTTTTTCAAGCTTTTCCCTGAAAGCCCGGTCAAACAGGACGCCTCCTTTTCTGCTTGATCCGGTGACCAGCCACAGACCGTCCTTTTTCCTTGCCCACATCTCAGCCGGCTGTACGTAAAGTGCCAGGAGAAGCCCCAGCATGATCACGATTCCTCCGGCCAGAGCAAGCTTCGAAAACGGCTCGGTCGTGATCTGGATCAGTGTGTAGGACTGAGGATCCGTGAACCACACCGTCAGATCATCGATCGTAATATACTCGTCTGCTCCCAGGGCATTCATCCCGATGACCCGGTCATTGTAGTAGGCAATGTACAGATAATACGGATTTTTGAGCTCTGATGACCTTGTTCCGATTTCCCCGCCGGCATCCATGAAAAAATCAGGATAAAACGCCTGAATGAGAACGGACAGTCCCGGCACCTCCGCGATCGGCGTCACCTCGCCGACACAGACGACGTCATTCTGGATTTCCTCGCCGTCCTTCGAGACATGCATGGCCGCCGCCCATCCGGTGGAATTCTGATAGAACTTCATGCCGAACATAGCCGCCGGGTAATTGACACTTGTCGTCCCGCTCATCTCGTCGCCATTCGAAACATTCCGCACCGTAAAAACATTCCGCACCGTAAAATCTGTCGTATACTGGTCCACGGTCTCGTCGCCGCGCAGATCGATCCTGAAATCGTCGATCGTGAGCACGAAACTTGTATCCCCGATCCTCTTTGACTGGCCCGTGACACCGTATACAGCCGTCTCGGTCTTCAGCATCTGCCCGACGCCGAAGCCTATGATCAGGATGAGTATTCCCAGATGGCACAGCCATGCCCCCCACATGCCGGCTTTATTTTTTACGGCATATATGTACTCTGTTCCGTCCTCAAAGCTCCCGGAGACCGTTTTTCTGAATCCCATCTCCGAAAAAAGCTCTGCAGGATCCTTTTCCGAAGTCCCGTAAATTCTGCCGCAGGACTTTTCCCTCTTTTCCGGGACGAATCCCGCCTTCCAGAGACGGATAAGTCCGGGAGCGCGGATCACATTGCAAAATACCAGATTCAGACAGAGGAACGCGGTGATCACGACGAACCACACGCTGTGGAATACATCGTCAAGACCGAACAGCATGATCGCCGCAGCAGCCCTCTCCCCGTAGGTGGTCGTATACCACGACAGGGTCTGTCCCTGCGTGATAAAGCTTCCGAACGCGCAGGCCGCTGCCAGCACAAGCAGAAGAATGAGCGCGAACTGCATCGAGCTCAGAAATTTCAAAATTTTTCGCATATACGGTACTGTCACTTTCCCCGACAGACGGCAGTCTGATCGGAAGTCACCGGAAGACATGTTCTTCCAAGAAAGAAAGGGCCGATTCCTCAGCCCTTTCCATCAACATCAGTCTTTGCGCGTAGTATAAGCGCGGAACATCTCACACAAGCAGCAGGAGCGCCTGATCTGCAATTCCCTCTGCCGTGTCAAGACATTCATTGGCCAGCTCGGAATTGTGTGCTCCCTCAGCGTTCTCGACATAACAGAAATCCCAGTACCACTGAGCAGATCTGTAAAGGCTGCGCACCTCATTCAGCTGTTCTTCTGTCATCATTCCGGCGTTGACGGCATCCGTCAGCTTATCATTAAGCTCTGACAGCTTCTGTCCGACTTCCGTCTCTCTCTTTGTGACCTGCTCCTGGATCTTTCTGACTGCATTGGTCATATCCGCATCTCCGTGGCACTGTGTGCAGCTCTGAAGCAGGGTCTCATTTTCAAGAGGACTCTCCCACTTATGGCTCAGATAGACGGTTCCGTCCTCTGTCTCCATCTTGGCCATGTGGCAGTCTGCGCAGGTGAGCGTCGCGGCATGCTTTCCGAGAAGGAACGTCTCCATCTCCGGATGCTGTGCCTTCAGGAGACGCGCGCCCGTGCTCTCCTGTGTCCAGTCAGCGAAATCCATCGCATTATAGTAATTGAGGATCGCTGTCGGGTGCATATTCGCGACACTGTCATACGGCATCGATGTAGCTTTGTCCTCCGGACGGAAGTAATACTCGATATGGCACTGGCCGCAGGAAAGGACCGCCGGATCAATTCCCGCCATATTCTCACCGAGGCACCTCTGCACATACTCATGGGTGATCGTGATCTGTCCCTTGTTCCCCGCGTCGTTGCCGTGACAGTTGTAGCAGCTCGTGCTCTCCTCCATCTGGGCAAAGACCTCCCCGAATTCCATCGAGTAAGCGCCGAGTCCCTGGTCGTTGACGAGCTTTGTGAAATCCGGCGTCTTGCATGTGAGGCAGTTGGCGAGTGCGTGCGGACGCTCCGTAGAGGACACATCCTCCAGACAGTAGTTATGCCCGACCGCACTGGTATAATCGATCGCAAATCCGTAGCCGTCGTAAAGATTCACGATATACGGATCCTGTTCGATATAGCTCAGACGGTTATTATTCTCCGCGTTCGCGTTCATGGTCTTCACGATCTCCGGATAATACTGCGCCCACTCATCCGCCGAGACGACACCGACCGCCTACCAGCGCAAGAGACAGAGCTGCCGCCCCTGCAAAGCTGTATATAAATCTTTTATCTGCCATAAAACTACCCCTTCTTTATATACAAACACTCTTTATTCTGTTCGGTTCATACAAACACTGTTCTTTCTGTCCGGTTCATACAAACACTGTTTTTTCTGTTCGAATTCCCAAAAGCCGCAATCAGGTAAATGTACATGACACCAACTCATATACCATCTGCAAGAACCGGCAGTTCAGGAAGCGGGAATCCTGCCAGTCAATACGTTTTCGGATCAGCATCTGCCTCGGTATTTATGGGCGCACTAACCCCTTTAAGCAATATACTTATATTAAAATTTTAAATGATTCGAGCATACTTATCAATAGACATCTGAAAAAATTGTCCTGCTTTTTGTCTGTACTTTTCTTTGCCTCATTTCTGCGTTTTTTCCTGATTTTGAACTTGTGTCTTCACGAAATCGGGGCTTATCATAGTATATATACAGGCGGACAGCCTGCGCCTGACGCATTGTCTGCAGCTTCTCAAAAGGAAAGTTCTTAAGGAACACCCGGGAAGTAAAAAAACAAAAGCTTACAACTGAAAGGATGCTGTTTATGAATACCATCGATCCGATCTATATCACCGGTCACCTTCATCCGGATACCGACTCCATCGCTTCCGCGATTGCCTACAGCTTTTTCAAGCGCG
>CADABA010000398.1 GCA_902785985.1 uncultured Lachnospiraceae bacterium
TATGTTCTGGAATTGACGAACGAATTATACATCAGCAGAACAAAAAGGCGCATTCCTCTCATGACTCAAGTCACGAGCATCCTGCGCTAGTTGGTGAAAAAATATGTACAGCAGATCTGCCGGGAAGCGGCAGATCCGTCCATGATTTCATTTGAAGGCCGCTATTACATATTTGCGTCGATGACGCTTGGCGTCTGGGTATCGGATGATCTGGTGAACTGGGAGAATCACAGACTTCCTGAAGAACTGCCGCTCTATGATTACGCCACGGATGTGCGTGCTGTCGAAGGCTTTGTATATTTTTCTGCGTCGAACCGCGAGCACCCCTGCGATTATTATCGGACGAAGGATATCCTGAACGGGCCTTACGAAAAGATCGGGGGAACGTTCCCGTTCTGGGATCCGAATCTCTTCCGGGACGATGACGGCCGGATTTACTTCTACCCGGAAGCGCTGGCGCATGTGATCCGTAAGGTCCATGAGGACTTCAAAGGAGATCTGGTCGTGACGGAAAACGGCGTGGCGGTATCTGATGACCGTCGGCGTGTGAATTCATCCGCCGTGCACTGGAAGGCGTTAAGAGCTGTCTTGATGACGGGATTCCGGTCAGGGGATATTGTTATTGGAGCCTGATGGATAATTTTGAATGGCAGAAAGGATACAGCATGACATTCGGTCTCATCAGCGTGGACCGTTCGACACTGGAGAGAACACCGAAGGAGAGCCTGTATTTTCTTGGGAGCTATGCACAGTAATACTTCTATAACGGGACAGATAAGAGGCTCGGCTCCTTACAGGAGCTGAACCTCTTTTCTTCTGTCAGTATCTTCTGTCAGTACTTTTTGTCAGTATCTTTTGACTCTTCTGAATCAGTACCCGATCAGGCTGCCCGCGATCCACGCGTTGTCAGATCCGTTCTCAAGCGTGATCTCATACCATACGTAGCCGTCCTTCTTGATCTTGTTGCCGGTCGTTTTGACCTTCGTGCCGTTGTTGAGCTTTGTGATGACTTTGCTCTTGAGGCCGGCGCCTTCTCTGATGTTCGCATATTTGAGAGAATTGTTCTTGACCGTTCTGGTAGCTCCGCCTGTTACGTTGTCGAGTTCCATATCATTGATTGCCATGTTCATCATATGTTCTTGTTTTTTAAAAGTGTTTTTGTTTTTCGGCCTTTCTTTCGGCCTGACACTTATATATACGAGCACTCTCCGCAGAGGGTTTACAAAAGTCAGGAGAATTGTGTGAATATTTTGTGACCGATCTTCTCTGGCGAATGTTTTGATCAAAGTTGTGTGAATGTTTTTCGACTTTTTCCGGATGCGGAAAAACTTTGTACTGATTGACGGGATCTTCATCCGGAAAAAATCGCCCCGATCGACCGGATCTTCATCCGAAAAAAAATCGCCCCGATGGACCTCATCCGGCCACCGGAGCGATGTACTTTTTTATATTTATATTCTCGAACTTCACTTCGCATAAGGATCTTGCAGATGGAAGTCTTTTAACTGTTTGTTAAGATTACGCAGCAGCTGCGAATCCGTTCTCCTGTCTCTCGATTCTGCAGTTCAGCTCGTTCTGTGCAAGCGCCTTGGCGATAGTGCCCAGGCCCAGGAAGGAGAGCAGAAGGTAAATGATCCCTGAGTTGCCCGAGTTTCCGGAGATTCTGTCGATCTTCTGGCCAAGCTTGTATGCCCAGTACAATCCGTAGATACCAAGTGTGCAGACCGTTGCGAGGAATGCAAGTCCGCCGCTCAGCGTCGCTTCTTCCGGGGCAAGACGGTTCGTCTCATTTGTGAGCTTTACGAACCAGTAGATTCCGTAGATCCCAAGTGTTACAAATGTAAGAATGATGCAGCCTGCGATGCTTCTTTTTTTCATTTCCATGGTTTTCCCTCTCTTATCTCTTTTTTATCATTTTGATTTTGGTCTTTTATTTTCGGGCCTCTCTCTTGCCCTGACACCTATATGTACGAAGGATTCTCCGGGAGGGGCCAATACTTTTTCACATTTTTTTTTGCGGTTTTTTTGCAAAGTTAAATTTGAGTTTTTTCTGGTTTTTTCTCTTTTCCCTCTTATTTTTATCAACTTACTCCTCACGCCTTATAGAAAACTGAGCGGTCAAAGACGTGTTTTATGGCTGTCTTGATGCTCGAAACCGACAACTTGTACAACAAACCGCCAAGTAATATTGAAAATTTGTGGAATATTGCATATAATACTAACTGTTATATTACAGATAGAGACCTGAGAATGCTCCGGGACAAATTTATGTTTATCGAGCGGTGCCATTCGCATTCCGCTTACGCTCCATGCTCATTTCGCGCTGTCGCGCTATCGTCTGTTCGCAATATGTGCGGCTTCAGTGACGTAATGGAATCCATCGGGAATGAATAAAAAAGTATAATAATTTCAGAAAAGAGGTAACGTAAAAATGGCTGAGAAGACGCAGGCTAATATTGGCTTTGAAAAGCAAATCTGGGACGCTGCATGTGTGCTGTGGGGCCACATCCCTGCCGCCGAATATCGCAAGGTCATCATCGGTTTGATTTTTCTCCGGTATGTATCTGCTGCTTTTGAGAGCAGATATCAGGAGTTAGTAGAAGAGGGCGATGGGTTTGAAGATGACCGCGATGCATATACCATGGATAACATCTTCTTCGTTCCGGAAGATGCTCGTTGGAGCACAATTTCTGCAGCAGCACATACGCCTGAGATCGGAAAAGTGATCGATAACGCAATGCGTGCCATCGAGGCTGAGAACAAAACGCTGAAAGGAGTGCTTCCCAACAATTATGCCAACCCGGATCTGGATAAACAGGTTTTGGGTGATGTCGTTGATATTTTTACCAACATGGATATGGGGGATACCGAACACAGTCAGGATCTTCTGGGCCGTACCTATGAATACTGCATCGCACAATTTGCTTCAGTAGAAGGCAAAGGCGGTGGCGAATTCTATACGCC
>CADABA010000399.1 GCA_902785985.1 uncultured Lachnospiraceae bacterium
CCGCTCTCATAGGCGATATAGTCACGGAGAGGAAATCCCGTCATATTCGCCATCTGTTCCTGTGTGTAGCCCATATCGACGCGGAGCGCGTGGATACGGTTGGCTACCTCCTGCTCAAGTTCTGCTGCTGAGTTGTTCAGCGTAACGTTTTCCGGCATTGTTTTTACCTCCTTAAAAGTATTTTGTCGGAATTTCGATAATAGCTCGATGAAGGTGTTCCTGATCGCATGGGCCGTTCTGCGGAAATCATATCAGTGTAACTGATCAGCACCCCATTCGCAGGCGCTTTGCGCCTTGCTCATGTTGGCGGTCAGAGGCGCTTCGCGCCTTGTCCGCCCTGTGAAAATGAATGATTTTATCCGAAATGCAGGCATTTCATCCTGTAAATCATTCGTTTTCACGGGGTGCTGAGTAGTTACATATCAGCAAAAAACAGCCCGTCCCAAAGAAAACCTTTGAGACGGGCTGAATAAATCAACTCGCGGTACCACTCAAATTGCGCCCGTAAGGCGCCACTCATCAGACTCCATCAAGTCCCCGGCACTGACGCAGCCTTCGCGGGAGAACCTAACGGCAGGGCCGCTCAGCGCTCCGACTCGGAAGTGTCTCCCTAGCGGGAAATGCTTATTCAATTGCTGCCGATTTAAACGGCTGAAGTGCATTGTAGCAGGAAATCAGACCGGTGTCAATATCTTATGGATCAATATCTTACCTGGATGATAGTCATTTTTGACCTCAGACAGGAAGATGACGGAGTCTGCAGGGGTGTTCCTGAAATCAGTGGGGATGTCTGGGGATTCAGTCCGGTAATCTGTCACCTGCACTGACCCGGATCCTGCGCCGGGTCTCGTGGGCGGGACTTGAATTTCAGTCTTTCACGAAATCCTCACGGTAAGGCGCGAATACATCGATCAGAACTCCCGCCTCGAGACAGACGCAGCCGTGTTCGACGCCGTCCGTCTTGAGAAGCGTGTCGCCCTCAGTGACTTCATGCTGTTCATCACCGATCGTGAAGAGGAAACGGCCGCTCTTTATGTAGGTGATCTGTGTGTGCGGGTGATGGTGGAGCTTTCCGACCGCTCCCGTCTCAAAAGTATTCTCGACGACCATCACGTCGTCCGAGTAGGCGAGGACTCTCTTTGTGACGCCTTCTCCGCCGCTTTCCGTCGGGATGTCCTTATAATATACCCATCTGTCGTTTTTCATGGTGACTTCTCCTTTTTATGATGCTGTAACAGGCGCTTGCGAAACTATGTGCGAGATGGAATTGTTTGAATGGTCACACAATTTCCATGAAGAACAGCGTTATGCAAATGCCTGATACTGTAAGTGAACGGCTGCGCAGGATGCTTCTGTCCCGGGAACTTTTTCCGGGGATACCTGCTTCCCGGCTGAAAGTTATGACGAACAGCGTAAAAGTCATAACGTCATAACGAATAATGGTAAAGAATAATTATGATAGACCGCCGGTTCTGATAAGGATTATAATAGATGACATGAAAGCATTCAAGCGCGCGTGGCTGCATTTTCCGATCGCGAAGAAGACGAGAAGCTTTACGATGCTCGTCATCTTGATCATCAACAGCTTATCCCTGACCAGCCTGGGCGGCATGGTGAGGGCTGCTTCCGCATGCACGATCGCGCAGGAGGCGATGGGGGAGGAAGTCGATGCCCTCACGAAATACGTCAGACAGCCTCGCTCGGGCAGCAGACAGGCGCTTGCCCGGGCCATCGCGAGGACAGAGAAGGCAATCAGTGCGCTTCCCTCGGACTATGAGGACATCGGGCCGGAGAGGTACGGCCGTACCTGGCGTGTCCTGAACACCTACGGGGAATACTCGAAATACAGGGATCAGATCGTGACGCTGACGGAGCGTGAGGACGGTGATATTCAGCTCTTTTATAAGATCAGTGAGATGCAGGGATATATTTCGAAGTACCTGCAGGATCTGACCCAGATCACGGTCGCGGAAGACTCGGAGGATTATCAGCAGAAGCAGGCCTTTTTCGGGATGATCCCATATCTTCTTGCTGCACTCGCTGCAGGGGTGATCATTTTCACGTGGGCTATCGCCCGCATCTTCTCGGACAGTCTTGTCACGCCGATCCAGACGCTTGCCGGTGCCGTCAGAGAGGTCTCGAAGAATGATTTCAGGGGAGATGACGTGGTGGTGGAGAGCAAGGACGAGCTCGGCGAGCTGGTCGATTCGTTCAACCAGATGAAGGACCGTATGGCACGCCATCTGGCGACGCTGGAGGAGAACAGGATCCTCACAGAGAAGATCCATCATCAGGAAGTGCAGCGCATCGAGGCGGAGAAGAAGCTGGATACGGCCCGGCTGGACCTGCTGCGGAGCCAGATGGACCCGCATTTCCTCTTCAATACTCTGAATACGATCGCCGGGATGGCTGAGCTCGAGGAGGCGGAGACGACGGAGAAGATGATCCGGAGCCTTTCGAGCATTTTCCGCTATAATCTGCAGACAACAGCCCAGTTCGCCGCACTTTCAAGGGAGATGAAGGTGGTGCGGGACTATATGTATCTGCAGCAGATGCGCTTCGGAGACCGGATCCGTTATGAGGAGGAGATCGCCGGCGACGTCGACCCGGACAGAGTCTCCGTGCCTGCTCTGATCATTCAGCCGCTCGTGGAAAATGCAGTGATCCACGGCCTTTCGCACTCTGTGGAGGGCGGAAAGGTATGTATTTTCATAAGCCGGACGGAAGGGGGCCACGGAGATCTTATCGTGATCCGGATAGAGGATACCGGGGAAGGGATGGATGAGGAGACGCTCCTGCGGGTCCGCGCGGAGATCGAAGCCGGAGGGCATCCTGCCACAGCACAGAGTGAAAGCGATTCGAGAAATGAACGCCGTGTCGGGATCGGACTCGGAAATGTTGCCTGGCGTATCTGCGATGTGTATAAAGATGGAAATATGACGATCGAGAGCAGAAAGGGGGAGGGAACAGTGGTGACATTGTTCATCCCGGAGGTGAGTGATGAGTGATGCGAAAATCGGGATCCTGATCGCGGATGACGAGCAGATCGAGCGTATTGTGCTTGGCAGGAAGCTTACAAAGCTTCTCGGCAGCGACGGCGGATATGAGATTGTTTCAGCTTCCAACGGCAGGGAAGCTCTGGAGCTTTATCGTGAAAAAACGCCCGGAGTCATGATACTGGATATCCAGATGCCGGGTTTTTCGGGGCTTGAGGTCGCCGAGAAGGTCCGGGAGAAGGACCGGGACTGCGTGATCATCTTTCTCACGGCATTTGACGAGTTCTCCTACGCCAGGAAAGCCATCACTGTCCGCGCGCTCGATTATCTGCTGAAGCCCTGCGAGGAGAAGGAGCTTTTTGCTGTCGTGGAAGAGGCCGTGCGCCTTGCGGAGACCCGAGGCTGAGAGAGAGAAAACGGCGGAAATCCCGAAAGAGACGAATGTGAAGGAAAGAGCCGGTGAGGGGGAAAACTCCCAGGAGAACCGCAGACAGGCCTTCATCCGGAATTATATCGAGAAGAATTACATGAAGGATCTTTCCATTCAGGAAATAGCCGATCAGATGGGATACTCCGAAGTCTATTTCTGTAAGATCTTCAAGCAGTCCTTCGGGCAGAGCTTTGTCAGCTACCTGACGGAGTACCGGATCGGGGAGGCCTGCCGTCTGCTCCGCGATGAAAAGGTCAGTGTCCGCGAGGCCGGTATCGCGGTCGGCTATATGGACTCCAACTATTTCACGAAAGTATTCCGGAGGATCAGGGGCGTCACGCCGTCAGAATACCGCGCGAATCAATGATGCGGCTTAAGTCTGCGGGCGGGCCTGTGCCCCGCATTTGCAAAAGGAATGCGCTGGCCGGTGAAGCGGTATGGATCCTGCAGCTTCGGTTCATGGCAGTTTTCATGATATAAGTCTCTCCTGCGGATAGCACATATGTTCAAAGTGCCCAATCTGCAGGAGAATTTTTTTCGATATGGTAAAAAATACACAGAAGTTGTTAGGATTTTACGGGTAATGTTAAATATTTTCGGGTCTTTTTTTCTTGCGCAGGTGCTACAATGAAAACAGTTACAAAACGATACTTTTTGATAAGGGAGGTTTTCAAATGAAAAAGAAAGTATTGGCATCTCTTATGGCAGCAGTGATGGCACTTGGCCTCGCAGCCTGCGGCGGTTCTTCCGCATCCGGCACAGCTTCTACATCCGGCGGCGATGCATCCGCCGATCCGGAAGTTACACTGGTCATGGCAGAAGTCAACCCGCTTGATACGATCGTCGGCATGACGGACAAGTATTTCGCGGATAAGGTCGAAGAGCTCTCCGGCGGCACAGTTCACATCGACCTTCAGGACAGCGGTGTCCTCGGATCCGAGAATGACGTTCTTGACTCCATGCTTGGCGGCGACGACTCCATCGACATCTCCAGAATCTCCGCTTTCGCGCTTTCAAGCTACGGCTGCAGCAAAGCTACGCTTCTTTCCATCCCGTTCACATGGGAGAACAGAGAGCACTTCTGGAAGTTTGCTGAGAGCGATCTTGCAGCCGAATTCCTGAAAGAGCCGGAAGATCTCGGACTCGGTGTTCAGGGTGTCTTCTACGGCGAGGAAGGTTTCCGTCATTTCTTCTTCCAGAAACCGGTTGCCGGCATCGAAGATCTCAAGGGACTCAAGATCCGTGTTTCCAATGACCCGGTCATGAACGGAATGGTCGAAGGCCTTGGCGCTTCCCCGACAGTCGTTTCCTTCGGTGAGCTTTACAGCGCTCTCCAGACAGGTGTTGTCGATGCAGCTGAGCAGCCGATCGCAAACTAT
>CADABA010000400.1:0-3179 GCA_902785985.1 uncultured Lachnospiraceae bacterium
CAGTTCAAAGCCCATGGAATGGAACATGGCCAGATCCTGATCCATATCATTGCCTGCAGTGGTGAGCATCTCCCCGGTAAGGGCCGCGTTCGCTCCGCTTAAGAAAGCGCGTCGCCCTCCTTCCTTCATCAAAATCCTCCCTGCGGCAACACGTATGCCTGCTGTGGGATTCAGGAACCTGAAAAGGGCGATGGAACGTAAGATATCATCTTCAGAGAGAACGGGAAGCTCCCCGAACGGGGTTCCCGGTATCGGCATCAATGCGTTGATCGGTACGGAATCCGCCCCGATCTTAGCGATCGTAAGCCCCATATCTATGCGGTCCTCCCAGGTCTCCCCCATCCCGATGATGCCGCCGCAGCAGATCGAAAGCCCGGCCTTCTTTGCCCGCGCGATCATATCAAGTTTCTCGTCAAAGGTATGTGTGGTACATACTTCGGGAAAATATCTTCTGGAGGTCTCAATATTTTCGTGATACATTGTCACACCGCTCATTTTAAGAGCGGCAAGATCCTCATCGCTGATGATTCCGTGTGAGGCGCAGAGGATCATATCCGGACAGCGCTCATGAAGTGCACTGTAAGCGGAAAGAGCTTTTTTCAGATCCGGGCGGGATATTCCTCTGCCGGCCGTTACGATCGAATACCGGTCAGCACCTTTTCTGTTATATTTTTCACCGTCAGCGGTGATTTCTTCCGGGGCCAGAAATTTTCCCGCTTTGAGACCGGAATGATTATGTACGCTCTGACTGCAGAACCTGCAGTTTTCGCTGCATCCTCCCTGTCTGCCGTTTATGATCACGCACAGATCCATGTGATTCCCACATAAAGCTCTGCGAATGTGATCTGCCGCCTCTGTCAATACATCGAGCGGCGTGGTCAGCAGGAACTCCAGATCATCTTCCCGGCCAAGTCTTCGCCCGGCAATGATTTCTTCTGCAATCTTCATTGGTCAAGCACCTTCCCAAGCAGAGGCTTTACTGTTCTCCCAATCAGGACTACGGCGACGGTCTTCACAGCGTTACCGGGCAGGAACGGAATCACTCCGGCAAAGAGCGCCGTCTTCAGATCCATATGCGCCATTAACATAAGCCAGACCGTGCCGATCGCCATATCGGCGAGCTGACCGAGCACAAGCGCCAGCGCAATCATGAGCCAGCTGTCTGTCATGTCGGAAGCTTTGCCGACGATCAGAGCGAGAAGCAGAAAGCCGACCAGATATCCTCCGGTAGGACCTGCAAGCTTTCCGATGCCGCCAGTAAATCCCGAGAATACCGGGAGGCCTGCGAGACCGAGCAGGAGGTAGAGAAATGTGGCCATCGTTCCGCACTTCATTCCCAGCAGCACAGCTGCGAGACCGATTATGAAATCCTGCAGTGAGATCGGTACACCGCCTGCCAGTGGGATGGAGAGAGGTCCGATGACACAAAAAAACCTCCTTATAACATAGCGTGCTCAGCGCAGAATACCTCTGAGGTTTCTGTGTACCGAAAAAAACAGCCCCCTCAGCAAAAATAAAATGATACCTGACATGTATCATATACGGCATCCCCGGTCCTGCTGTTTCGAGACCTCAAAAGGTATTCTGCGCCTTCTTAAAGGTGAATGCAGTCGCCGCGTTAAGTCTGGCAAATACAAGCAGTAAGTCAGCGGCGCTGCATGATTATTATAATATATGAAAAGCTCTTATTGTCAATGTAAATATACGATTGCTTTACATTGACTTGTGACGCTTACTCTGTAACCCTTGTCAGAGCCGGATTTCACTTTGCGCATTCCTTGTACGTTCGGGAACGCCTTGGCGTTTTTGCCGCGCCGCGCAGGGTGCATAGGACCTTACTCTTTGCGCGGCTGCGATCTGCCGGGGAATTCTGCGTCAGAGAAAAACGCTGCAGGGGGGCAGAATGCACTCTCTTTTTACGAAAAGGGGAAAAGGTGATATAATCGATGAAGCACTGCGGTCTTTCTTATGTGAAGAGGGGGCGTAAAAAAGCCGGAAGCTTTTGGCAATAAGCGTCCGATCGGAGCAGGAACGGAATGCAGAAGGAGTCTGAGCCTGTTCCGAGAACGCAAAGCGTGAGAAGATGAAAGACCCGGTCAGATAGAATAGTATGGTTATATTTAGGAGGCGTATATGTCCCGATCAGATACTTTTTTGGAAAAAATGGTGAATGGCCCGAGAATCATCATCGTGACAGGGCACTTCGGAAGCGGAAAGACGGAGTTTTCCGTCTCGCTTGCCTACGCACTTGGGGAACTCAGAAGGGCAGGAGACGAGCGGCTCAAAGAGCTGGCACTCTGTGACCTGGATATCGAGAATCCGTACTTCCGGAGCCGTGAGCTTACGGGGCCTCTGGAGGAGGAAGGGATCAAAGTGTATTCCGATCCGTTCCACGGAAAGAACGGGTCAGAACTTCAGACGATCGATGCATCGATCCTCGCTCCTGTGGAGAATCCGGAATGCAGGGCAATTCTTGATACCGGCGGAAATAATACCGGGGCGATGATCCTGAACCAGTTCCGGAGACATTTTTCAGAGGATTACCGGATGCTCTATGTTGTGAATCAGAACCGTCCGGGAACAGATACGCCGGAGAAGGTGCTCTTTGAGATCCGTGAGATCGAGAGGACGACAAATCTTACGGTCACGGGACTGATCTCGAACAGCCACTTTATCTGGGAGACGACGGAGGCGGATGTGCTTTCCGGATATGCATTTTCGAAGAAGGTCGGAGAACTGTGCTCTCTGCCGGTCCTTGCTGCGTGCTGCAGCAGGAAGCTGGCGCAGGAAATGAAGCCGCAGGACGGCATGGAGATCTTTCCCGTCGGTATGTACATGAGGCAGGGATATCTCGATAAAAAAGTTTAAAGCTCCTATGTACAGTTTGCATGTATTTTCTTTGTTACTGCATGTATTTTGTAGTAAAATAGACAAGGACACACTCGAAATTCCGGATCGGAGGGAAGGAGCTTCGGATACGGAAGTCATGCCGGAGACACATCGGTACATTTTTGTGGATAGAGAGGACATTCTGAGATGAAGGTCGTATTAGAGCATCTGACAAAGAGATTTCCCAGCAGGAACCGCAAGGAGAAGGAAGACGTGATTGCGGTCAATGATTTTCATTTTGAAATCCCGGACGGACAGCTGGTCGCGCTTCTCGGCCCGTCAGGCTGCGG
>CADABA010000400.1:3187-6742 GCA_902785985.1 uncultured Lachnospiraceae bacterium
GCCAAGGTCGTTCAGATCGATCAGCTCATGGAGCGCAAGCCGAGCGAGCTTTCCGGCGGTCAGCAGCAGCGTGTAGCGATCGCCCGCGCCCTGGTCAAGCGTCCCCGTGTCCTTCTTCTGGACGAGCCGCTATCGAATCTGGACGCCCGTCTCCGCCTGCAGACGCGTGAGGAGATCCGCCGCATCCAGCGCGAGACGCTGATCACGACGGTATTTGTCACACACGATCAGGACGAGGCGATGTCGATCTCGGACATGATCGTTGTCATGGAAGCCGGCGTGGTCCAGCAGATCGGGAAGCCGCAGTCAGTCTATGATGATCCGGTAAATCTGTTCGTCGCGAAGTTCCTCGGCACACCCGCGATCAATGTCTTTGACGGCACAGTGAAAAATGAAAAGCTCATCATCGGCGATGATACCGTCCTTGATACGCCCGGCGTTCCGGATCAGGTTGTCTCAGTCGGTATCCGTCCGGAGGGATTCTGGGTCGATGACAACGGCGCTTTCAAGTGTGATGTGCAGGCTGTAGAGGTCATGGGGCGCGACGTCAGCATCGTATCGACTCATGCCGGATCGCAGAGTGAAAAGATCCGCTCCATCATCAGCACTGAATTCAAGATGAATCACGATCTGAAGCAGGTGCGCTTTACGCTCAAACCGGGCAAGGGATAATAAGAGTATGAAGGGCTGGCTCTACCTGCTGCCGGCCATCTTCTTCCTGGGAGTCTTCATGGTCTATCCTTTGGTGGATGTTTTTATCTACTCCTTTGAGGAAGGCTACAATTCCGCTTCTCAGACATTTTTCGGTGTCGGAGGTTACAACTATTCCTACGTCCTGCATGATCCCTATTTCCTGCAGGCGCTCAAGAACACGTTCCTGCTGGTCGTGATCACAGTTCCGGTCTCGACGCTGATCGCCCTTCTGATTTCTCTGGGCCTCACGTCGATCACGAAGCTCCGTGATCTTTATCAGACGATATTCTTCCTGCCCTACGTGACCAACACGCTGGCGATCGGTCTTGTCTTCATGATCCTCTTCAAGAAGACACCGTACTCGGACGGCATGGTCAATATGCTTCTCAATGTATTCGGGGCGGGATCGGTCGACTTTATCGACGGACCATACTGGGCGAAGATGACAGTTCTCTGCATTTACACCATATGGGTCGTCCTTCCTTTCAAGATCCTGATCCTCACATCAGCGCTTCTGTCGGTCAATCAGGATTACTACAACGCGGCGAGAGTGGACGGCACGTCCAAATTCCGCATTTTCATGCGGATCACACTGCCGATGATCTCTCCGTCGATCTTCTATCTGGTCATCACCGGCTTCATCGGTGCGTTCAAAGCCTACTCGGATGCGGTCGCGCTCTTCGGAACAGACCTGAATGCCGCGGGCATGAACACGATCGTCGGCTATGTCTATGACATGCTCTACGGCGACAGCGGCGGATACCCGTCATACGCAGCGGCGGCAGCGCTGATCCTCTTCGTGATTGTGCTGACGATTACCTGCATCAATATGCTGATCCGCAGAAAGCATGTCTATATTTAAGCGGGAGATGCGTACAGTCCATGATCAGGCTCTTGCGAAACTCTGTGCGAAATGAAATTGTGTGAACAATTCAAACAATCTGCACAAGCCTTAGAACTTCTTCATGAACGAAAGATGTGGAATGAGCAAAAACCGTTCTGTCTGAGCGAAGCGAGTTCTTGGCGCGGAAGCCGTTTGAATGTTCATACGATTTCCATGAAGCACAGATTTTCGCAATCGCCTAAGTCCATGTTTCATGAAAGGAAGTTCATATGGAATCTCAGGTTGAACTCAGTAAAATAGAACAGTCTGCCATCCGGCGAAAGAAGATCCAGAACTTTTTTGTCTATCTGCTTCTGACCTTCTGGGCCCTGATGGTCTTATTTCCCTTCTACTGGATGGTCCTGAGCTCTCTGAAGAGCTACAGCGCCTACAGCTCGGAGTACGTGCCGAAATTCTACACACTGGCTCCGACGATCCAGAATTATATCGATGTCTTTACGACGGTGTCCCTTGGAAGATACCTTCTGAACACGCTGATCTTTACCCTGATCACGACGGGAGTCATGCTGATCGTGACCATCCTCGCAGCCTACGCCTTCGCGCGGATCGAGTTCCTGGGGCGGGATTTCATGTTCATGATCTTCCTGGCCCTCATGATGATCCCGAACGAGCTCGTCATCATCACGAATTTTGTCACGATCACGACACTCGGCATGCGAAATACCTTTACGGGCCTTATCCTGCCGTCGATCACATCGGTATTCTATATCTATCTGCTCCGCGAGAATTTCGCGCAGGTGCCGGATGAACTCTATTACGCAGCGAAGGTGGACGGGACCTCGGATCTCAAGTATCTGTTCCGCGTCATGGTCCCGATCTGCAAGCCGACGATCATCACGATCACGATCCTGAAGGTCATCGAGTGCTGGAACTCCTATGTATGGCCGCGCCTCATCACAGATAACTCTCTTTATTTCCTTGTATCGAACGGAATCCAGGAGATCCGCGAGAACGGTCTCGGCCGCGAGAATATTCCGGCCATGATGGCAGCGGTCGTGGTCATCTCGATTCCGCTCGTGGTACTCTTCCTTCTGTTCCACAAGAAGATCATGGAAGGCGTATCGAGAGGCGGAACCAAGGGCTGACGGAAGGCGATCCGTTCCGGAGGCAATCTCTGAGATGGAAAATGAACCTCATCTGAGATACAGGCGCCGGATCGCGAGATCGGCATCCGGCGAATATGTCAGATTAAGGACAGCGTTTATAGAGGAGGACAGTATGAGTGATTATAAAAAGCCGGCGCGCTTAAAGGCACTTGGAAAGAGAATCACAGCCTGCCTGGCCGCGGCTTCCTGTGCGGGAACATTGCTCCTTACGGGCTGCCATGGTTCCCGGGGATCCAACGAGTTCGTGATTCCGGAGACTTTCGATACCGCGAAATCGATCGAGCTCACTTTCTGGGCGAAAAATGATACCAACAAGACACAGACCCGGATCTATGAGAAGGCGATCAAAGATTTTGAAGCCCTGTACCCGAATGTGACGGTCAATATGCGTCTGTATACGGACTACGGTAAGATCTATAATGATGTCATTACCAATATTTCCACCAACACGACGCCGAATGTCTGCATCACTTACCCCGACAACATCGCGACCTATATGACGGGCTCGAACGTCGTCGTTCCGATGGATGACCTGATCGCGGATCCGAAGTACGGGCTGGGCGGCAGTGAACTCCTGTATGACGGACCGAAGAAAGAGGAGGTCGTTCCGGAATTCCTCGAGGAGTGCCGGCTGGGGGAACACATTTACGCGCTTCCCTACATGCGGTCGACGGAAGCCTGCTATGTGAACAAAACGTACGTTGAAAAGCTGGGCTATACGCTTCCGGACGTGCTTACCTGGGACTTTGTCTGGGAAGTCTCCGAGGCTGCGACCGCAAAGGACGCGAACGGAAATTATGCCGTGAACGGGCAGAAGACGATGATCCCGTTCATTTACAAGTCTACCGACAA
>CADABA010000400.1:6773-7200 GCA_902785985.1 uncultured Lachnospiraceae bacterium
CGGGACGATCGAGATCTTTAACGACACGACGCGTTCGCTCCTCAAGGAGATCGCCGGACATGCGCAGACCGGTGCGTTCTCGACGTTCAAGATTTCCAGTTACCCGGCCAATTTCCTGAACGCGGGTCAGTGCATCTTTGCGATCGACTCCACGGCCGGTGCGACCTGGATGGGAATGAACGCCCCGCTTTCGGATATCGCGCCGGATAAGGCGGTCGAATTTGAGACGGCGGTCCGTTCGGTCCCGCAGTACGACACGGGAAATCCGAAGATGATCTCGCAGGGACCGTCGGTCTGCATTTTCAACAAGGCGGATCCGCAGGTGGTTCTTGCATCCTGGCTGTTCACCCAGTATCTTCTGACCAATGAAGTGCAGATCGCCTATGCCCAGACAGAGGGCTATGTTCCGGTCACGCAGAAGGCGAGG
>CADABA010000401.1 GCA_902785985.1 uncultured Lachnospiraceae bacterium
AATAGAAAAATCAAAGGCAGCGACCACCGAGATCAACCTGCTCGGCATGACGGTGGACGAGGCCTGCATGGAACTGGATAAATTTATTGACAACGCTGCGCTCGCACATCTCCCCAGCGTCCGCATCGTCCACGGGAAGGGGACCGGCGCGCTGAGAAAAGGCGTGCAGCAGTATCTGAAACGCAATAAGCATGTAAAATCATTCCGTCTCGGCGAGTACGGCGAGGGGGATGCAGGCGTGACGATCGCGGAGATCCGCTAAGGGAAAGGACATCATGGCTTCCAAACAGAAAATCCTCATAGTCGATGACGACAATCATATCGCTGAATTGATTTCTCTCTATCTGGAGAAGGAAATGTTCGAAACAAAGATCGCAGAGGACGGCGATGAGGCTCTCGAGTACTTCGAGAGCTTTCAGCCTGATCTGATCCTCCTCGATCTCATGCTTCCCGGAAAGGACGGATATGAAGTCTGCCGGGAGATCCTGGGACTCGAGCTCGGCGCGGATGACTATGTCATCAAACCCTTTGATTCCAAAGAGCTGGTCGCCCGTGTGAAGGCCGTCCTCCGGCGCTATCATGCAGCTCCGGCTCCTCAGGTCCCTGTCGCTGCCGGGGCAAAGATTGTCGAATATCCGAATCTGATCGTAAATCAGACCAATTACTCGGTCATTTACAACGGAAAAGATCTGGTCATGCCGCCGAAAGAACTGGAACTCCTCTATTTCATCGCCTCTCAGCCCAATCAGGTGTTCACGCGCGAGCAGCTGCTCGACCACATCTGGGGTTACGAGTACATCGGTGACACCAGGACCGTGGACGTCCACATCAAGCGCCTGCGCGAGAAGATCAACGAGGCTGACGTGCAATGAAAAAAACATTATTTCTGAAATTTACTGCCGCCTACGCGATCCTGGCCCTGCTCATGTTCCTGGTCACGACCACACTCGGGCGGCAGCTTTTCTATGACAGCCTGGTCTCAGACTGTGCCGAAAAATTATACGCAGAAGCCTCCGTCATCGCGGGCAGCAGGGCATCCCGCTACTTTCAGCGGACGACGACCATAGAGGATCTCTATGAGAACATGCTCACGATCGCTGCCTCGAACAACGCAGTGATCCGCGTCATTGACACGAACAGAACCGTTCTCGTCAACACTTCGACACCGCTCAGAAAGGACGAGCCGGATGTCATCGAAAATTTTGATTATGCTGCCTTCGGCCCCAGATATTATGAGATCAGTTCATTTTTCGGGCAGTACAGCCAGGACCAGCTCACGGTCATGTACCCGGTCACTGCCAATATGCGGACAAGGGGCTACGTCGCGATCAGCGTGCCCGTGAATACACTGGACGAGGGAAGCCGGTCGCTGACGCACCTTGCCGAGATTCTCACGCTCGTGAATTTTATCCTGTCTCTCGGCATTCTTCTTTTCTTCGGATATGCAATCTACCGTCCGCTTATACGTATAACAGAAGGGGCACGTGCCTTCTCCAACGGAAATATGACGCACAAGATCAACGTCAGGAGCCGGGACGAGATGGGGTATCTGGCCGATACGATGAATTACATGGCAGGAGAGCTCAAGAAGAATACCGACTATCAGAAGAATTTCATTTCCAACGTAAGCCATGACTTCCGCTCACCGCTCACTTCCATTAAGGGGTACACGGAAGCCATGATGGACGGAACGATCCCTGTGGAAATGCACGACCGCTATCTCGGGATCATATCCAAGGAGACGGAACGGCTGGAAAAGCTCACAAAGTCGATCCTGGAGCTCAACACGATGGACGCGGGAAAGCTTGCGCTCAATTATTCGGATTTCGACATCAACGGCATGCTGAAAAATACGGCCGCTTTCTTTGAGGGCACCTGCCGAAAAAAGAAGATCACACTCAATCTCGTGCTGACCGGTACAAATCTTACTGTCCACGGGGACAAAGAAAAAATCGAGCAGGTCATCTACAACCTGCTCGACAACGCGATCAAATTCAGCGAAAAGAATTCCTTTATTCACATCGAGACGACGCTGCGCCAGAAGAAGTGCTATGTCTCCATCAAGGACGAGGGGTGCGGGATCTCCCGGGACAATCTTCCCAAGATCTGGGACCGCTTCTACAAGAGCGATTCCTCCCGCGGCCGTGACCGGACCGGTACGGGGCTGGGCCTTTCAATCGTGAAAGAGATCGTAACGGCCCACGGTCAGACGATCTCAGTGGTCAGTACGGAAAATGTGGGGACCGAGTTCGTCTTCTCCCTCGATGCAGTCTTGTAAACGGACTCGGCTCCAGCAAAACGCTGTGCGGCTGATGCAGGTGCAGGCTCCTGCGAAACTCTGGGCGACTGATGCAGGTGCAGACTCGGCTCATGCGAAACCCTGTGCGATATATTACTGTATGATGGACAGCGCTTCTCAACTGCTTGTTCTGCTGACGCAGGCTCTTGCGAAACTCTGGGCGACTGATGCAGGTGCAGATGCAGGCTCTTGCGAAACCCTGTGCGAAATGGAAATGTATGAGCAATTCAAACAATCTGCACAAGCCTTAGAACTTCTTCATGAACGAAAGATGTGGAATGAGCAAAAACCGGACTGTCTGAGCGCAGCGAGTTTCCGTTTTATGCTCATACATTCCATGAAGCTCAGCGTTTCGCAATAGCCGGGGCCCTTCACAGCACAGAGAGCGCCTCCTCCTGCGGTCTGTCCAGATAACGGACGCTGTCCCCGTTTTTTATGATCCTGGCAGGCCCGGGCGTAAGATACCCGATCAGAGCACATGGCAGACCTGCCTTCCTGCAGATCTCCTCCACTGAGGCCGGATCCTGCGTGACAAGGAGCCAGGCTCCTTCCGATTCCGCGTAATACGGGTTCACATTGAAAAGCTCAAGGATCTCAACAGTCTCCTGCCGGATCGGGATCTTTCGCAGATTGATCTCCATGCCGGATCTGAGCTCCTCATTCATGTACCAGAGCGCGTTCAGGATCCCTCCTTCTCCCATCTCTCTGAGATAGGAGATCAAAAGCTCTCCGCCTGCCCCCGCCAAAGCAGGCAGACAGGTCGAAGCAGCTTTCCCGTACGGGGAAATGCCCTCCCCGTTCACGCATAATTTCTCTGCATGGCGCATGAAAGAAAGAGAGAACTTTCCGCAAAGTTCTCTCTTTTTTTCATTGTATATATACTTCGTCGCCGAGAGGGCGATCGGATTTATGACAATGATACCGGACTTCATTTTCAGACCAGTGCCGGCAGAACTGCGCCGAGCACCATCACTGCCACAAGGATCAGTGCGATGACCGCTATCACAATTCTCTGTGTATTTCTGTTCATCATAGTTTTTTACTCCAGCGGATACTTCTCTGTAAGTTCA
>CADABA010000402.1 GCA_902785985.1 uncultured Lachnospiraceae bacterium
TTCGTCAAGGCATGGCAGGCGAACGGCAAGACCGTCGCGATGGTCGGAGACGGCGTGAACGATGTACTGGCGATCAAAGACGCTGACTGCGGTATTGCGATGGCATCCGGTTCGGAAGCCGCGAAACAGGCGGCCCACATCGTACTCCTGGATTCGGATTTCGCTTCCATGAAAGACATCGTTCGGGAAGGCCGTATGATCATTGCGAACATAGAGCGAGTCTCCTCGCTCTACCTCACAAAGACGCTGTACTCGGCGATGCTGAGCGTGATCTTTATCCTGCTCAGTCTCTCCTATCCGTTCACAACACTGCAGATGGGGCTCATCAATATGTGCTGCATCGGCCTGCCCAGCTTCCTGCTGACATTGGAACAGCCGGAAAAGGTCACATCGGACGGCTTCATGCCGCACGTTCTGAAGACTTCTCTTCCGGCGTCTCTGACGATGGTCGCAGCCATGCTGATCGTACAGGTCCTGAACGCTCTGTTCGGATGGCCGTCGGATATTTTCTCGACCTTCTCCATGATGCTGGCCGGACTTGTCGCGATGCTTGTCGTCGCGGACGTCTGCTGGCCTCTCGTGCCGTACAGAAAAACCGTACTGATCGTGTGCATCTCTCTCTTCGCAGCCTGCGTCCTGCTGCTGCCGAGATTCTATGACATGCATTCGATCTTTATGTGGTGGTCGCTGCTCCTGGTCCCGCTCATGATCCTGATCATGATGATGATCTACTGGTTCTCGCGCCTCTCGAACAAGCTGATATTGATGTTCACGCGGTGGAGGGAACGCATGTAAGCTGCCGCTTCCGGGAACAGCCCTCAGCCCGCACTTAACAGTGCTCCGAACAGCGCTCCGCCGTAAGATCACAGTACCGGACGCTCGCGCTGCCGACGAATCAAGAGGCTCAAGGGCTCTCTAACTCAAAAGAATAAGCCGCTGTATATGGCTGACATTTTAAATGCTCTTCGCCATATACAGCGGCTTTTTTCGTTATCGGGAATGGCTTCAGCAATCCCTGCCGATATCTTATTTCACTTCGTAGAGAACAGTGGAAAATGCCGGCAGGCTGACAGGCACTCCCGTCATGGACGGAGCCGGGATAAATTCCGTCTGTCCGCTTCGCTCCTTCGTATTTCCGCCGAAGCGCTCCCAGTCTGAATTCAGGATCTCTTTGAGAACACAGTTCTTCTCGGGATGCAGCCAATATGTCTGCGCACGTCCGGAGAAATTAAAGATGGCTATCACACTGTCCTTACCGCACCTGTCATATCGCTGGATCCCGAAAATATTATTCCCGCTGTCATTGATCGTCACCCAGCGGAAGCCTTTCGGGTCGTAATCCAGCTCATAGAGAGAAGGATGCTCCAGATAGATCCTTCCCAGCTCCATGAAATAACGCTGGAAGGAATCATGGTTCGGATATTTCAGAAGGAAGAAATCCGGTTCCTTCGTCTCATCCCATTCGCGGAACATTGCGATCTCATTTCCCATGAAATTAAGTTTCTTTCCCGGATGCATGAACATGTACGCGTAGAGGCTCCTGCACTGCGGGAATTTCATTTCATAATCACCGAAGATCTTGTCTATGACGGTCTTCTTTCCATGGACGACCTCGTCGTGAGACAGGGGCAGAAGGTGTCTCTCGTTGTAAAAATAGAACATCGAGAAGGTCAGCTTCTCGGGAACGCTGCGGCGCTCGTCAGACTGCTTCATAAAGTAGTCGAGCGTGTCATTCATCCAGCCAAGATCCCACTTATAATCAAAACCGAGCCCGCCCTCCCAGGCCAGCATCGCCGTCGGGTGAAGTGTGCGGAGCCCCTTATTCATCTTCCGCAGGAATTCGATGGAGGTCTCATTTTCTCCTCGTCTTTCGTCGCCCATCCAGTAGATCACCCGGCTGATCGCGTCCATCCTAAGACCGTCAAAATGATACTCCGTCAGCCAGTAATTCGCTGCCGACTGCATGAAGCAGGCCGTCTCCCTGCGGGCATAAATAAAGTTCCGGGTCCCCCACTCGCTGTCAGACACGTCGCTCGCGGGATACTCATAGATCGCGCCGATCCCGGCATTGTGCAGCTTATCGATCAGCTTCATGAGGTCGGCGGCAGTCCCGTAGCGCGATGTCGGAGCAAAAAATCCGGTCTGCTGATATCCCCAGCTGCCGTCAAAAGGATGCTCCGCGAGAGGCATGAACTCCACATGCGTAAAATGGAACTTCTTTACATAGGCGATCAGATCGTCCGCGATCTCATCGTACCGGTACCATCCGTTCGGATCATTCTCATTGCGCTTCCAGGATCCCATGTGCAGTTCATAGATGCTCATCGGCCTGTCCAGATTGAGCGTGCGCGTCTGCATCCATTTCTCATCCGTAAATGTATACTCGTGAAGATCCCGGATGATCGACGCGAAATTCGGCCGCAGCTCCATTCCGAATCCGTAGGGGTCGCAATGCTCGATCCGTCCGAGGCGGCTGTAAATGACATACTTATACATCTGTCCCGGCTTTGCATGCGGGATCATGATCTCGAAAAAACCGTGCCGTTCCCTCGCGGTCATCTCCCACTCCTGCCAGCTGTTAAATTCTCCGATGATCGTCACCCGGTCTGCGTTCAGCGCGAAGGTGCGAAAGAGGACCCCACCGCCCTTCTGAAGATGCGCTCCGAGCCAGGTATACGCGTCAAAAGCCTCTCCCTCATAAAATTTCTGGATATCCATCTTCCATTCCTTTCTCTTTTATGTTCTTACTGTCTTCTCCGTCGGCATACAGGCCCTGATTCGATGTCCCGGACAGATCCATGAGCCTCAAATGAGAAGACTCCCGGTCTCCCGGAAGTCCTCTCGTTCGTAATGATAATACAAATGAATACACAGCGGTACGGCTGTCAGATGGCATTGCCGCTTACGCGTGATCGGAAAAAGTCCTGTACTTTATATCTTGGACAGCCTTTCCGCCCGATCCATTGTGTTATTACTCGTCTTTCTTTGCAGCTGCCTTGCGGGTCGTCTTTTTGGCCGCTGTCTTCTTAGCAGTCTCAGCCTTTTCCGTCACTGCCTTCTTTGCGGTCTCAGCCTTTGCCTTCACCGTCTTCTTTGCAGTCTCAGCCTTCTCAGCTGTTTTCTTTGCAGCGGCTTTCTTTGCAGGCCTGACCATGCTGAATTCGAAGACTGCGCATCCGTAGGCCGGAAGTTCATACGCGATCGAATACGGTCTGCGGTCGCACTCACCCTCGACAGCCTTATACGTCTTCTTCGTGATCTCAGTCGTGCCGCCGTACTTCGGATCCATCGAGTTGAGGATCAGCTTGTAATCTCATTGAGGACGAAGAGAAGGTTCTTCTTTCCTTCCGGATCCTTGCGCATGAAGCTGTAAATGCTGCGGTCCGCGTCGTCCGCATTGATCCACTCGAATCCGCGGTCGTCATAATCGGTCGCATGCAGGCACGGATACTTCGCATACATCTTCCAGAGATCGCGGACATAATCCTTCAGCTTGACATTCAGGTCCGTATCAAGCAGGAACCAGTCGATCTCGCGCTCCTCGCTCCACTCTCTCTGCTGGCCGAATTCCTGACCCATAAAGAGAAGCTTCTTGCCCGGATGGCCTGCCATGTAGGTATAGCCCGCGCGCAGATTGTGGAATTTGTCCTCATAAATGCCCGGCATCTTGCTCCACATCGAGCACTTCAGGTGAACGACCTCATCGTGAGAAAGAACAAGAATATAATTCTCACTGTAAGCGTACGATGTCGAGAAGGTCATCTTATAGTGATTGCCCTTGCGGAACAGCGGGTCGAGCTTCATGTACTCCAGGAAGTCATTCATCCAGCCCATATTCCACTTCAGGGAGAATCCGAGACCGTCGTCCTCGACCTTGCCGGTGACCTTCGGCCAGGCTGTCGATTCCTCAGCGACCATGACCGCGCCCTTGTTCCTGCCGAGGATCACGGAATTCAGATGCTTGAAGAACTCGATCGCCTCGAGGTTCTTGTTCTCGCCGTACTTGTTGGCTACCCACTCTCCGTCTTTCTTGCCGTAGTCCAGATAGAGCATGGAAGCGACCGCGTCTACGCGCAGACCGTCGATGTGGAAGAATTCCACCCAGTAGAGTGCGTTGGCAAGCAGGAAGTTCTTGACTTCCGGACGGCCGTAATTGTAGATCTTGGTGCCCCAGTCCGGATGCTCGCCCTGACGGGGATCTTTGTGCTCGTAGAGCTCTGTCCCGTCAAAGTTCGCAAGACCTGACGCATCTTTCGGGAAGTGTGCCGGTACCCAGTCCAGAATGACGCCGATTCCCTTTTTGTGGAAATAGTTGATCATATACTGGAAGTCAGCCGGTGTTCCGTATCTGGATGTCGGAGCATAATACCCCGTGACCTGATAGCCCCAGGAGCCGTCGAACGGATGCTCCGCGATTCCCATCAGCTCGATGTGGGTATATCCCATATCCTTGATATAATCTGCAGCCTTCTCAGCGAATTCGCGGTAGTTGTAGAACCCTTCCTTGCCGCGTCCGGCCGATTCCGGATGCTTCATCCAGGACCCGATATGGCATTCATAAATGACCATCGGATCCTTCTTGATATCGAAATTCTGGCGTTTCTTCATCCATGCCGTATCCGTCCACTTCAGATTCCGGAGATCCGCAACGACGGAAGCGGTGCCCGGGCGAAGCTCTGCGGAACTTGCGAACGGATCCGCCTTATAGAGATGTTCTCCCTGGTAGCCGATGATGAAATACTTATACATGTCACCCGGCTTGACACCCGGAATAAAGCCCTGCCATACGCCGATCGCATCTTCATTTTCGATGATATTGGCTTCTGTATCCCAGCCGTTGAACTCTCCGATGACCGACACTCTCTGCGCATTCGGAGCCCATACAGCAAAATAAACGCCGTCTACGCCATCAATCGTTGTCGGGTGAGCGCCAAGCTTCTTATAGAGATCATAATGTGTTGCATGACCGAACAGATACTGATCAAGTTCTGAAAAAATATATTCGTTTTCCATAGACTACCTCACATTGCCCCGCCTTCAGCCGGCGGCTTTCGTTCGTGCAAAATGACGAAAAAATTTTAATTTCTGTAAATGAAAAACACCTGTTATTTGTACCTAAATTCAACAAATTCTATCATAATTCGTCTGTATATCAGCAGATTATTCTCCGATCCTTCCTTTGTAAGCCGTCAGGAACGCCTCGGCGTTCCTGACAGGCTGCGAAAGGCACAAAGCAGCTTTCTCATTGCGTGGCTGCAATCTTCCGAAACCCCTGCTGCATCTCTTTTCTGCCGGCTTCTTCCGTCAGTGCGAGCCCGAAAAGATACCGGGCATTCCGCTCCGTCACCCGCTCGACCTCCTCCGGCGCAATGCCCTTGATCTCCGCGATCTCCCGCACCACATAGGGCAGATAAAGCGAAGAATTCCGCTTTCCCCGGTACGGGACCGGCGCAAGATACGGACTGTCCGTCTCGAGCAGCAGGTAGTCGAGCGGCGTCTCCCGGACGACCTCCTTCAGCTTCTTTCCGTTCTTAAAGGTCACGACGCCGCCGATGCCGAGGAAGAACCCGAGCTTTTCCGTATAGATCCTCGCCTGTTCGGGTGAATAAGAATAGCAGTGCATGACACCCTTTCTGGGAATTAGGGAGATCCCGCCCCGTACATCCCGGAAACGACCTCCAGCGTGTCAGCCGCTGCCTCCCTCGAGTGGATCACGACAGGTTTATCATATTCGAGCGCCAGTTCGATCTGCTTCTTAAAGCATGCGATCTGCAGATCCCGGCTCTCCTTATTCCAGTAATAATCGAGACCGATCTCCCCGACGGCGACGGTCTTCCCGTCTGTCAGGTATTCACGGATCTTCGCCATCGTCTCCTCATCGAGGTCTCCCACCTCATCCGGATGAAGTCCGACAGCCGCATAAATGAAAGGATACTCCCTCGCGAGCTCCATGACCCGGTCAAGGCTGTCCGCCTCCGCGGCGATATCGATGACCTCGCCGATGCCGGCGGGCTTCAGGGATGCAAGAAGTGCTTCGCGGTCCGAGTCGAACTGTTCGGCGTGGTAATGTGCGTGTGTATCTATGATCATAAAAACCTCCATGCAGGGTGCTGTTCCGGCAGGCAATTGTGAAACTCTGTGCGAAATGGAATTGCTTGAACAATTCAAACAATCTGCACAAGCCTTAGAACTTCTTCATGAACGAAAGATGTGGAATGAGCAAAAACCGAACTGTCTGAGCGAAGCGAGTTTTCCCTTGTACGCATATCTCACGATCAACGTCACGAGTCTGAGCGAAAAAAACGAAAACGTAAAGACCCGCAGCGCGCACCTTCCGGCCCTTACGCTGCGGGTCACAACACCTCATTTTATATGACAGTCTTTATCCGATCTCGGAGCCCGCCGGGAATTCCTTTTTCTCCGGGACCATGAGGCTCAGACTGCCGTCCGGATCCTCAGCGCACAGGATCATGCCCTGGCTCTCGAGCCCCGCCATCTTGCGCGGCGCAAGATTCACGATGACCATGACCTTCTTGCCGACCATCTCTGCCGCCGTATACTTCGGACGCAGTCCAGAGCAGATCTGTACGACCTCATTCGGTCCGATCTTTACCTTCGAGCAGAGAAGCTTTTTGGATTTTTTCACTTCCTCGCACTCAAGGATCTCACCGACA
>CADABA010000403.1 GCA_902785985.1 uncultured Lachnospiraceae bacterium
TCCGCCCTTCAGGATCGCGCAGTTCCCGCTCTTGATACAGAGGGAGGAAATCTGGACCAGGGCATCCGGTCTCGCCTCGAAGATGACGCCGATGACACCGATCGGGCAGCTCACACGTTTCATGACAAGATCCGAATCCATCTCCCGCATGATCTGGACTTTCCCGATCGGATCCGGCAGGGCTGCCAGCTGATGGAGACCTTCGATGACTGACACAAGTTTCCCTTCGTCGAATTTGAGGCGCTTGATCACGGCTCCGGAAATACCGTTCTTTTCCGCGTTTTCAAGATCGAGCCTGTTGGCCGCAAAAATCTCCTCCTTGTTCTCCTCAAGGGCCTTTGCAGCAGCAAGGAGCGCACCGTTGCGCACGTCTGCGGATGTAGCCGCCAGAACAGGCGAGCTGAGTTTCATCTTATGAGCTTCTTCCCGAATATTCATCATAGAACCTACCTCGTAATCAATGCGACTGACCGGAGGATCGGCCGACGCAAAAATAGTTATTAATCTAATATACCGTAGCTTTCCGTTGTCCGCAACACCGGAATACAAGCGTTCCAAAAAGGAACTCGGGCTGCACTACCGACATTTTTTCTTTACTTTTCCAGGCTTAAAGCTTATACTTTAATATATTTATAGGGTGACAAAGGCGTCCGGTATAAATGTACCCGGTGCTTTTGTCACCCTTTTTATCTCAGTGGGGAAGACCCCCGCTTCTACAAGCGGCGGGTAAAACAATATCCTGCTCGTCTCAGTGGCGGGTTTCAATCCCCCACTGAGATAAACGGATGCGCAGGGATTCGGTTTGGAAGATGTCAGCTTACGCTGACCCGAATCCCGCGCCAATTCTCGCGAGCGAGAATTGAAATAACGAGGAGGCACAACATGAAGTATGTTTTCGTTACCGGCGGCGTTGTCTCCGGCCTCGGCAAAGGCATCACCGCAGCTTCCCTCGGAAGACTTCTGAAAGCGAGGGGCTTCCGGGTGACCATGCAGAAATTCGATCCGTATATCAACATCGACCCCGGGACCATGAACCCGATCCAGCACGGCGAAGTCTTTGTGACGGACGACGGAACAGAGACCGACCTCGACCTCGGACATTACGAGCGGTTCATCGACGAGAGCCTGGACTTCCACGCGAACGTGACGTCCGGCAAAGTCTACTGGGCCGTCCTCAACAAAGAGCGGCACGGCGATTACGGCGGCGGTACCGTTCAGGTGATCCCGCACATCACAAATGAAATCAAATCGCGCTTTTTCAGCTCCGACGACCCCGATAAGGATATCATTTCCATCATCGAGGTCGGCGGAACGGTAGGAGATATCGAGAGTCAGCCGTTTCTGGAGGCGATCCGTCAGTTCCAGTGGGAAAAAGGGAAATCGAACGTCATCATCATTCACGTGACCCTGATCCCTTATCTCAGAGCATCCGGCGAACTCAAGACAAAGCCGACCCAGATGAGCGTCAAACAGCTCCAGCAGCTCGGTATCCAGCCCGATATCCTCGTCTGTCGCTCAGAATATCCCGTCCCCGCGGGCGTCCGGGATAAGATTGCCCTCTTCTGCAATGTTCCTCCCGAAAACGTCCTGGAGAACAGGGATGTGGAATACCTGTATGAAGTGCCCCTCGTCATGGAGGAAGAGCATCTGGCTGACCGGGTCCTCGACTGTCTACGTCTCGTCTCCCCGGCCCCTGACCTTCGTGAATGGGAAAATATGGTCAGCGCCCTCCGAGATCCGAAGATCTCCGTCACCGTCGCGCTCGTCGGAAAATATACCGCCCTGCACGATGCGTATCTCTCCGTCGTGGAAGCCCTGAAGCACGGCGGCATCGCCAACCACGCGGAAGTCACGATCAGGTGGATCGAATCGGAGGATCTGAATGAACAGACCGCAGACGGGCTCCTTGGTCAGGCTGACGCCGTCATCGTCCCCGGCGGGTTCGGCGGCAGAGGCATCGAAGGCATCATTTACGCCGCGACCTACGCCCGCCGGCATAAGATCCCATATCTCGGAATCTGCCTCGGAATGCAGATGGCGATTGTGGACTTTGCGCGGAATGTCCTTCATTTTCAGGATGCGAACAGCACCGAATTCGACCCCGCGTCCGCGCATCCGGTCATCGACCTCATGCCCGAACAGAAGGACGTCACCGACCTCGGCGGGACCATGCGTCTCGGAGCTTACCCCTGCATCCTGCGGGAGGATACGAACGCTTTCCGGCTTTACGGAGAACGGAACATCTCCGAGCGTCACAGACACCGCTATGAGGTCAACAACAACTACCGCATCGAACTGGAAAATGCAGGGATGACCCTCTCCGGCATCTCTCCCGACGACCGGATCGTCGAGATGGTCGAGATTAAGGATCACCCGTTCTTCGTGGCCACACAGGCCCATCCGGAGTTCAAATCGAGACCGAACAGGGCACATCCGCTGTTCCGGGGACTCATCGAGGCTGCAATAAAAAAGAAGCAGGGAGAATAACTCCCATCAGGATAAAGGATCAAAACAAAAGATCAGAACCAAAAAGAACAACAGTATAAACAAAAGAACGGAGCACTGAGATGATACAGAATAAAGATCAGATTATCGACAAGATTGAAGAAAATGATATCAAATTCATCAAGCTGCAATTCGTGGACCTTCTCGGAGAACTGAA
>CADABA010000404.1 GCA_902785985.1 uncultured Lachnospiraceae bacterium
ATTTGCCTCGATCATAGTCCCGCAGCCGGAGACAATGCCGTCCAGCCCGAGGGAAAAAAGTTTCGGATCCCGAATATAGCCGCGGGTCCGCCCGCTGTTTATGAAGACCAGATGTCCGTTTTCCCGGACCTTCCGGATCGCTTCCCGTGTACTTTCGGGAATATGGCCGTCCATGGTCCAGAGCGTGCCGTCAATATCAAAAAAAAGTATTTTTCGCCTGCCCATATAGATAGTTCCCCAGTCAATTCCGCATGATCTTTATTCTTCATCGCGCAGAGAAGAATGTGGTTCGCCCCCTGCGCGGCGCGGCAGGAACGCTGAGGCGTTCCTGTAAAGGACATGTTAACATGAACCGGGGCAGATTGTCACCTGATTTTGAGAGCCATACGGCTGCAGTCGCGGAGTACTGCGGTACCATGTAAAGCCTCGTCACAGACGCTGTGCCGGCGCACCGCATGCATGCAGATCTTCTTCACAGACGCCATGCGGCGCACCACATGCTTCCCTGGCATATGGTGCGCCGTCTCATCTAACCCCTTGCCCTGTTATCTGGCAGATACCGGGTGTTCCGGATTGCCTCGACCTCAACATCATAGCATGCAAAGATCCCGTCCACGGTCTCCCTGTCGATCTTCGGGGTGAAAATACTCACGACCGGGACGATCACAAGGCCGCCGAGCATTGCGATCGCGCCTGCCTGGATCGGATTGAACCATGCGGTAAAGATATTCATGACTGTGAGGCCGACACCGAAGATAAAGGAAGCCCAGACAGCCGCCCTTGTAACGCGCTTCCAGTAGAGTCCGTACAGGAACGGTGCAAGGAATGCTCCGGCAAGAGCGCCCCAGGAGATACCCATGAGCTGTGCGATAAATGTCGGAGGCTTGATCGCCATAACGACAGAGATCACGATGAAGAAAATGACAAGGATGCGAAGCCACAGGAGCTGCTGGCGTTCTTTCATTTTCTTGAAGAACGTGCCCTTCAGGAAATCCAGTGTCAGTGTCGAGCTGGACGTGAGGACCAGGGAGGACAGCGTTGACATGGAAGCCGACATGATGAGAACGATGAGCACGCCCATGAGAATATGACATGGTCATACATCATGGCGATCGTTCCGTCTTCCGCAACCCTCGAGACCTTCTCCACATCGATGAGGCGGGCAAAACCGCCAAGGAAATAAGAACCGCCGGCGATGACGACCGCGAAAAATGTCGATACGATCGTACCCGTCGCAACGGCCTTCTCACTCTTGATCGCGTAGAACTTCTGGACCATCTGCGGCAGTCCCCATGTTCCGAGGGATGTCAGAATGATGACATACATAAGTCCCATCGGATCCGGGCCGAAGAAGGACGCGAACGCACCCTGCTGCCCTGCCGTGACCGGATTGTCGCTAGGAATCGTGGAAAGAGACTTCACTGCTTCGAGGAAGCCGCCGTGTCCGTTCAGAACGGCGAGAATAACTGCCACGATACCGACCAGCATGATAATGCCCTGGACGAAATCGTTGTAGACTGTCGCCGTGTATCCGCCGAGCAGGACGTAGACGCATGTGAGCGCTGCCATCATGATGACACAGTAGATATACGGGATCCCGAACGCCATCTCAAAAAGATTCGAGAGACCGTTGTAGACCGAAGCCGTATACGGAATCAGGAAAATAAAGATGATCGCGGAGGCTACGATCTTCAGTGTAGAGGACTTGTAGCGCGATTCGAAAAAAGCAGGCATCGTGGCGGAGTTCAGATGCTTTGTCATGACGCGTGTGCGGCGGCCTAAAATGACCCACGCGAGCAGGGATCCGATGAATGCGTTCCCGATGCCGATCCATGTGGAGGCAAGGCCGTATTTCCATCCGAACTGTCCGGCGTAACCGACAAAGACGACCGCCGAGAAATAAGAAGTTCCGTAAGCAAATGCAGAGATCCACGGACCGACGCTTCTCCCGCCAAGGACGTACCCTTCAACTGTTCTCGCCTGATGTCTTGAATACCAGCCGATGGCGATCATCAAACCGAAAAAGACGAACAACATGAAAATTTTTACAGCCATTGGAATTCTCCTCCTGATAAATACGACCGGGGTCGTTATTCGCTGGAGTAAAGTGTAACGCTTTAACGTCTAAAAGTCAATCGTATTTTTCGGAATTTTTCCTGCAATTCATGCAAAACAACCGTTCAGATGAGCCCGGCATGCCGGAAGGGACGGCGCTGGCCAGATGAGGGAACGGCGCTGGTCAACTGAGGGGGCGGCGCTGGCACCATCTTCTTCGAAAAACACTTGTCCTCCCCTGCGAAATCTAAAAATGCATCTGCGCTTTTTGTTCCCGTCAGTCGCTCCTCGCATACTTCTGGTCACAAAAAGCGCAGCATTTTTCGATTTCTCAGTCGGACTGCGAATGTTTTTCTCCAGAAGATGGATGCCTCGCTGCCGCCTGTACTCTGTCTGAGCCTGTTCAGATCGGGCCTCGATCATCGCAGAAGCCCCGCTTCCGCCTGCAAATTAAAAAGAACGGCTCGTTCGAACTGCTGCTGCAGATCTTCCCTCCCCCTGCATGGCAGGGGGATATTTTGTCTGCGACACAAAAAGGACCTTCACGCCACACGCTGATGCGCATCGCATGAAAGTCCTTATATACTCTGTTCAGGTTCTGACGAACTTCCCGTCAGGCTTCTCCGAGCGCATACCCTGCATCGAAAGCCTTCTTATTAATCTCGATCGTCTTCGGCTTGACCGTGCGCTCAATGACCTTATACCAGTCCTCGACCGCATAATCCATATGGCGGGCAGCCATTCCGAGAATGACGACGTTGAAGCAGCGCGGATTGCCGAGCTCCGTCGCGATCGCCCCCTGTGCGTTTCGGCAATCTCCTCGATGATGTTCTCCGGATACGGAGCAGCGCCGATCCTGACCGGCATCGGGTCGATCCTCACGTCATTGACGATCAGAACACCGTCCGGTTTCAGGAAATGCGCATACCTCTTTGCCTCCAGACGCTCGAACGCGATCAGCACATCCGCGCATCCTTCCTCCACGATCGGCTCAAAGACCTCGTCTCCGTAGCGGACGAATGTGACGACCGAACCGCCGCGCTGCGCCATGCCGTGAACTTCCGAGACCTTTACGTCAAGACCTGCTGTCGTTGCAATTCCGCCGAGGATACGGCTTGCGATCAGCGTTCCCTGGCCTCCGACTCCTACGATCATTATATTCCGTGTCTGCATTTACTCCACCTCCTTGATTGCGCCGAACTTGCAGAGCTGGCGGCAGAGACCGCAGCCGTTGCACTGCGTCGGATCGATCGTGATCGACCCGTCTTCATTCTTTGAAAGCGCGGGGCAGCCCGGAAGCGAGCAGGCGCCGCAGTGTTTGCATTTCTCAGGAATTTCGACACACTTCTTCTTCGTGCGCGCCTCCGGTATGAGCGCGCAGGGAGCCTTCGCGACGATGACCGACAGATGATCCGCCTTGACCTCTCTCTTTACGGTCTCCGTCAGCTCCTTCTGATCAAGAGCGTTGACCGTATAGACATGCTCTATTCCGAGACCCTGACAGAACTTCTCGAAATCGATTGCCGGGACGACCTCGCCCATGAGCGTTCTGCCCGTGGCCGGATTGTCCTGATGGCCTGTCATGGCTGTGATTCGGTTGTCAAGAATGATGACCGTGCCGGTGCTCTGATTGTAGACCATATTCATGAGGGAGTTCACACCCGTATGCATGAAGGTCGAATCTCCGATCACGCTGACCCAGTCTCTTTGCCCATGCCGTGCAGGGAGGAAATGGAAGCCCCCATGCAGAGGCAGGTCTCAAGCGTTGCCAGCGGCGGGACCGCGCCCAGCGTATAGCAGCCGATATCCCCGGCGACATGGAGTTTCAGCCTCTTCAGCGCCCAGAAGGTACTTCTGTGCGGGCATCCCGGACAGAGGATCGGCGGGCGGTTCGGGGTATTCTCCGCCTGTACCGCGTTGATTTCCATGCCGAGGAGCTTTTCGCGGATCATGTTCGCGGAATACTCGCCGAGTTTTGTGAAGATATTCTTTCCGTCACAGGCAATTCCCCAGGACTTCACCTGCTCTTCGATGACCGGCATGAGCTCCTCGAAAATAATCAGTCTGTCGACCTTCGACGCGAACTCCTCGATCAGTTTCCTGGGCAGCGGATGGACCAGGCCGAGCTTCAGCGTGGAAGCCTCCGGCATCGCCTCCCTGACATACAGGTACGGAATGCCGCTCGTGATGAAGCCGATTTTCGTATCGCGGATCTCCATGCGGTTCAGCTTCTCCATGGTACATGCGTCCTCGGCGAGCTTCTCCATCTGATCCTCGACGATCACATGGCGGCGGATCGCGTTGGCCGGAAGCATGACATTTTTCGCGATATTTTTCTCATATGGCTTATCCGGCACCTCCTCGCGCGGGCATAGTTCGACCATGCCCTGCGAATGTGCGAGCCTTGTCGTTGTGCGGATCACGACCGGTTTGTCGTAGGTCTCGCTGATCTCATATGCGAGCTTCGCGAAATCCTTCGCTTCCTGAGAATCCGACGGCTCAAGGACCGGGACCTGGGCAGCTCTCGATACGGCGCGCGTGTCCTGCTCGTTCTGGGAGCTGTAGACACCCGGGTCATCGGCGACGCACAGGACCATGCCCCGTCCGACACCCGCGTAAGCTGCGGAATAGACCGGGTCTGCCGCGACATTGAAACCGACCATCTTCATACATGCAAATGAACGTACACCGGCGACCGACGCTCCGAATGCGACCTCCGCCGCGACCTTCTCGTTCGGTGCCCATTCACAGTACAGATCGTCTTTATACTGGACCAGATTCTCACTGATTTCCGTGCTCGGCGTACCCGGATAGGCAGATGCGACCTTGACGCCGGCCTCCCAAAGGCCGCGGGCGATTGCCGCGTTGCCGAGCATTAACTGTTTTTCACCCATGACTTTTCCTCCTAACAATTTTTCATATAGATCAGGCTCCTGCGAAGCTCTGTGCGAAATGAAATTGTGTGAACAATTCAAACAATCTGCACAAGCCTTGGAACTTCTTCATGAACGAAAGATGTGGAATGAGCAAAAACCGTTCTGTCTGAGCGAAGCGA
>CADABA010000405.1 GCA_902785985.1 uncultured Lachnospiraceae bacterium
TCTTTTTACGACAGATATCAATGGCAGCTCGAACGGCAGCGGTGTCCTCGTAAATCTTGACGGTCAGGTCGTCGGCTTTATCATGCAGGATTTTGCCCAGAACGATTCGGGATCGATCACAGCAGTCCCGATTTCTCCGCTGAAGTCTCTGATCGAGCTTCTCTCGAACAATAAGCCGCTTCCCTATATAGGGGTAGAGGGCCAGGACGTCTCACAGGCTGTCTCAAAGGAGACTGACATGCCGGAAGGCATCTACGTAACTTCCGTAGCAGCCGATTCTCCGGCTCTCGCCTCCGGACTCATGCCGGGAGATTTTATCGTGTCGGTCGATGAGTCGAAGACGATCACGCTCAGGCTGCTCCACGACCGGCTGATGAATAAAGCGCCCGGTGATACCATGAAGGTCGGCGTCAAGCGTCTCGGAGCGGACGGATACGTGGACTTCACGTTCACAATGACCGTAGGAGAGGCACTGAAGCCGCATGAAAATGCGGAACAGCCTGCCACCGAATCCGCACCTGCCGACAAACCGACTGAGAGCTGACCCCGCTTACAGGAACTTCCCACTTCCCCGGTATCGAGCGATCCGGATTGCAGACGTGCGCAGTGGATGGCGCTTACGCGCCGCGCACGTCGCAGCAAGAACGCTGAGGCGTTCTTGAATCATTCCGGGATCGTAAGGAATCCGGATGCGGGAAGTTTTTTCATTTTCCGGCAAAGACCTTTTCGTAAGTGCATCTTTAGGTTAAAATAGACGTATGAATGAAAAGGCACTCCATACACTTGAATATGATAAGATTGTAAGCCTTCTTGAAGCGCGTGCGACGTCCGCGCCCGGGAAGGCTTTATGTCGTGAACTTGCGCCGCTGACAGATCTTTTTGAAATCAACACGATGCAGGAGGAGACAGCGTGTGCCGTCGGGCGCATTTTCGCAAAGGGCAGCGTATCCTTCGGCAATACGTACGACGTCAGCGCTTCCATGCTCAGGCTCGAACTCGGATCTGCACTCGGGATCCACGAGCTTCTTATGGTCGCAAAACTTCTTGAAAATGCAGGGCTTGTGCGCGCCTACGGCCGCAAGGAGCGCGAGGATGCGCCGGACGATATCCTGACGCCGTCCTTCAACGCGCTCGAACCGCTTCCGCAGGCGACGGCGGAGATCCGGCGCTGTATCCTCTCGGAAGAGGAAATCAGCGACAACGCCTCCTCAAAGCTGCGGCAGATCCGGAAAAACATCAAATCCGCCGGCGAGCGCATCCATACTGAGCTTAATAAAATCATCTCAACGCACGCGAAGGATTATCTCCAGGATTCCCTGGTGACGACCCGGGACGGGCGCTACTGTATTCCCGTGAAGAGTGAGTACAAGAATTCCGTGGCCGGCATCGTGCACGATATGAGTTCCTCGGGATCCACGCTCTTCATCGAGCCGGCATCCGTCGTCAGACTGAACAACGAGATCCGTGAGCTCGAGATCGAGGAACAGAAGGAGATCGAAGTCATTCTGGCGAATTTATCGGAGATGCTGTCCGCTTACGTCGGTCTGATCCGAAATGATTACGCATTGATGCGGCGTCTGGATTTCATTTTCGCAAGGGCATCGCTCGCAATCTCCATGAACGCAAGCAGGCCGCTCATCAACAGCGATGGGATCATTGACCTCCGAAAAGCGCGGCATCCGCTGATCGATAAGAAGAAAGTCGTTGCGACCGATATCCGGCTGGGCGAGACTTTTGACCTTCTGATCATCACCGGCCCGAACACGGGCGGCAAGACGGTCACCCTGAAGACGACGGGACTCCTCGTGCTCATGGGACTCTCCGGACTGCATATTCCGGCAGCCGACCGGAGCCGCATCGCCCTTTTCCGGGAAGTGTACGCGGATATCGGATATCGGTGACGAACAGAGCATTGAACAGAGTCTTTCAACGTTCTCGTCCCATATGACAAATATCGTTGACTTCCTTGACAAAGCGGACACGGATTCCCTGGTCCTCTTTGACGAGCTCGGAGCCGGAACGGATCCGACTGAGGGAGCTGCGCTGGCCGTCGCGATACTGGACAGCCTGCACGCTAAGGGCGTCCGGACACTGGCTACAACGCACTACAGCGAGATCAAGGTCTACGCGCTGAAGACGCCGGGCGTAGAGAACGCTTCCTGCGAATTTGACGTTGCTACCCTCTCCCCGACCTACCGTCTTCTGATCGGTGTTCCGGGAAAGAGCAACGCGTTCGCCATTTCCAGAAAGCTCGGTCTCTCCGAGAACATCATCGACGATGCGAAGTCTCTGCTGACGGATCAGCAGGAGACCTTTGAGGATGTCATTTCCGACCTTGAGATGAAGCGCAGAAGTCTCGAGAAGGAGAAGGAGGATGCGGAGCGGGCGACCCGTGAGATCGAGAAGCTGAAAAAGGATCTGGAATATCAGAAGAGCCATCTGGAAGAGCAGAAGAAAAAGCTGATCGCCCAGTCCCAGGTGGAGGCGAGGAAGATCCTGCAGGACGCGAAAGATTACGCGGACAAGAGCATCAGCTATTTCGCGAAGCACGGCGGAATTGCCTCCGGAAAGGAGCTGGAGAAGGAGCGGCAGAATCTCCGAAGCCAGATAAAAGATCTGGACGGCAAGATCGGGGATATCGGGAAGGATCCTTCCAGGACCGGTTCGCTCACCGCAAAAGATCTCAAGGTCGGGGACGCAGTCAGGGTCATCAGTCTGAATCTGAAAGGCACTGTCAGCACACTTCCCGACGCGAAGGGCTATCTCTTCGTCACTCTCGGCATTATGCGCACAAAGGTAAAGCTTTCCGACCTTGAGAAGATCGACGAGGCGGAGATCATT
>CADABA010000406.1 GCA_902785985.1 uncultured Lachnospiraceae bacterium
ATTGACGCCGATGTGCTGCGGCAGGAAATTGCTGCTCAGGTAGTAGAGGGAAGCCAGGAACGGTACCAGTTCACCTGGCCGGATAAGAAGCGGTCGGTGATGTTAGCTAACCAGCCCATTGCGAAGACTCTTCGGTTGGTTCGGGAGAAATCTGTTGGCAGGGATGGTACGCCCGGAAGCATCAACACGGAGAACATCTATATCGAGGGAGACAACCTCGATGCGCTGAAGCTGCTCCAGGAGACCTATCTTGGGAAGGTCAAGCTGATTTATATCGACCCGCCATATAACACGGGATCGGATTTTATTTATGAAGATGACTTCTCACTTGACTCTGTTGAGTACATTACAGGTAGTGGTCAGCTTGATAATGATGGAAATCGCCTTGTGCAAAATCTCGAAGGGAATGGTAGATTTCATACTGACTGGCTTAATATGCTATATCCTCGGCTCCGCATAGCAAAAGACTTTCTGAGTGATGATGGCGTAATATTCATCAGTATTGATGATAACGAAATAGAAAACCTAAAGAAGATATGCGATGAGCTGTTTGGTCACCTTAATTATGTTGGAACCATAGTATGGGAACGTGCTTTTTCTCCGAAGAATGACGCTAAATATTTTTCAGCAAGCCATGACTATGTGGTGGTCTACGCTAAAAAGATTAGTGATTTTGCGATTGGAAAATTACCTAGGACCGCTGAAATGAACGCAAGATACAAGAATCCTGATAATGATCCTAGGGGTCCATGGTCATCAGGAGATCTAACAGCGAAAACATATAGCGCTGCCTACGATTATCCAATTACAACACCAAGTGGGAAGAGCATTTCTCCGACGAGCGGTCGGAGCTGGATTACAAGCAAAGAAAATATGAAGAAGTGGATAGATGAAGGTCGTATTTGGTTTGGCGAACATGGAGATAATACTCCGCGATACAAAAGGTATCTTTCTGAAATGACGGGTGGAATTGTTCCAACAACGTTATGGAAGTATGAAGATGTGGGCCATAGCCAAGAAGGACGTCAAGAGGTAAAGAATTTGTTTGACGGAAAGGGGTACTTTGACGGACCGAAGCCTGTTCGGCTATTGGATCGTATTTTACAAATCGCCAACATCACTGATGGGTCTTATGTACTTGATTTCTTCTCAGGTTCAGGTACAACTGCCCACGCTGTTATGCGACATAATGCTGAGAACAACGGAAGTGTTAAGTTTGTTCTTGTCCAGCTGCCTGAAATCACAGGGGAGAAAAGCTCCGCCTATAAAGATGGCTATAAGACTATCTGTGAAATCGGAGAGGAGCGCATTCGTCGTGCTGGAAAGAAAATCAGGGAAGAGTCCCCTCTGACCACTGTTGATCTCGACATCGGCTTTCGGGTATTTCGAGTTGATTCCTCCAATATGAAAGACGTTTATTACCGCCCGAAGGATTACAAGCAGGGACAGATGAATCTGTTCGCCGATAATATTAAGGAAGATCGCACACCGGAAGATCTGCTCTTTCAGGTTATGCTGGATCTGGGCGTGCTGCTATCATCCAAGATTGAGGAGACTGTCATTGCTGGGAAAAAGGTATTCTCTGTGGCAGACGGTTACCTTATTGCCTGCTTCGATAAGGATGTGACTGAGGAGACTGTGAAGGCTATTGCTCAGCAGCATCCCTTCTATGCTGTATTCCGTGACAGTGGCATGGCCACCGACAGTGTTATGACCAATTTCGAGCAGATTTTTGAAACCTACAGTCCCAAGACGGTCAGGAGGGTGCTGTGATGGATAGAGAAAATTGTCAGGGAGAAATTATTGTATCGCAGGCACAGCTGGTAGATCTGTATCACAGCAGTAAAGCCAATATCAGCGAGCATATTAAGCATATTCTGGAAGAAGGCGAGTTGGAGAAGGATCGAGTTGTTCGGAAATTCCGAACAACTGCCGCCGACGGTAAAAACTATCAGGTTATGCACTACAATCTGGATATGATTATTGCCATAGGCTATCGCGTCAGAACTCCTGTTGGTACGCAGTTCAGACAATGGGCGACTACCAGACTGAAGGAGTATATGGTCAAGGGCTTCACACTGGATGACGAGCGCTTGAAAGGGAATGCCGGGGGAAGCTACTGGAAAGAACTTCTTGCTCGCATCCGGGACATTCGTTCCTCCGAAAAGATGTTGTATCGGCAGGTGCTTGATTTATATGCCACCAGCTTGGACTATGATCCAAAGAGTCCTGATTCGGTGCTTTTCTTCCAGATTGTTCAGAATAAGCTGCACTACGCGGCTCATGGACATACGGCGGCAGAGGTTGTTTATCAGCGGGCAGACGCTGAAAAACCCTTCATGGGATTACGAACTTTTTCAGGAGACCTTCCTGTATTAAAGGATGTTGGTATCGCAAAGAATTATCTGGATGAACAGGAGTTGCAGGTGTTGAACAACCTGGTATCCGGTTATTTTGATATTGCTGAAATCGCGGCAATTGAACACCGACCCATGTATATGAAAGATTACATCGCACAGCTGGACGCGGTCCTTACATCCGGCGGCAGAGAATTGCTGCAAAACGCCGGTACTATAAGCCATAAGGATGCTATGGAAAAAGCGAGGTCTGAATATCGGAAGTATCAGGAACAGACACTTTCACCTGTGGAAGAAGCGTATCTCGAAACAATAAAAGGGCTGGAGAAGACCGCGAAAAAGAAAAGCAGGGAGAAGAAGCAATGAAATTCAAATTCACCATACAGCCTTACCAGACGGAGGCTGTGGACAGCGTGGTGGGCGTTTTTGCAGGTCAGCCTTTTAATGATCGCTTTACATACCGCCGCGATGTAGAAATAGAGAGAGACGTCACTAACTGGATGTTGTCTGATGAGGAATTGTACATGGGCTTTGCCAACAACCAGATACGGTTGGATTTCGGTCAGCTCTTGACTAACGTGAACCGTATTCAGGGCAGGAATAATATCGCCCTTGCACAGACCCTGGCGAGTGGCGGTCTTGGTGCCTGCTCCCTGGATGTGGAAATGGAAACCGGTACGGGAAAAACCTATGTTTACATTAAAACCATGTTTGAGCTGAATAAGCAGTATGGATGGAGTAAGTTCATAGTGGTTGTTCCCTCCATCGCTATCCGGGAAGGTGTCCGTAAAAGTTTTGAGACCATGCAGGATCACTTCATGGAGTATTATGGCAAGAAGGCACGTTTCTTTGTTTATGATTCCAAGAATTTGGCGGAGATTGACAACTTCAGCCAGAGCTCGGATATCAATGTCATGATTATCAACATCCAGGCCTTCAATGCACGGGGGAAGGATGCCCGTCGAATTCGCACGGAACTGGACGACTTTGGAAGTCGGAAGCCTATTGACATTATCAAGGCCAACCGTCCGATCGTCATTCTGGACGAGCCCCAGAAAATGGGCGGCACGGCCACACAAGAGAGCCTTAAGGAATTTAATCCGCTCTTTTGTCTGAACTATTCCGCAACCCATAAGCAGCACCATACCCTGGTGTATGTACTGGATGCCTTAGATGCCTCAAGAACCTGAGGGGCACAGACAGCTATCTTTACCTGGAGAGCATTGTCATTTCCCCTAACAAGCCTCCGATGGCGCGTCTGGAATTTGAAATCGGATATGCCAAGTCCATCAATCGCGAGACTCGTTTGGTGTCCGTAGATGATGATCTGTTTGCTTTGTCCAAAAGCATGGAACAGTATCGGGGGTACCACGTGAACGAGATTGATCCCATCTGCAAGATTGTCACCTTCACAAATGGGGAGGTCATCCATGTGGGAGAGGTTGTAGGCGATGTATCTGAGAAAGATATGCGCCGGGTACAGATCAGGGAGACGATTCGATCTCATTTTGAGAAAGAAAAAGAACTGTTTGGCAGAGGAATCAAATGTCTGTCTCTGTTCTTTATCGATGAGGTGGCGAAGTACCGGAAATATGACGAGGACGGCAACGAGGTTAATTCTGAGTACGGAGAGATCTTTGAACAGGAGTATATCTCCATACTTAACGAATATCTGACCCTTTTCAACACGCCGTATGAGCAATACCTCAGGGGTATTGATGTACACCAGACTCACGCCGGCTATTTCTCAATCGACAAAAAGGGCCGGAAGGTGGATAGCTCTACCAAGCGCGGCAGCGACGAGAGTGATGATATTTCCGCATACGA
>CADABA010000407.1 GCA_902785985.1 uncultured Lachnospiraceae bacterium
CGAGCTGATCCATCCGATCGCTATGGAGCAGGGTCTTACTTTCGCTATCCGTGAAGGTGGCCGTACAGTTGGTTCAGGCCGTGTTGCTACAGTTATCGAGTAATCTCGAAGCTGCCTGAAGATTATCAGGAAATGTAAGATGAATAGAATCCCCGTCACATGCAGGTGGCGGGGATTTTTCATCCCTGACGCAGAATTTCCGTGATGTAAATATAAGATGTATGCGCAAAGTGAAACCTGGCTCTGACAGGGGTCACAAAGTAAGCGTCAGAGATGAAAGTCTCCGGCGGATCATAGCTGTTCAAATCGGAAGGTGCTTCGCACATAAGCGCGGCACGGCAGGAACGCCGGGGCGTTCCTGACACTGTGACGTAAAAATCTCATAATTCCGGGAGGAAATATATCATGAAAATAGTATGTTTCGGTGATTCCAACACATACGGTTTTGATCCCAGGCTGGGAGGTTCCGGCCGCTATGACAAATATGAACGCTGGACCGGGATCCTCGATGCGCAGGAGGGACTTTCTGTAGTAAATGAAGGGCTGAACGGGCGCTGCATCCCGGACTCTGCGTCCGGATTCGCATCCCTTGCCAGTGTTCTGGATCAGAATCCGGACGCAGATGTGTTCGCGATTCTTCTGGGCACGAATGACATTTTTATGATTCCCGGTATGACGGCGGAGAGAGTTGCGGACAGGATGCGGAGAGTCTTTCAAAATGTTCCGGAACTAGCCTGTGGTGTTCTTTGAGATGGTGGGGATCGAGTCCGGTCAGACAAAGGAAAGCACCTCTGAGATCATGGATGAGCTGCCGAACGCACTGAAGAGATGTGCAGAAGAGTACGGAGCTGATTTTGCAGATGCGGGAGCGTGGGATATTGCCCTGGCTTACGATGGAATCCACTTTTCGGAGGCCGGTCACAGAAGTTTTGCGAACCATATGGCGGATGTTCTGGCGGGACTTTCGTGATTCCGGGATCCCGTACGTAAATGGAACAGGATAAGGTAAGGGAAGGCCTTCGTTTTTCTTGTAATTTCGGGCATCCGGATGCAAAATAAAAACGAAAGCCTTTTTTGGATTTTGACTGCGAGCGGCATGCTTCTTATGGAAACGGCAGGAGGAGAGGACATGTACGAAATCTACTGTGTGGAAGATGAAGGAAATATAAGGGATCTGATTGTCTATACGCTCGGTGTCACCGGGTTTGAAGCCCGCGGTCTCCATGACGGAAAAGCGCTCGACGAAGCTCTCTCCGATCCGGAGAAGTGCCTCCCGGATCTGATCCTTCTTGATATCATGCTTCCGGGCGAAGACGGGATTTCCATTCTCCACAGGCTGAAGGAGGATGCGCGTTATCGCACGATCCCGATCATTATGCTGACAGCACGGGGGGCAGAGTACGATAAGGTCCAGGCCCTGGATCTCGGAGCCGACGATTATGTTACAAAGCCGTTCGGGATGATGGAGCTGGTCTCCAGAATAAAGGCTGTCCTCCGGCGTGCTTCTTCCTATTCCAAGGATGATACAGTCCGGTTCGGCAGGCTGGAAATCAGTGAAAAGAAGCGATCCGTGCTGGCGGATGGTGAGCAGATCGTTCTGACGAACAAGGAATTCGAACTGCTGAACCTTCTTGTACGCAGTTCGGGAATCGTCATGACCAGGGATCAGCTGCTGGACGCGATCTGGGGGCATGATTTTTCCGGGGAGTCCAGAACTCTGGATGTGCACATCGCGACGCTTCGCCAGAAGCTGGGAAATGCAGGCGAGATGATAGAAACGATCCGCGGAGTCGGTTATCGTTTGCGGGAGAATTAAAATGCAGAGAAGAATTCAGCGCAGCATGGTCGTTCTGGTCACAGTGGCCATGCTGGTTTCTTATTTCGGGGCAGTTCTTGCCATGTACCAGCAGATCGTCGAGATCATGGAGATGGAGGTTTCCCAGGACGCAGTCTATATCAGTACAGGTGCGGATCATTATGGTGAGGAGGATCTGGAAAAAATAGATAAGGCTCTGGGGAGAACAAGAGTCACGCTGATCTCTCCCTCGGGAGAGATCCTCTATGATACCTATGGGGATGATATATCTCTGGAGAATCATGCCGACCGTCCGGAAATCCGAGAGGCGTTCGAGAAAGGGGAGGGAGCCGATGTCCGCTACTCTAACAGTCTCGGAACCTTGATGTTTTATGCAGCCAGGAGGACGGAAGAGGGGAATGTCCTGAGAGTCTCCAAAGCTTCCAGATCCGCGTTCTGGATGGCACTCCGGATCCTGCCTGTCATGCTGGCTGTTGCAACCTTTCTCTTTGTATTTGAGTGGTTCTTATCAAAGCTGCTTTCCAGGAGACTGGTGGAACCGATCAATGAGATCGATCTGGATGATCCGCTGAAAGAAGAAATCTATGAAGAGCTTGCGCCGCTGGTAAAAAGAATTGATCATCAAAATCAGGCGCAAGGAGTTTTCGGCGAATGTCTCCCATGAACTGAAGACGCCGCTCACCACCATTTCCGGCTATGCGGAGCTTCTGAAAGAGGGGCTGGTCCCACAGGAAAATGTCCGGGAGGTCGCAGCCAACATTTATCAGGATGTGCAGCGCATGGTGCGTCTGATCAACGATATTATCCGCCTGTCCAGACTCGATGAGGGTGAGATATCTGAGTCCAAGGAGGAAGTCGAACTTCTGGATCTCACGCGGACTGTCTGCGGGCTTCTTTCCAAAGAGGCGGAGAATAATCAGGTGACGCTTACCTGTGAAGGCTCTCCGGCCGGTGTGCCCGGCATCCGGCACATTCTGGAGGAGATGATCTTCAATATTATTGAAAATGCGATCAAATATAACAGGCCCGGAGGCTATGTACAGGTGCAGACCGGACGCTTTCCGGAAGGAATCAAAGTGATCGTGCGGGATAACGGGATCGGAATACCGGAGGAGGAGCAGGAGAGGATCTTTGAGCGCTTCTACAGAGTTGACAAAAGCCGCTCAAAGGCGACCGGCGGGACCGGTCTCGGGCTTTCGATCGTGAAGCACGGCGCTCTGCTGCATGATGCGGAGGTGCATGTTGAAAGTGAGGTCGGAAAAGGGACTGTGATGGAAGTTCTCTTCAAAGGGGAGGACGCTTCCTCCTCTGCTGCATCTTAAAAATCAGGCGCCCGCGAAACGATGTACGACATGGAACTGCATGAAGCACAGCGTTTCGCAGGCGCCTTGTTCTTTCGTCTCAGTCTATGCGCTCATCGCCCCAGAAGAAGAGGGCGACGGTACCCGGGCCGGTATGACTTCCGATGGTCGTCCCGATACTGTTGATGAGGACCTTGCCGTCAAGCTTCGGGAAATTCTTTTCGACGAGATCCGCAACTGCTCTCGCATCCTCATAGCAGGCGGAATTCGAGATATAGCATTTTCCGGAGTAATCCGTACCGTTTTCAGCATGCTCGATCATCTTATCCACGATCGCCAGACCGCCGATGAAACCGGATGTCTTGGAGATTCGGCCACCCCGGATGAAGAAGGTGAGGTCTGAGGAGAAGAACCAGTGATGAAGGCGAAGCTTGTTCTTCTCGGCAAAATGGGCGACCTCCGTAAGGCTTTTTCCTTCGTCTCTCAGATCGGCGAGCTTATCCATGAGAAGACCGTAGCCGGAAGAAGCTGCAAGGGAATCGACGATGACGATCGTTCTCTCCGGATACTTCTCAGCAAGGAGATCTCTTGCGAGATTTGCGGAATTCAGGACGCCGGAAATACCGGAGGAGAGGGTCAGGTGGAGAATATCTTTTCCTTCCTTCAGGAACGGTTCAAAGTACTCCACAAATTCCTCGACATTGACCTGGGAGGTCTTGGTGGGTTTTCCGGTAGCCATTTCCCTGTAGAACTGGTCGAACGGCATGGATTCGCCGAGATCATCCGCATATTCTTTTCCGTCAAGCTCGTAGTGGAAGCAGATATATTTGATGTCGCGGTCGAGAAAATGCTGTTTGGAAAGATCTGCGGTGGAGCAGCAGCTGAGTATATAATTAGCCATTAGAGTCATCCTTTCATTTTGCATTCAATTAGGCAATTGCGAAAGTCTATGCTTCATGGAAATTGTATGAACATTCAAACGGCTTCCGCGCCTGGAACTTCTAACATTCACTCAAGATGTGGAAAAGCATTCGCAAAAAACGAAAACTCGCTGCGCTCAGACAGTTCGGTTTTTGCTCATTCCACATCTTTCGTTCATGAAGAAGTTCTAAGGCTTGTGCAGATTGTTCGCAAGCGCCTATGCATTCAATATGTTCTGTTATTGATGTTTCTTGCGTCTCTGCATCGCGATGTGGAAATCGTACAGCGGGGAGCCTGTTTTCCCGGGCTTTGGATAAGCACCGGTTGGAACGTCCAGAATCACATAGTCACACGCGTTGATGATCGTCGTTCCGCAGGAATGCGTTCTCTCTCTCTGAAAATGACCGTAAGCCTGGTGTACATGTCCGTGGACCATATACTTCGGCTTCCACTTCGTAAGAAGCGGGTTGAAACAGTCAAATCCGCGGTGCGGGAAGTCATCGAGATCACCCCAGCCCCTTGCGGGGGCATGGGTGAGCAAAATGTCGAAGCCGTTTCGGAGAGTGGCCTGAAAGTCCGCACGGATGCAGCGCACCTTCATTTCCATCTCCGTGTACATGTGCGGACCTTCCCGATACCGGACAGATCCTCCGAGACCGAGGATCCTCAGCCCGTTGAAGTTGTAGATCTTGTCCTCGATACAGATGCATCCGTTCGGAGGCTTTCTCTCATAATGACTGTCATGATTCCCGTGGATATAAAGCAGCGGAATGTTCAGCATGGTGACCAGAAACTCAAGATATGAGGATTTCAGATCTCCGGCTGAGAGGATGAGCTCGACTCCTTCGAGACGCTCCGGATCAAAGTAGTCCCAGAGTATTTTTGATTCCTCATCTGCGATGAGCAGGATCTTCATATGACCTCCCCTGAAAACACGGAGGCATCCCCCGTGTGATATCTTATCGTTAACTGCATGAAATGTCCAGTCACTTCTTATCCGGAACATCGACACCGATGACGGATACAGTCTTTTTTGCAATCTCATCGACCTCGTCAGAGGTGGGAATCGATCCTATGACGTTGTCATTCAGCCAGTTCATTGTGATGATCTCCTCGTAGGTGAGCGGAGACGCACCTTCTTCCCGGACGATTCCGTCCTGACTGTGCAGCTCCCCGTCGAAAGGATTGATACGGCCTGTGATGACGCCGGTCTTCAGCAGCTCGAGAGTCTTTTTCGTGTAGTAGGGAAGCTTGCTCGAGGTGACGATATCAAGTACCCCGGCGGACATTCCATACCAGTAGTTCAGGGACCGGTCCTTCCTGGCGATGGATTTCGCGTCAAAGGATCCGCTGAGAATGCTCTCCACGATCAGGGCGAAATAGCGTCCCCAGTCAGTCATCGGGGCAGCGATCGTCGATCTGCTGCCGTCT
>CADABA010000408.1 GCA_902785985.1 uncultured Lachnospiraceae bacterium
TACGACGCGGCCGGGGAACTGACCGGTGAGATGTACGGCGTCATGCCGACCGGTATGGAATCCACGATTAAGATCGCGGTCGGAAATTATCTTCTGACCGGCGTGATCTTCGGCAGCGAGCTGTATCAGATCGGCCAGAAACACGCATTTTCCATGGACGGGGACAATATTCTCCTCTTTGACCGGAAGTCCGGCAGATATATCGCGGCCGGCACAATCCGGGTAGAATAAAAAGGATGCGGGGCGAAAACTGCTGCTACAATTAACGCCCCTTCGCACAAAGAGGTTCGCATGTTACGCCGGGCAGCAGGCTGCCTGGCGGAACATGCGCAGCAGCAGGTCTTCAAAAAAATTGTTACCATTCACAGTCGGAGAATAATTGACTATAGTGTTGCTACAAAAGTCGAGCTCGTAGAAATCCTTGATTTTAAGCACTTTTACGAGCATTTCACCTTCGGAAAGACCGACTGGTCGAAGCGTGGGAAACGGCTCGAAAAGTATGTCCGGGTGGCTATAGCAATAGAACTCGTCACTGTAGGCACAAAACTTGAGGACTTATAGACAATAGAATATCACATTGATTATGGACGTTTATTTTCTGCATTTCGCAGTAAGTAAGCGTCCTTTCATATTATTGACCAGAGCCAAATACTCGGCTAAAATATAGCCAAATACTCGGATAAAATGAGGCCAAATACTCGGTCAAAATCAAGATGAATACTCGGCCGCAACTTATATCGGATCCCGAAGCTGCTGATCACCAGCGAACAGTTTAAAGATGTCTCGGTCGAGTCAAAACTTCTGTATGGTCTGATGCTGGACCGGCTCTCTTTATCGATTAAGAACGGGTGGTTTGATTCGCTCAACAGGGCGTACATCATCTACACCGTCGAAGATGTCATGGAAGACATGCACTGCGGGAACCAGAAAGCAATCAAGCTGATCGCGGAGTTGGAAAAGAAAGCCGGGCTCATCAAGAAGAAGCGCCAGGGACTTGGAAAGCCGTCTTTGATCTATGTTCTGAAGTTTTCCACAGTCTGTCCACAGAAGGATTCAGAATCACATTTCAAGAAATGTGAAAATCACACTTCTGGAGATGTGAAAACCACACATCAAGAAATGTGGGAATCACACGGTAATAAAACTAATCAAAACCAGACTGAAAATAATAAGACTGATCTTATCCATCTATCCGTGAATGTCACCGGCATGGACGATGAATCTGATGGGATGGATGGGATGAGAGAGGATCCTATCGAAAAAAGAAAATCTTATGAGAGGTATTTCCGGGAGCATCTGTACATTGATGACCTCAAGCAGAGCTATCCCTATGATCACGGGCGCATTGATGAAATCCTGGATCTGCTGGTCGATACCGTCTGCAGCACAGCAAAGACGATCCGTTGCGCCGGAGAAGACAGACCGGCGGAAGTTGTGAAGAGCCGGTTCATGAAGCTGGACTATGGACATATCCAGTATGTTCTGGACTGCATTCATGACAACACAACGGAGGTCCGGAACATTAAAGCTTACATGCTGACGACGCTCTACAACGCATCGATGACCATTGATCACTACTACCAGACAAAGGTCGGACATGACCTGTATGGATATGATGGAGGATGAAGCTGATGAAAGAAAAACCGACAGTGATTGCCGTGGTCAATCAGAAAGGCGGCACCGCCAAGACGACTACGGTGGAGAACCTGGGTATCGGACTTGCCCGGGAAGGAAAGAAAGTCCTGCTTGTGGATACCGATCCTCAAGGGAGCCTGACGATCAGTCTGGGATATCCCCGACCGGATGAGCTGGATATCACGCTGTTTGATCTTCTGAACAAGACGATCAACGAAGACATCGTTACAGCCGGAGAAGGAATCCTGCATCAGACAGAAGGCATAGACCTGATCCCGGCGAACATTTCTCTGGCGGGTCTGGAGGTGGCACTGGTCAACACGATGAACCGCGAGAGGATCCTGAAGCAGTTCCTGGAGCCGGTTAAAGGCAATTATGATTACGTGCTTCTGGACTGCATGCCTAGTCTTGGAATGCTGACAGTGAATGCACTGGCTGCCGCCGATGCGGCGCTCGTTCCGGTGCAGGCCAATTATCTGTCAGCTAAGGGGTTAGAACAGCTGCTACAGACCATCAATAAGGTCAAGCGGCAGATCAATCCGAAGCTGAGGATCGAAGGAATCCTGCTGACGATGGTGGATGGCAGGACGAATTACGGCAGGGAGATCTCTTCCCTGATACGAGATACCTACGGTGGACATATCAAAATCTTCAATTCCGAGATTCCCAGATCCGTCAGGGCGGCGGAGATCAGCGCGGAAGGCAAAAGCATCTTCCTTCATGATCCGAAGGGTAAGGTCGCGGAGGCATATCAAAATCTGACGAAGGAGGTAATGACCAATGCCGAAAAAAGGCGCAAACATCAGCTTGAGCAGCTACGATGACATCTTCTCCACGATCATGCTGCCGCTGGATGCGATACATCCCTTTAAGAATCATCCGTTCCGGATCGTCGATGATGAAGAGATGCAGAAGACTGCAGAAAGCATCCGAGAATATGGCGTTCTGGTTCCGGCAATCGTCAGGCCTCTGGAGAATGGCGAATATGAAATGATCTCTGGCCATAGACGCAGATATGCTTCCATGCTTGCAGGGAAAGAAACAATGCCGGTTATCGTCCGGGAAATGGATGATGATACCGCGACAATTTTCATGGTTGATTCCAATCTTCAACGTGAGCACATCCTTCCGAGCGAACGTGCAAAAGCCTATCAGATGAAGGTGGAAGCAATTAAGCACCAAGGGCAAAAACGATCCGTTGAGACAACTTCCCGACAAGTTGTCGGAAAGTTGGAAGCAGCTGCATTGATTGGAGATGAGATTGGACAAAGCGGCCGCCAGGTTCAACGCTTCATGCGCTTGAATAACCTTATTCCTGAGATTCTGGATATGGTCGATGAAAAGAAGATTGCCTTCAATCCGGCAGTAGAGCTTTCTTACCTGAAACCGGAGGAGCAGCGGGAATTCCTGGAGGCTATGGATTATGCCCAGACAACACCGTCTGTTTCTCAGGCGCAGCGGATCAAAAAGCTGAGCCAGCAGGGGCAGAGTTCCCTGGAGGCGATGTGTGAAGTCATGGATGAGGTGAAGAAACCTCCTGACGAAAAGCTGGTCATCAAGAGCGATGTTTTGCGGAAATACTTCCCAAAGTCCTACACGCCGCAGCAGATGGAAGCAGTCATCATGAATCTTCTGGAGCAATGGATGAAGAAACGCAACCGCGAACAGGAACGTTAAGCAGCCACAATTGATTATCAGTACATGAACGGTCATTTCAATGCAGCAATGCAAAGAGATGGCCGTTTTTTTATTTCAGCGCATGGAGGGCGCAGCAATGAACAGGAAATATAAAAACAGCTTCAACAAAGACAATATCGACCGGATGTTTTCAGAGCCTAATGATACCGGCTCGATCCGGATGCTTTCGATCCATCCGCAGATGGGAATCAAGATGATCCTGGAGTGT
>CADABA010000409.1:0-802 GCA_902785985.1 uncultured Lachnospiraceae bacterium
ACAGGAAGCAATATGCCTGATATCGGTATGCTGGTCGAGATCGCCGAGTTCTATGACGTAAGCATACCGGAAATCATCAATGGAGAAAGGAAAAGCGAGAACATGAACCAGGAAACAAAAGAAACTGCTGTGGCTATGGCGGAGTATAGCCGTAATGAATTAAAAACAGGAAAGCAGAGGATCATCGGCGCATTGCTGTCGGGGTTCGGCATCTTTGTTATCGTATCGGCATTATCGATATTTCCGAGTGAAAGCAGCTGGGGAAGTATCTACTCTGTGATCGGGAGCATTTTATTGATCACAGGCATCTATTTCTTAACGAGAAGAATTCTGGCGAGGAGAGTGCAGCGTATTATTTGCATAGCTGCCTGTGCCGTCATTTTATTCGGAATCTTCAGCGTCACCGACTATGTGGCCGTTAAACACTTCAACCAGGTGCCGCGATTCAGATATGAGACAGGATGGGATTCACGCAATCCGGATCAGTTGGTCTATAAGACACTGTTCTTTACCGCTGTCCGTAAGAACCCCGGAACGGAGAGTGAAGTGGTAGAAATTATAAAATAGCCCCGTCGAGATTAAAATGTGCGAGACAATAGAACTGCTAAAAAACACTGTAGATATGTGGGATTTGCACACTTGATGGACAAATTCACAGATAGCCCCCGTATCTCACGTGGAGACGGTTGTCCTCTTGAGCAACAAAAATGCGAAGCCGAAGGACTGTGTTGAGATTAGCGTTGATGCTGAGGATTATTACAGGATCAAGAGTTCAGAGAAAGACATTTGACAGACTACTAAA
>CADABA010000409.1:920-4895 GCA_902785985.1 uncultured Lachnospiraceae bacterium
CATGAAGATAGACAGGCTGATAGGAATATTGTCAATCTTATTGCAGGAAGACAAGACAACAGCTCCGGAACTGGCAGAAAGGTTTGAAGTGTCTCGCAGGACGATTAACCGAGATATTGAGGGCCTTTGCAAGGCCGGTATTCCTGTTCGTACAGTTCAGGGCACTGGCGGCGGGATCAGTATTATGGCCGGATACCGGATGGACAGGACGATCCTGACATCCAGGGACATGCAGATGATCCTTGCAGGACTGAGAAGCCTGGACAGCGTGAGCGGGAGCGGTTATTACGGTCAGCTGATGGAAAAAATACAGGCGGGATCTTCTGAGTTCATCAGCGGACGGGATTCCATTTTGATCGATCTGTCATCGTGGTATCGGGTCGCTGGCGCCGAAGATAGAAACGATACAGGATGCGATCGGAGACAGGCACATGGTCCGGTTTCGGTATTATGCTCCGTCCGGTGACAGCGAGCGGACGGTTGAACCTTATTATCTGGTATTTCGATGGTCAAGCTGGTACCTTTGGGGCTGGTGTATGGATCGTAAGGATTACAGATTGTTTAAGCTGAATCGCATGGATCGCGTTACAGAAACGGATAAAGAATTTGTCTGTCGAGATGCACCTATGCCGGATCTTTCAGCTGAAAAAATATTTCCGGGTGAGATTAAGGTTAAGGCGTTATTTTCACCGGATATGAAATGGCGCCTGATCGAAGACTTCGGACCTGATTGCTTTACAGAAGCGGATGATGGAAGACTGCTCTTTACAGCGGACTACACGGATATGGAAAACCTTGTGACCTGGCTCATGACTTTCGGAGCGAAGGCTGAAGTGCTGGAGCCGGCAGAAGCGCGGGATATTATCCGCAGGAATGCAGAGGAGACATTACAGCTTTATGAGGAGGATTAACATTTATGGCATTTGATTTCAAAAAAGAATACCAAGAATTCTATATGCCGAAAGGAACACCTTCAATAGTAACTGTGCCGGAAATGAATTTTATCGCGGTACGCGGCAGCGGGGATCCCAATGATGAGGAAGGCGAGTACAAACAGGCGATAGGTCTTCTGTACGGTATTGCTTTTACGATCAAGATGAGTAAGAAAGGCAGCTATCAGATCGATGGATATTTTGATTATGTGGTGCCGCCTTTGGAAGGATTCTGGTGGCAGGATGGAGTGATCGGTGTCGATTATACCCATAAGGATTCTTTCCGGTGGATCTCCGTCATCCGTCTGCCGGATTTTGTGACGAAAGATGATTTTGACTGGGCTGTCAAAGAAGCTGCGGCAAAGAAGAAACAGGATTTTTCGAAAGTTGAGTTCTTTACCTATGATGAAGGGCTGTGTGTTCAGTGTATGCATATCGGGGCTTATGATGATGAGCCTGCCACGGTAGCGGCGATGCACAGATTTATGGAAGAGCAGGGATATGCTCTTGATATTACGGACGAACGCATGCACCATGAGATTTATCTGAGCGATGCGCGGAAAGCGGCACCGGAGAAGCTGAGGACCGTGATCCGTCATCCGATAAAAGTGAAGGAGAATTGATCCTATGGAGTACATCAGAGTTACAAAGGAAAATCTTGAAAAGGAGCATATCTGCTGTGCCATTTCCAATAATAAGGATGTTCAGGTGTCATCGAAGAAGGCGTGGCTGGCCGACAGGTTTGAAGAGGGACTTGTCTTTCTGAAGAGTGTGGAGCGGGGAAAGTGCTTTATAGAATATATCCCGGCTGAGAACGCGTGGGTTCCAATCCAGGCTGACGGCTATATGTATATCGATTGCCTGTGGGTGTCCGGTTCCTTCAAAGGTCATGGCTATTCTGCAGAATTGCTGAACGCCTGTATTGAGGACAGTAAAGAAAAGGGGAAGAAAGGGCTTTGTATATTAGCAGCAGCTAAGAAGAAGCCGTTCCTTGCCGACCCTAAGTTTCTGAAATATAAGGGCTTTACCGTATGCGACGAGGCGGACAATGGCATTCAGTTGTGGTACTTGCCATTTGTGACGGATGCAGACAAGCCTCATTTCAGGGAATGTGCAAAGCATCCGCGCATAGAAGAAAAAGGTTATGTACTGTATTACACCAGCCAGTGTCCGTTCAATGCGAAAATGATATACCATTCCATGCGATCCATATCGAAAGCAGAGAGGAAGCACAGAATGCTCCGACTCCGATTACAAACTATGCGTTGTTTCATGATGGAGAATATATTACGAATGAGCAGATGAACGATAAGAAGTTTCTGAAACTTGTGAATGCTTGATCAGGAGCAATACCGCCATGGAGTTTTTGTTGCTCACGTGGAACAACGTCGAGACGGTATGCTGCTTGTACCACCAAAAGAAAGACTTTATTTCAGTTCCGTATGCGCCAAAGGATGCGGAGTATCTGAAAAAGTAAAAAAGGCAGATAAATCCAAGATCTGCGAAAGGAATATGTGTATGGAGTTTAAGGAAAACGCAATAACGACAGAGATATATCATGAACTTCGTTCGAGTGTTGAATGGATGAATTTCAATGTTGAGCAAACAGCACAAGGATTATCGCACAGCCTGTATTCTCTGGCAGTATTTGATGCGGAGAAGCCCATCGGGATGGGTCGCATTGTTGGGGACGGAATTTATAACATCATTTGCGATGTCGTTGTCAATCCAGATTATCAGGAAAAAGGGATCGGAACAGAAATCATCCGTCGACTGCTGTATTATCTGAAAGAGCAAACACCTGAGAACGGAAGATCTTCCATTCAACTGATTGCTGAAAGCGGAAAAGAAAAGTTCTATGAAAAGTTTGGGTTTGAAACTGTGCCGAACGAAGCCAGTGGGAGTGGAATGAGGATGATCATTCGAAAATGATACAGACAAATTCCAGCTGTGCGCCCAGCCAAGGGTGTGTAGCCTAACCGGTGGGAATCCGGTATATCCAAGGCCTAACCAGCCAGATATTAGCGAGTCTTGGGATGGTGCCAGTAAGTAGGGTCGTTAAAGCGATTGAGCCTCGAAAAGTTAGTTATTCCAGTTGGCCGACGTCTTAACTGGTGCGGAAGGCAACATCGTGCAGCTCGACATGGTGAGAACTGCATGGCACTGCGGGGTCAGAGAGCCGATCATGCTTGACAACGAGGACACACATCAACTGGGGAGAGCCTGCTACCTCTCACAAAAGAGTATGACATACCAACTGAAAAGGGAGGATGTCAAACGGGTGGCAGGCAGTCGGATAACTTCATAGTACCAATGAAGTCGGGTAATGCCGACAGAGGGAAGGAGGTTACACAGTAACGATCTCTCTGAGGACACATCATCCGTACTCAGGGACGGAGGAAATGATGGGAACGAAATTAGAGAGAATAGCAGAGATTTCAGCGGTAACAAGAAGACCCATATTCACAAGTCTGTACCACCTTATAAATGAAGACCTGCTGAAAGCATGTCACAGGGAACTGGACGGAAAGAAGGCAGTCGGAATAGATAAGGTGACCAAAGAGGAATACGGGAAGCAACTTGACAGCAACATAGCTGACCTTGTCCTCTGGGTATTGTTGCCTATGAGGACAAAATAGTGCAGTTGGCACTAAAGAAGATACTGGAAGCGATTTATGAGCCAAGGTTTCTGAATTGTATGTACGGTTTCAGGCCTAAGCGGGGATGCCATGAAGCGGTCAAAGAAGTATATCAACGGGTATCACACGGCAAGATAAACTTTATTGTGGATGCCGATATAAAAGGCTTCTTCGATCATATCGACCATGAATGGATGATGAAATTCCTGGAATGGCATATCAAAGACCCGAACATCCTGTGGCTGGTGCGGAAGTACCTAAAAGCGGGAGTGATGATCGACGGGAAATACGAGGATACGGAAGAGGGAACCATACAGGGTGGAAATATCAGCCCAACGCTGGCAAACATATACATGCACAACGTACTGACACTTTGGTTCAAGCTGGTGATTCAGAAAGAGGCA
>CADABA010000410.1:0-1385 GCA_902785985.1 uncultured Lachnospiraceae bacterium
AACGACTGATATACCGTATTAATGGCCGGATAAAAGTTCAGGATGATCAATCCGATCAAGGTAGGCGCCACAAAAGCATATCCCCATAACGCCTCATTCTTTGCTCTGGGCGTCATCTTTGTCTTTGTTTTCATGCTTTGCCCCCTTTTCATGAAAAAGACCTGTATACAGACTGCCGCCACAGGACGGCAGTCCGTAAAATTTCAGGTATGGATACAGGATACGATCAGGTCACTGCTTCCTGCAGTGTCACAGATCATTACTTCTCTGCGGCGATCGCGTCACGGATCATCTTTGCGACTCTGTCGCAAGCATCGGACATAGCCTGCGGATTCTCAACATCCTGCCATGCATCGAGGAAACCGCCTGCCTGCTTCATAGGAGTCTGCCATACACCGGAATTACGTGTGCCGGGACGTGCGTACAGTGTGCCGTCTTCTTCAACTTTTGTAAATGCGGAAACATCCATGCCCTCGAAAGCGTCTGCGAAAGCATCAGAAATTCCGGGGATACCGGCCATGGTAACGCCCAGCTCTGCCTGCTTGACCTGTGCATCCTTGGAGCAGAGATACTCGATCAGGCTTGCTGCCGCGTCGGGATTTTTGGTATTTGCTGCTGCCGCCCATCCGAGGCCGTTGTAGCAGCTCCATCTCTCGTCCTTCTGGCAGGTGCCGTCACCGTTCCTGTCGCAGTAAGGAATCTGCGCCCATGCATAATCTTTGCTGTTCTCAGCTGTGTAGAAAGAGTTGATCATCCAGGAGCCCTGTGTGATCATGCCGACCTTGCCGGACTGGAACAGGGAATCTGTGCCGGACTCTGCAACGACTGCCTGCGGTGTTCCGACAGTGAGCAGCTTGCGGACCATTTCCATACCAGCCTTGGACTCTGCGGAGTCAATAGCCGTATCCGTCTTCTCTGTGTTGACTACATTTCCGCCGTATGCATAAATGTAGTTGTACCAGCCGTCCTGATCGTTGGATGTGTTGAGCGCGAAGCCGTAGGTGTCATCAGGAGTAGCCTCTGTGATCTTCTTTGCAGCTTCATACATATCCTCGTATGTCCACTCATCCGTAGGATATTCTACGCCGGCCTGATCAAAGAGCGCCTTGTTGTAAAGAAGCGCGATGGTGTCATGATCCTTGGGAAGAGCAAAGATCTTGCCGTCGTCACGTTTATAGATCGCAGCGATGTCAGGATAATAAATGCTCATGTCTACGCCGTCTTTTTCAATGTAGCCTGTGAGATCCAGCAGGATGTCATTCTCCATATACATCTGAGCATAGTCAGAGTGCATCCAGAATACATCCGCAAGCTGTCCGCCGGAAGCGCCTGCTTCAAGCAGTGTCCAGTAGTTGTCCCAGTTGACAACTTCGACTTTGACCTTG
>CADABA010000410.1:1405-3225 GCA_902785985.1 uncultured Lachnospiraceae bacterium
GGAGCCGCCGCAGGCTGCCAGAGACAGAACCATTGCCGAAGCCAATACGGTTGATAACACTTTTTTCATCTTCATAAACTTCCCTCCTATGTGTGAAAGTATCCTGCAGATTGCAGGCATCACTAAGTATAACCATTTTAACGAGAACGGATGTATTATAAAATGGACAAATGTAGCATATTTATAGAAATATGAATTGTCTTCCGGTTCTTTTTGTCCAATTATGATATTTTGATAGCGATTTTCCGATCGTCCGGACTCTTCTTTTAACAAACAGTAAAAAAAACAAGCCTGTCTTTTATATAAAATCGCCAATTCTGTCATTCAAAAATTTCACTCAGCGCATTCACCCCATACTCTCGTCACGGGAATTCTGCGTCAGGGATTAAATCACGGGTTTTCCGCGCCATGGACTAAATCACGGGTATTCCGCATCAGAGATCAGTCGGAGTCCTCTGTCTGTTCCGGACAGGTCTTGTTGTGCTGCATTCGGTACTCGCTCGGATTGACGCCGAATTTGGATTTAAAGACTTTGGAGAAGGCGAGCGCGTCGTCATATCCGCACTCTGCCGCTATGCTCTGTATCGGATCATTGGATCTGCCAAGGAGATCAGAGGCTCTGCGCATCCTTATTTCGATCAGATATTCCTGAGGCGACATCCCCGTCACCTGTTTCACAAGCTTGACCAGATAGCTTCTTGAAATCCCGATGCGTTTTGCCAGATCCTGGATCCGTATTTTTTCTGAAAAATGATTGTTGATGTATCTGACTGCATATTCGGAGTAGGAAAAACTCGTCAGCCCTCTTTCATTGCCCGCCTTCTCCGTCCTCTCACTGATCATATCCGAGAGGATCTGCATCATCTCCGCGTTTCTTCGCAGCTGTCCGTCGAGTGTCAGGGACTTTGACTCGAGCATCTCTTTGATCCTGCTTTCGACTATTGAACCGCCCTCAAAGGATAATACAGGCGTCTGTGAAGAAAACCCTATGCTCTCCACTATCCTGTCTGCCGGATTTCCCTGAAATCCGAACCAGCAGTAATACCACGGATCTTCCTGATCGGCGTAATAAGTGGTGACCTCTCCGGGAAACAGTATGAACATCTGCCCCTTCCCGATCTCCCATCGGCGCCCTCCGTAATCGAGGATCCCTTTCCCGTCGATCACAACGTGTATTACATAATTACTCCTTGCGCAGGGGCCGTAACTGTGACCGGGAAGACAATGTTCAAATCCGAAAAAATCCAGTGATAAGGAGGTATCCGAACCGCTTTTTTTCGTCATTTCCGAAAAAAAACCGCAGTTCTCAACGATTTCCGCTTTTCTTTTCCTTTCCATATCCGTGCCCTCCAGCTGATATTCTGCCTTAAAATCCGGTCATCAGTCATTGTAATATAACAATATTCGACTTATAATAGCCTTATGGCACTGTTTTTATATCATTTTGCCGCTTTTATACAAATTTATATATATTGCGTCGCATTATGACATATTCGAGTGGAAGGAGCTTTATAATGGCACAGGATTTCACCATATTCCCGAGCATAAATTTTGTAGATCTGGGATTGTATCAATTCGGAAGAGAGGACTGCGATCCGGCCCACTCCTTCGGTCCCGCCATCCGAAATCACTATCTTTTCCACTACATCCTGAGCGGAAAGGGCACCTTCATATGGCAGGACAGAAAAGGCCGCGATAACACGGCGGTACTTCGGGCAGGGCAGGGATTTCTGATCTCCCCCCGCCAGATCACGACATACATCGCGGATGAGCGCATCCCCTGGGAATACTGCTGGCTGGAATTCGACGGTCTGCGGGCC
>CADABA010000411.1 GCA_902785985.1 uncultured Lachnospiraceae bacterium
GTCAGTATAGGCTCTGGCAGTGTCGAAATAGCGCATGCCGCCATCATAGGCGCTGCGAAGGATCGGAACAGCTTCCGCCATGGGGACCCTTTGGATCGGAAGAGCGCCGAAAGCGTTCTGAGGAACAGTGATACCGGTGCGCCCAAGCGTGATTTCTCTCATAGTAATACCTCCTGTAATGTGCCGGGCCGGTCCATGTATGACCTGGTCCGGAGCTTTGAAGACAGTTACCGGTTGATATTGTATGCATAATATTTCGGAGTCCCGGGGGAGCTCCTCAAGAGCATCTGATTTTTTCTATTATAACATAAAAGACCTCCCTGCAGCGCTTTATACAGAAGCTTTTGCAGGGAGGTCTTTATGGTGTTCTCTGACGCAGAATTCCTGTGGTCTTAAGCGTCTGAAATCAGATATCGAGCTCCGGGGGTTCGTCCAGATGCTCTGACACGTATTTTCCGTTCTTCTTACGCTGCCGCACACACTCCGTGAGCAGATACTCGATCTGTCCGTTCACCGATCTGAAGTCATCCTCCGCCCAGGCTGCGATCGCGTCGTATAGTTTCTCGCTCAGTCTGAGCGGGATCTGTTTTTTTGCCATTTGTTGACCTCAGCTTTCCTGGTACTTTATCTTTATAAGGATTTCTCCGGCTTTTATGCCTGCCGTGCAGGGTGCAAAGTACAGTTCTTATTGCGTGGCTGTACTTCGCCTGAATCTTCAGTACAGGCTGCACTTCGTCTGGATTTTCAGTACAGTCTGCCATGAAACATCAGCAGAGTCTTCCCTGAACTATCAGTACAGGCTGCCGGAGTTGACGATCGGCTGTGCATCGTGATTGCCGCAGAGGACCACAAGAAGGTTCGAGACCATAGCGGCTTTCCGCTCTTCGTCCAGATCCACGGTGCCGTTTTCTTTCAGACGGTCGAGCGCCATCTCGACCATTCCGACTGCGCCGTCAACGATCATCTTGCGGGCGTCGATGACAGCGGATGCCTGCTGGCGCTGAAGCATGACAGCTGCGATCTCCGGTGCGTATGCAAGATAGGTGATGCGCGCTTCGATGATCTCCAGCCCTGCTTCATTGACCTTCTCCTGGATCATATCCCGGATCCGGCCGGCTACGAGTGTCGTGGATCCGCGGAGGCTTCCGTCGTCCGCCCTGCCGTCACCGGTAGTATCAACGTTCGGTGCCACATCATACGGGTAGATCTTTACAATATCACGGACGGCTGTGTCGCACTGCAGAGAGAGATATTCCTTGTAGTTGTCTACGTTGAATACAGCCTTTGCGGTGTCCGTGACGCGCCAGATCACTGCCACACCGATCTCTACCGGATTGCCGAGCACATCATTGACTTTCTGTTTTGCATTGCTGAGCGTCATCGCTTTGAGAGAAATCTTTTTGCTGATGATCTCCATATCTTTACTGCTGCTCCCCAACGCAATCTGGAGCTTGCTGGACGCGGGGGCTCCGCCGTCCACGTCGCCGCTCTGTCCGAGTCTGGTCTTCGCCGCGGGATTTACGCTGGTACAGAACGGATTTACCGCATAGAACCCGTCTCCCTTCAGTGTGCCGATATACTTTCCGAAAAGGGTAAGTACGAGGGCTTCCTGCGGCTTAAGGACTTTGAGACCCAGGAACGGGATCCAGCCCAGACAAAGGATCAGAATTCCGACCATCGTGAGAAGCGGGTTCGTTGCTGCGCCGAAAATGCAGAGGAACACGCCGCCGAGAAGCAGCACGATCGTGCCCAGAAGGACGGCCATTCCGTTCTTTTTGTTCGTTAAGATCTTTTCTGTCATCTTTGTTGTTAAAATATCATGATGATATCATATTCATAGCATTTGTCAAGAGGAAAACAAAACGTTTTTCACGTTTATAGTCACGCAGGGCCGTGAATGTGTTATTATAGACCGTAGTATTTTGAAGTGAGGTCGATTTGTGAGTGAAAAAAAGTTCAGTTTAAAGAAAAGCCCATGGAAGATCCTGGCAGTTTTTATCATTTTACTTGTAGTGGTAGAGGCAGTCATTGCTTATGTGGATTTGAAGAATGTAGGAGAAATGTCAGACGACATGAGAGAGAAGATTCAGGCAAGATACGGAGAAAATTTAAAAATTGAAGGAACTGATTATGACAGCTCCCTCGCGGTCGTATGCCATAACGGGGTATTTGTGGGAAAGAAAGAAAACGGCGTGCGCTCTTACAGGGGTATTCCCTACGCCAAACCGCCCGTCGGAGAG
>CADABA010000412.1 GCA_902785985.1 uncultured Lachnospiraceae bacterium
ATCGCCTTGAACTCCATCAGGATACCCGGCAGCACCTTATCCTTAGGCTCAAGCTGAAGATCGAACCTTCCTTCGCCGGACTCTCTGTTAGATCGTATGTAATACTTTGAAGAAAGACTGGCCACCAGACCGAGCACCATTCCGTGATAAAAACCTTCTGCCGCTCCGTCGTAGAAGGAAATGCAGGTGATCATATATTTTCTGAGTGCTTCCTGCAGACGCTTTGAATCACTCAGATAGACTGCTTTTTCTATCTCAGAGATAATGTTTCCCTGCTTCTGCGTACGGATCCAACTGAGGATTTCTGTATTGTAAATCCTCTTAATTTCGGCATTGGGGAGACGAAGCGAGGCAAATGTTCCAATCTCTGTTTCCTCAGGTTTTCCTGCAGGTGTCAGATACCCTGCCAGCAGCAGAAAACTGAAGCTCGTATCATTTCCGTCCGTCATGCGGGGATAAACAACTTCCATATCCAGCGATGCGTGGATTTCTTCACCCTGCATGACTTTTGCCAGGTCATCAGCGATCTCCGGAGTAAGGCCTGTCAGGATCTCCCGGATGATTTCATTATCGCTGGTGTTTGCCCAGAACGGCTTTGCCTGCCCGCCGGAAGCAAAGTAATTCGTAACGGACCATGGATTATAAATCTCTGTATTTCCAAAATGGTAACCATCATACCAGAAGCGAATTTCATCCATTACCTCAGGCTTGCCGTAATAGGAAGCCATTTCCCGAACCTCATCTTCCGTAAAGCCGAAATACTCGCTGTACTTGTCATCAAGTACAGTATTGACCATCGGATTATTCAGGCCGCTGAAGAGGTTTTCCTTGGAAACACGCATAATTCCTGTCAGGACACCAAAAGCCAGGTCTGTATTATCTTTAAGCCCTCCGGACAGGAAATTTCGCATAAAGGAGATGACTTCTTTATAAAAGCCCCGGGAATAGCCCTGCTGTATCGGTGTATCATATTCATCGACCAGGATCACTACTTTTGACCCATGATGAACAGAAAGCATATGCGTAAGATTCAGCAGAGAACGCTGCAGTTCTACGCCGCTTAAGGTTCCCTTCTCCATCCTGTCTATGTAGTTTTTGGCATCAGCATCAAGTACCGTACTCGTAAGCAGTTCCGGGTGACGCTTGTATTCATCCTTCACGACCAGGCGGATCGCCTCCATGGACTCTTCCCATGTATTGTATTTAACATCCTTGAACGTGAGCATAACAACAGGATAAATACCCTGCATGGCTCGATATTTCTCCCCGCACAGCCAGATGTCTCTGTCTGTAAAATATCGGGAAGTATCGTCCTCCGTTTTTTCAAAGAATGTCTTGATCGTATTGATCGCCAGTGTTTTGCCGAAACGGCGCGGACGTGTAAACAGGGTGACCATGTTATGATCATCGATCAGATCCCGGATCAGGAGCGTCTTATCCACGTAATAGCACTCACTGGACACTTCAATATATGACGTATTACCGATGGCAACAGGCAGAAGATTCCGAACATCCTCTTTGGATTCCTCAGATACCCCTATCCCTGTATCTTTCATATACTGTTTTATTGAATCGACCGGGATCTTCCAGTTCCTGCCCGAACGGAATGCTCCGGAAAGCTTTCCTTCACTGCAAAGCCCTACGACCCGGCGTCCGGTCATCTGAAGAAGTCTTGCAGCTTCTGCAGTCCCTATGTATTCAATATTGCTTCCCATATTTTCCACCTCCCGTCGGAAATATCATAGCATTTATCGGAAATGCAGTCAATTTTATCGGAAATCACATCTCTGTTTTTCCGTTATATTGCGATTATTTCCGATAAAAAGCAGCCTCGTGATGATAATCGATCAGATGCATTTGTCGGATCTGATATTTCCTCATAAAGAGCTCCCGGAAAATGAAGAGCACGTCGTCCGCGACCTGCGCGTTCACGATCATCTCTCCAACCTTGATCCCGCCGTCGAAATCTCCCCCGACTCAAGGAAAAAAAGACCTTCACAAAGCCCGAAAGCTCCGTGAAAGTCTCTCTTATAATCAAAAACTGCGTCCGAAAAAATTCTAGTTTATCTTAGCGGTGCTATTCGCATTCCGCTTGCGCTCCATGCTCATTGTCGCGCTGTCGCGCTATCGTCTGTTCGCAATTTGTGCGGCTTTGTGAGCAAGCTCCCAGCCGCCCAATTGCTCCATCCGGCACCGCTCGTAGGTACGTGCAAATTCTCCTGATGTCAAGCCGAAGAACATGGATTTTCCTGATTGCCCCTTCGATATATTTCAGCCCTTTCTCCATATACTCCGGAGAATACTTACGAAGAATAGCTTCAATGCCCTTCTGCTTTTCAGGTCCGTCTTCAATGATCGCAATCGATCCGAATACATTGGCAGACCAGTATCTTGTTGCAAACTTTTCCGGCATCAGCTCTGTTTGCCGGATGATCGTAAAGCAGACCTCCGGATGGAAGTGAATATTATCAATCTTCTGTCCGCCCTCAGCAGAACAGTGCATGTAGATCACATGGCTTTCTGCATCAAAAGCGTAGCTCATAGGAACACTATAAGGGCTGCCGTCCTCTGTCACGGTGGCAAGAACGCCGTATTCTCCGTTTTTCAGGATTTCAACAGCATCCGCACTGTCAAGCAGCCTGTCTTTTCTCCTCATTTCACGCATGAAGATACCTCATACTTTCACGTCCGGATTCTTTTCACCGATCATCATGCCTCTTTTCTTTCTTTACTCTAAGATCCGTCCGTCTCTGGAGATTGTCACTACCTGCCAGGGGATGAACTTGCCGCTCTCACGCAGCGCATTTACGGCCGCTCGCTGCAGTCCGCCGCAGCAGGGGA
>CADABA010000413.1 GCA_902785985.1 uncultured Lachnospiraceae bacterium
GGATTACCATGCCTTCAATTATTACGGGGCAGAGGATGCGGACCGCGTGATCGTTGCAATGGGTTCCGTATCAGGCTGCGTAAAGGAGACGGTCGATTATCTGAATGCGCGCGGAGAGAAGGTCGGCTTCGTACAGGTCCATCTCTACAGGCCGTTCGATGTGAAGCGCTTTATCGCATCCCTTCCGGAGACGGTGAAATCGATCGCCGTTCTTGACCGGACCAAGGAGATGGGAAGTACCGGCGATCCGCTCTACCTCGATGTGTGCGCTGCTCTGCGTGGCCGTGCTGACCTTACAGTGGTCGGAGGAAGATACGGTCTGTCCTCAAAGGATACGACGCCCTCCCAGATTGCTGCGGTCTATGCGAACCTCTGCAGGGAGAATCCGATCGACAGCTTCTCGATCGGTATCATCGATGATGTGACGCACCTGTCGCTCCCGGAAAATGAAAAGATCTACCCGGAGGATGACTCGGATCCGACGGAACTGTCGGCGCGAACAAGAACACGGTCGAGATCATCAATTCGCACACGAGCAAGTTCGCGCAGGCCTACTTTGAGTACGACGCCAAGAAATCTTTCGGCATCACGAAGAGCCATCTGCGTTTCGGGAACCGGCCGATCCGCTCTTCCTACTATGTAAAATCCGCTGATTTCATCGCATGTCATAACCCGACCTATATCGAGAAGTATGACATTGCCTCGGAAGTGAAGCCGGGCGGTACACTGCTCGTCAACTGTCCGTGGAGCGGAGAGGAGCTCGATGCTCATTTTCCGCCTTCTGCGAAAAGGGAAATTGCAAAAAGAAAGATCAGGCTCTGTACGATCGACGCGACGAAGATCGCCCAGGAGCTGGGACTCGGCGGCCACTTTAATATGGTCCTTCAGGCAGCCTTCTTCAAGCTCATGCCGGTCATTCCGGTGGAGGAAGCGGTCGGATACATGAAGGCAGCGGCTGAGAAGACCTATTTTGCGAAGGGCGAGGATGTCGTAAGAAAGAACCTTGCTGCGATCGACGCAGGGATCGAGGCACCTGCTTTCGTGGAGATCCCGGAGAGCTGGGCGGATGCCCCGGATCTTCCGCAGGCAGAGCGGAATGTCCCGGCTGTCGTCACGGAGATCCTGGAGCCGCTGAATGAGCAGAAGGGTGACGATCTCCCGGTCAGCAAGCTCATGAAATACAAGGACGGCGTCATGGACATGGGCCTTACGGCTTATGAAAAGCGCCGGATCGCGACCAGAGTGCCGGTCTGGAATGCGGAAGCCTGCATTCAGTGCAACCGCTGCAGCTATGTCTGCCCGCATGCCGTTGTCCGTCCGTATCTGCTCACGGAAAATGAAAAGAACGAAGCTCCGGAAAGCATGAAGCTCGCCCCCGCAAAGGGAAAGCAGGCTGCAGGGTATTATTTCACGCTGCAGGTCAGCGAGGCGGACTGCACGGGCTGCGGAAGCTGTGCGAATGTCTGCCCGTCCAGGGACGGAGCGCTCACGATGGTCCCCGTCGCGGAGGCCAGGGATACTTCTGTTGATTGGGAATATGCGCTTCATCTGCCGGAGAAGGAAGATATTTTTGATCCCTACACCGTCAAGGGAAGTCAGTTCAGAAGACCGCTCCTCGAGTTCTCGGCTGCCTGCGCCGGCTGCGGTGAGACACCATATGCGAAGCTTCTGACGCAGCTCTACGGCGACAGGGTGTATTGGGCGAACGCCACGGGATGCTCCCAGGCCTGGGGCTCCGCGATGCCGGGCATTCCCTACACGGTCAATCAAAAGGGCTGCGGACCGGCCTGGTCCAACTCGCTCTTTGAGAATAATGCCGAGTTCTCCCTTGGCATGGTCCTCTCGGTAGACCGTCAGCGGGATGCGCAGAAGGACCGCGTAACAGCGCTCCGGGACAGGAGCGGTTCAGAGGAGGTTCGTAAAGCCTGCGATGCATGGCTTGATACGTTCGACGATTTTGAGGCATCTCCTGAGACGAGCGCAAAGCTCATCGGGACCCTCGAAGGGCTCAGTGATCCGGATGCGGAGAAGATCCTCCGTTATAAGGACATGCTGACCAAGAAGACGTTCTGGATGTACGGCGGTGACGGCTGGGCTTACGACATCGGGTTCGGCGGTCTGGATCACGTCCTTGCCAGCGGAGAGAATGTCAACGTCCTCATCGTCGACACGGAGGTCTACTCCAACACCGGCGGACAGTC
>CADABA010000414.1 GCA_902785985.1 uncultured Lachnospiraceae bacterium
CGAGAGCTATATCGACTGCAGCAATGTGGAGGGGATCGAGCCTTCTACGGATATGGGTGCGATCGCGGTCAAGAGAGGCGTCAATGTGATCCACTTCGGCCTGATCGAGGAGGTGGAGCTTCCTTGTGAAGCGTACGACATTATCTACTTTAACGGAAGTTCGAGCTATATGGAGGATCTCAGGCTTGTATACGAGAAGAGTCTTCGTGCGCTGAAAAAAGGCGGCAGGCTGATCCTCTTAGACGTGCCCAAGGAGAGCGCATTCGGTTTTATGTACCTTCTCGGAAAGAATCTGGGCACCTATGATCACGAAGCCCTTCATGGAGTAATGCCTGAACTGCCTTATCCGCTGGGACTGGCCTCCTCAGGAGTATGGCATTCTTCAGATGAAAAGATCAGTATTTTAAAGGAGCTGGGAGTCACGAACTTCAACTTCTACCAGACGCTTATCAAAAATCCGATGTATACCAATGAAGAACCTGAGGAGGTTTCCGATGGCTATAAGAGCGGAGGATATGTGGCGATCATCGCAGAAAAGTAGAGGAGACGGGGGGCAAGACAGAGCAGTCGGTCGTCTGTCAGACAGGTTGTTTTCAGCAGCCGATGGTGCATGGCAGGAGGCCATGAAAAAGCAGTTCCTGCTTGAAATGGCGGACGGCACACTCAGCCCGGAACGTTTTCGATACTATATGCTCATAGACTATCTCTACCTGATCGAGTATATAAAGACCCTGCGGATCATAGAGGAACGTTCGGGTGAGCCGGAGATAAAGAGCTTTCTTCAGAATACCATCGGGGCGACGGAGGAGGAGCTCGGCCGTGTTCATTTTCCCAATATGATGCAGCTGGGGATCACGGAGGAGGTCATTTCGAAAACCGCCCTGCCGCAGGAAGCAGAGGAATATATCCGTTACATGCGCGGCCTGGCGCAGGAGAGGCCGATCCTCGAGAGCCTTACGGCTCTCCTGGACTGCTCCTGGGCATATGCCTATATCGCGGAGCATATGATCGGACAGTACGGGGAGAAGATTCGGAACTCACAGTACAGGGACTGGTTCATGGCGTATACAACGCGCGAATATATAGATTCGAATCAGGCCTGGATCGACATGGTGGATTCGCTGGCAGAAGGGATTGAAGAAGAGAGGCAGGAGGAGCTTTGCAGGATCTTTGTCACCTGTGCGGGGTACGAGAATGAGTTCTGGGATGCGGTGTATTGCGGTGAGATTTAAGTCTGCGGCAAGAACGCCGAGGCTTTCTTGATGAGATGACGGAAAATACACGTCATGTCAGTGCAGGAGAAAAATTAGCTCAGGTGAAAATGCTTCCGGTGGTTGAAGCCGCGCAGTGAGGGAGGTGCTTTGCACCTTGCGCGTCATGATAAGAATGCCGGGGCATTCCTGATATTTGGGAAGGGGCTTTCGCGGTGAGGCGGAGGCCCCTTTTTGTGTGGGAAAAGACTTCTTCTCACCGCTTAGTTTGCGCCATCCACGTGCCGCTCTCCTCGCGGTGCCCCATTCGCATTCCGCTGCGCTCCATGCTCATGCCGCGCTGTCGCAATCGTGAGCAGCTGCTTCTGCCCCTGCGATACATTGGTCGACTCCTCATTCAGCTCCATTTGATATCCACCGGGCAGGGAACGGATGAACCAGTCGGCTCTCGCGGCTTTCGCGGCCGCAATGACCTCCTCGTCCGTTGCGTCGAGCCGGCCGTAGCGGATATTTTCCATGATCGTACCGTGGAACAGCCACGTGTCCTGCAGGACCATGCCGATGTTCTCACGATGGTCGAATAGATAGAATAGAAAAGTGTGGTCAGGCTGTCTGAATGCGGCCGGGAATCGGCCGGCATCCGGTGCAGCGATTGGAAAAAGAAAAATTGAAGGCCGGTCACCCGGCGCGCTTAAATGCCAGGGGTGATCGGCCTTTTTGATGTTTTGCTGTCTACTGTTTTGCTGTTTATTATCCAGATATTTACTGTTTTACTGTTTGACAGTTGACTCGTCCTGTCCCGCATTCAGGCGTTATGCTTGTCGACCATGTCCCGGAGCCATGCGATCCACTCGTCGAAGCCTTCGCCTGTCTTTGCGGAGAGGAAGAAGATCTTAGCCATCGGATTGCA
>CADABA010000415.1 GCA_902785985.1 uncultured Lachnospiraceae bacterium
GTCTCCATGTGTCTGAACGCTTCCCTGGCAGGTCTGGTCGCGATCACAGCGCCCTGTGATTCGGTCGACTGCTTCGGTTCGATCGTGATCGGACTGGTCGCCGGACTTCTGGTCGTATTCGGCGTGTGGTTCCTGGACAATGTCCTCCGGGTCGACGATCCGGTCGGTGCGGTCGCGGTCCACTGTGTGAACGGGATCTGGGGAACGATCGCGGTCGGTCTCTTCTCGACGAACAGCGTGCCGGGATATGCCATTGCCGACGCGCAGGGAAATGAAATGCTCGGTCTCTTCTACGGCGGCGGTTTCAAGCTTCTCGGCATACAGCTCCTGGGAATGTTCTGTACCGCAGCATTTACGGCAGTCACGATCACGATCGCATTCCTGGCGATCAGAGCAATCTTCGGCCTGCGCGCCTCTGCGGAGGAGGAGATTACCGGTCTCGACAGTACAGAGCACGGTCTGACAAGCGCTTATGCCGGATTCTCCATCATGCATATCACAGGCAACGCGATGGAGGAAAATGAAAACACGGATCTCGGCGTAGACGCCTATGAGGAGGCGTCGGAGGCCATGAAGGACGCTTCCGTCAAGGTCGTCGGGGAGCCGATGCCGGCGAAGATCGATACGGGAATGCATAAGGTCGTCATCATCGCAAGGCTGGCAAGATATGACAAGCTCACCAAGGCGCTGAACGATCTGGGCGTGACAGGCGACGCGACCCTGATCCCGAAGGTCAAGGTAGAGGTCGTCGTCAGCAAGATCCCGGTCCGCTCTGTCATAGAGGCAGTCAAGAAAGCCCTGTACACCGGGCATATCGGAGACGGCAAGATCTTTGTATACGGCGTGGAGAAGGTCGTCAAGGTCAGGACAGGAGAGGAAGACCTCAGGGCGCTGCAGGATGTGGAATGATCTGTGGGAGAAAAAATTCCGGGAGAATACTCTCCCGGAGAGATATCTGTCAATGCCCGGGGAAGGGAACACCCGCCGCGGAGCAGATGCTCCTGACAAAGTTCTCCGCGGCATGTGTCAGATGATGCGTGCGGTCCCACACGAGAATGTAGGATGCGGTGACTGCGGGATCGACAAGTTTTTTGATCGTCACCTCGGGGTCCCCTGAGAAATGGCTGTCGGACGCCGGATAAATCGCGATTCCGACGCCCTGCCGGGCCAGCTCGTAGGCATTCAGCATATGCGCTACCCGGCAGCAGACATGAAGCTCGATATTTTTATCCGGGAACCAGTTCTTTATTTCCATAAGTCTGGACTCGCGGGAGGGAATGATCAGATCCCGGTCGGCGAGGTCGGAGACGGAAACGCTATCCCCCTCCGCTTTCGCAAGAGGGTCGGAGGACGGGATGAGCGCAGTCCAGGGCTCGGTGTAGACCGGTACGGAAAAAAGACCCTCCGCATTGTGGGGTTCTGTGATAACGCCGAGCTCTGAGAGACCGTTCGTTACCCAGTAGATCACGTCATCCGTGCTGCCGTTGCGCAGCGAATAGTCTACATGCGGATGTTCCGTCTTATAGTCTGCGATCCATTTTGCGAGAAGTCTCGGAGCGTGCCCTTCCACGGAAGCGATATAGAGCGTTCCCTGAAGGCCTCTGGACATCTCCGCGATATGTTCCCTGGATTTTTTGACAAGGTCCATGATCCGGAGGGCGTACTCTAAGAAAGCCTCCCCCTCCGGCGTTATGTGAAGGCCGTGCGGCGAGCGATCGAAGAGCACAGCGCCCAGTTCATCCTCCAGATCTTTTATTTGACGGCTCAGAGGAGGCTGCGCGATCATCAGCTGCTGCGCAGCCTTCGTGAAGCTTAAGTTTTCGGCGACAGCGATAAAGTAATGAATGTGTCGTATTTCCATGGTCAGTTTCCTTCCGGCCTCATCAGGGATCCGGGTCAAAAAGAAGAATTTACGTTTGCTGTTTTGATTATAAGCCTGTCGGCCTCATCAGGAATCTCTTTCAAAGAGAAGAATCATCTGCGCTGTTTCCAGCATGGTCCTGCCGGTATCCATGCTCGTCTTCTGGATGAACCGGTAAGCCTCGGGCTCCGTCATGTGATTACGGTCCATCAGAAGGAGCTTTGCTGCATTTACGGTCTTTTTGTCCTCCTCCGCGCGCTGCCTTTTCTTCTGGCGCAGCTTGTTCTTCAGCTTCTGATCAGCCGCCTCATCCAGCATACGAACTGTATTGATGAGGTCATGTGTTCTGATCGGGACGGTCAGCGAGACGACGTCGGATTCGCGTAAAGTACCGACATTGAACTCGGTGTCCAGAAGCAGAAGACTGAAGCATTCCGGCAGGCAGTCAACCCCGGGAAGACAGCGCGTCCCTGATCTTATGGCTGAATTTACTGCGGCCGACAGGAAATGCAATAATAATACTGCTCAAGGTCAACCCTCCTGTCTTTTACGTAAAGTTGGCGGTTTTTCAGAGACAAGTTCCTATTTGCACATTCATCCCACGACGGAAATCATGAGATGAATGTGTCAGAGATTAAATTCGTCTCAGATATTCCTTGAGCTCCCAGTCCGTGACTTCTCTGGAGTAGCGCTCCCACTCTTTTTTCTTTTCCTTCACATAAACATCTGCATAGGATTCCCCGCAGACATTCCGCAGAAAAGCATCGTTCTCCAGGCTGTTCAGGGCTTCGAGGAGCGTTGCAGGAAGAGCCTTCCGATCTGTATCCTCCACAGGCGGCAGCGCGCCTTTTCTGATTCCGTCGAGGCCCGCTCCGATCGCGCAGGCAAGCGTCAGATACGGATTCGCGGCTCCGTCCGGCAGGGTCCACTGAATGCACGGGCAGCCGTCTTCATTCAGGGCAAGCCGAAGCGGGGCGTAGTGGTCATGTCTTGACCAGTAGAGCCTGGAAGGTGCCTGCGTTCCGCCGAGAAGTCTCTTGTAGGAGTTGACGAGCGGATTGGAAAATGCCGAGATCGCGGGCTGATGCTCAAGAATTCCCGCAATAAAATGAAGAGCAGCCTGCTCATCCTGCCGGAACAGATTTCTTCCGTCCTTATAGACAGAGATAGATAAGCGCATCGCGGATCCGGGAAGATCT
>CADABA010000416.1 GCA_902785985.1 uncultured Lachnospiraceae bacterium
ATCAGCACTCACCTGGGGAATCGCATCATAAATGCCGCCTGTCCCTCTGCCATAAAGATATAGTTCCTGCGTCTCCTTCTGTTGTCTGAATGTCTCAACGAGACCTTCAATCACATTACCAAGGTCGTAGCCGTTATTATGAATCAAATGAGCAGCGTAATACGGTCCAAGTTCGGGATTTGTGCTGATAGAATACAGACAATTAAAAATACTGCTGATGATCGATGCTGTCTGGCCTGTAAGCAATTTATCCAGAGAGAAATCCTCGATATCTGCCTTCAGACCATTACAATTGGCTGTTCTCTTCCCTTCCGCTTTATCCAGAAAATCGTTTCCGGGTATCGCCCAGCATTCCGGTGCTTTCCCTCTCGGCATCTGGCCAAGCTGTCTGAGAATATGTTTATCGACATCCGGAAGCTGTACGCCATTTGCGCCATTACTGATCCTCCCAAGAATCATATTGGGAACAAGATTTAACTTATGCGCCCACTCATTAACAACCTGCTTTGTAATGCTGGCATTTATCTTTTCCCTGCCAATCATCCCTGCAAAGCGTCTCATGAAACCCGCAGCCAGATAAGTAGAGATCTGCGTCATCGGAATTTCCGCATTCGATGCTCCTACTACGTGATAGATTCTCGGTGCCCCATACGTGCGGGGAAGTGCCGCAGTCCCCTGGTTAACGTTAGCCAGATGGCCGCGCAGAGTCAGACCCTGAGAATCATCCGCACCTTCAGGCACCTCGGACAGGTCAATCAGATACGACATGACATAATCAGCAGCAACATTTATGCAGTAATTAAAACCATCCTTCATCAGAGTACCATCTGCTTTTGTGGCGGAAATCAGATGGCACATATCGACCGGCGGTTCCTGTGTTTCAATGGTGAAACCACCGTATTTCTGATAAAAACGGTCCTCTCCCAGAGAGAGATTCATCAGGTAATCCAGTTCTTTCATCGCCGCATAACCGTTGCGCTTATTATACATTACTGCTGTCCTGCTAGCGGCCACTTCATCTTTTGAAGTAACAACATCCGGCAGAAAGAAGAATCCCATGATCTTTCCTGATGAAGACCATGCGTTCTGGTTCATCACCTGACGGACAATATAGCATGTATCGATAAAGCATCCGCTGCCGGTTCCACCGGAAATGCCGGCAAATATGTAAACCGTCACTGAACCGGTCTGCGCCGCCGCCATGGCAGACTTGCATTCAAGTTCAATCCTCGTTTTCAACTCGTCCGCTTTGGAAATCAAAAGGTAACGACCTGCCTCGCGAATGCCACCTGCACCTTCTGGAGAATGAAGCGCAGTTATATTGTCTATATCCATCCAGGACATACGGGGGTCATTTCTGACAACTTGTTTGCCTTTCTCTGTCCCCAGTACTCCTGAAAAATTAGGATCTTTTATAGAAAACATTTCACCGGTAGAAAGTTTTCCCTTCCCGTGTCCGGGATCAATATTATCTGAATCAATAGCAATAAATTTGATATGCGCATAAGTCGGAATCGGAGACTTCGGATCATCGGGAAGCAGCTGCTGATAGACAGCTTTCTTGAGTCTTTTCAAAGCTGCAATACCGGTTCCGCCGATGCCAATCGCAACGCATGCATCCCCCTTGAAGGCTTCCGACTGGGAGTGTGCATTTATGACACCACCGCCAAATTCAAGTAACAACTGATCATATGTAGGCATTTATATATCCCCCTCTTTATTTATGTACATAGAGTTACAAACAGCCTCAATAACTATACTTAATCATTTATAATGATTATAGTCCCCTGCCGGTCCAGCCTGATCGGCTGCCAGGCATCGTCCTGCCAGACCCACATAGCCGGTGTCAGCGGAACCCACTTGTTTCTCGCATCACTCCACGCACAGTTCATGAATTTCTCCGGATAGACGGTCATCATTTCTGTTCCATCGCTTACATAGACATGTTCGAATTACAGTGTCTGTGCTATACTGTTAAGGTCAACTGACCTTATTTCGTCCAACCGCTTCAGCTGTCCGCGAAGCACATCATATTTTCTGATCTCTTCTTTCACAATTGCCTGATAGTTCGGATATGAAAGGAAATAGTCCAGCCGCACCCGATCCACGATTTCTTTTCCAAGTTTCCTGTGACCATCATTTTTCATAATGATCGTACGGTCCAGATTCTTTTCCTCCCACCCGTGTTCGAGTCGAGCTTCAATATTTGACCTTACCGATGCGATGGCGACCTGATTGAGTATCTTGTTGTCATCCGCATCCACCGTCATAAATTCTTCAGCTGTATACGTTTTTTCATCAATCTGCTTTGATACTTTGAGCAGCCATTTATACTCCCATTGGTCAGGGCCGATGATTCCAAGTTCACAGGCTTTGTTGTAAAGCTCGATTTTTTCCTCAGCATTCTCCGTCATACCGGGATCTTTAGAATATGGGATAGGATCCGGTAGGAAATTGGCCCAGTCCTTATCGCCCGAGCCGTCGGAGCCTCTTCCGGTCTTCGCATACAAATGGAGTCCCGCTGCTCCTCCCCCACTTTTAATCTCATCATACTCTTCTTTCAGAAGGTCTGCTCCATGATAAGCATAGAACGGAATCCCACTGAAGAATCTCAATGCAAAGATCCTGTCCTTCAGTCCTGTCTTTCTGACTGTGCAATTTCGTCCCCTATAATAATAACTGAATTGGTGGGCTGCATCGCATACAGAGGAAGCGGAGGCCGGTACGGAAAGTTTCGTCGTTTGGTATGTATCCCTCTGCATATCAAAAATCGGATCACACCCGAACATGGCAGAAGCCATATCGTAGACCTTTGTAATAATTTCCCGTTCAATGATGTTAGCAAGTACCGCCGGTGTCCCCGCACCCGGATATTTTAACATAAGGTAATCCTGAAGCGATATATTCATCTGCTCTTCAAATGTATCTCTCATGAACTTGCTGATAAATACAGTAATCCGATCCGGATCCCCTTCAATCCATTCATGATACTCCTGCGTAACTGCATTCAGGAAATCAGTGATCAGTGTCTTTGGCTGCAGCTCTTCGATTGCCCGGTCAAGGCTTTCCTTCACGTCATCCAGTTTAAGAATCTGCCATGTATAAGCAGTTTCCGCCTGTGCCTTCGGAAGTGCGAGGAATCTGAGATCCTCATCAAAGCTTTCCTTAACATTGTCGAGCATCGTT
>CADABA010000417.1 GCA_902785985.1 uncultured Lachnospiraceae bacterium
GCGCTTACCGCGTGCGGAAAGTCGGAATTCTCAGGGAACTGGGAAGGTGAAAAAAAGATGTCGATCACGGCTGAGAAAGCGGCTAAGGGAGATTTCTTTATGAGCGGTTCGCTTCATGTAGAAGAAGGGGAACAGATCGCAATCGATGCAAATCTGACAAAGGGATCGATCAGGGTGGAATTATTAGGAGCGCCTGCAGAACAGAGCGCTGATTCGCTGCCTGTAATAAATGAGGAACCGATCATGAAAGCCGATCTTAAGAACAAAGACGGGGCATCGGGAACAGTGCCGGCAGGAGACTATATGGTGAAAGCGACCTGCCTCGAGAAGGCGACCGGAACTGTTCTGATCGAAGTGAAGAAGTGAGGCGGGTCCCGGGCGGACGGACAGACCGGAGCCCGGCTTTTATGTATGTCTTGACACCAAAACTTCATAGTGCTATAAAAAGAATGACAAGGGAGCTTGCAGAAGCGGGCTGAGAGGAAACTGATACTGTTTCGACCGTACCTGATTTGGATAATGCCAACGTAGGGAAGATAAGGCTTTTATTGCGGACTTTCCGGCTTGGGAAGTCCGCTTTTTTTTGCGGGCATAGCCGGGAACGCCGCAGAGTTCCCGATGTTCCGCAGGCACTTCCCTTGAATGTTGTGCAGGCATTTGCGAAAGGCTGCTCTTCATACAAGTCTGTTTTGCGCAGAGTTTCTCAATTATCCGGAATGCCGGGAAGAAAAAGGAGGAAGAAAAGATGCTTGGAAAATATCTTGATATTGTGAGGGAAAAAACGCCGCTGGTACACAATATCACCAATTATGTGACTGTCAATGATGTGGCGAACGTGATCCTTGCGTGCGGGGGCAGCCCGATCATGTCGGATGAGCCGGAGGACGTCGAGGATATCACTTCCATCTGCGGAGGACTGAATATCAATATCGGCACCCTGAATCAGAGCAGTATCAGGGGCATGCATCTCGCGGGAAAAAAGGCGCAGGAACTGCACCACGCCATTCTGCTGGATCCTGTAGGAGCAGGTGCCAGCCGTCTTCGGACCGGTACGGCGGCGGACCTTCTTGGCAAAATTCATTTTACAGTGATCCGCGGGAACATCTCTGAAATCAAAGCCCTCGGCATAGGCACCGGAACGACCAAAGGCGTGGATGCGGATGCCGCGGATGCCGTTACCGAAGAGAACCTGGACAGTATGATCTGCTTCGTGAAAGGCTATGCCGCAAGCACCGGATCGGTGATCGCAGTGACCGGCGCGATCGATCTTGTGGCGGACAGCGAACGCTGCTTCGTGATCCGGAACGGAAAGCCGCAGATGGGAAAGATCACCGGAACAGGATGCCAGCTTTCCGGAATGATGACCGCATTTATCACCGCCAATCCGGACAATGTGCTGGAGGCAGCGGCTGCCGCGGTATGTGCCATGGGGCTTGCGGGAGAGATCGGATATTCGCATTTGGCGGAATATGAGGGCAATTCGACGTACCGCAACCGCATCATTGATGCAATTTCCCTGATGACGGGAGAGCAGCTGGATAAAGGAGCAAAGTATGAGATCCGATAATACGACACTGGAGAAAGAACTGCTGTTATATGCCATCACGGACCGCAGCTGGCTGGGGGACCAGACCCTGTATGAGCAGGTGGAGCTTGCGCTGAAAGGCGGAGCTACTTTTCTGCAGCTGCGGGAGAAGAACCTCTGTGACAGCGAATTTCTCCTGGAGGCGAAAGCCATTCAGGAGCTGTGCAGGCATCAACGACAATGTAAAGGTGGCTCTTGAGACCGATGCGGACGGGATCCACGTGGGACAGCACGACATGGAAGCCGGGAATGTGAGAAAGCTTCTCGGAGAGGATAAGATCCTCGGAGTGTCCGCGCAGACCGTGGAGCAGGCGGTGCGGGCAGAGCAGCGTGGAGCGGATTACCTGGGCGTTGGGGCGGTATTTCCTACCGGCTCGAAGGACGATGCCGATGATGTGAGCTTCGAGACCCTGCGTGCCATCTGCGATGCTGTCAGTATTCCGGTGGTGGCGATCGGAGGGATCACGAAGGACAATATAAAAGAACTGAAGGGCAGCGGGATATGCGGAGCCGCTGTGATCAGCGCGATCTTTGCTCAGAAGGATATCAGGGGAGCGACAGAAGAACTTAAGAAAGCTGTTGCGGCAGCGGTAAAATAAAGCGGCAAATTAAGCGGGGAAAATGACCGGGCGGACCGACTGCCTGTAAAGGAAAGCGGTAAAGTAAGAGGAAGATGACAGTGATAAAGGGCATGATCTTTGACGCAGACGGAACGCTCCTTGATTCCATGCCGATCTGGGATGATCTTGGAGTTCGCTATCTGAAGGAGCTTGGCGTAGAAGCGGAACCCGGACTCCCGGAGATCCTTTTCTGCATGAGTCTTGAGGAGAGCGCGGCCTATATGAAAAGGACCTACGGCCTTTCTCAGACAGAGGAGGAGATCCGGCGAGGCGTGCTGGCCAAACTGGAAGATTTTTATGTAAATGAAGTGCAGGCCAAACCGGGAGTAAGTGAATATCTTCGAGCGATGCACAAGAGGCAGATTCCTATGATGATCGCTACCTCAAGCAGCAGACATCATATCGAAGCGGCGATGAGGCGTCTGGGCTTTATGGATTACTTTGCCGGGATCATTACCTGTGAAGAGGTCGGATCCGGGAAGAGCAGACCGGACATTTACCTGAAGTGCGCGGAGGCGATGGGCCTCGACCCGGAAGAAGTTTGTGTGGTCGAAGATGTGATCCATGCTGTGCGGACGGCGAATGCAGCCGGATTTCCGACGGCAGGCGTGTATGATGCCGCCAGTGCGGAGGACACAGAGAATATGAAAAAAGAGTGCAGTATTTACCTGCCCGACCTTACAGACTACAGTGAATTCTGCCGGTGGGCATTTGCGGAATGTCCGACCGGCTGATCATACATACGAAAACGCTTTGCATGCATTTTGCAGCGGCAGTCGGAATTCGAGTCCCGAAAGGGAGAAAGAATCCCTGAGCTGCACCAGTCTGGTCTTTGGAGCGTTTTCGTATAGAAACATAGGGCGGCGGACCGGGGGCACCACTTTCCGTCGCTTAACAAAATTAATGCTGAGAGGAGGATAAGATGAAAACAGCATTAACAATCGCGGGAAGCGATTCCTGCGGAGGCGCCGGTATCCAGGCTGACATTAAGACGATGACGGTCAATGGCGTATACGCCATGAGCGCGGTCACCGCTCTTAGCTGGATGCGATATTCACGGATATTTTTCCGGATGCAGTGAAGATCGGAATGGTCTCTTCCAAGGAGCTGATCCGCGTGATCGCAGAGAAACTGAAACAGTACGGGGCAGAACAGATCGTTCTTGATCCGGTCATGGTGGCTACCAGCGGAGCGAAACTGATCTCGGACGATGCGGTCGAAGCCTTAAAGAGCGAGTTGATCCCGCTTGCCAGCGTGATCACCCCCAACATCCCGGAGGCGGAAGTGCTGTCCGGTATGAAGATCACTTCGCCGGAGGCAATGGAAGCGGCAGCAGAAAAGATCCATCGGGAGTTTGGCTGTGCCGTACTCATGAAAGGCGGACATCAGCAAAACGACGCCAATGATTACCTGTATGGCGATGAGGGCGGGACCTGGTTCTATGGAAAGCGGATCGATAATCCGAATACCCACGGAACCGGCTGCACTTTATCGAGTGCCATTGCTGCCAATCTGGCGAAGGGCTTGTCCCTTTCTGAGGCTGTGGACAGGGCGAAGACGTATCTGTCGGGTGCTCTTGCAGCCATGCTGGACCTCGGTAAAGGAAGCGGCCCTATGAATCATGCATTTGCGATCGGAGAA
>CADABA010000418.1 GCA_902785985.1 uncultured Lachnospiraceae bacterium
AGAGATGGAGGAAATGCTGGACTGCACGCCGGGGTCCTCCAGTATTCTGGGCCTTATGAATGACCGGGATAACAGAGTACAGCTCCTTGTGGATGAAGATGTTCTGAAAGGGGAGTTTCTCGGATGCCATCCCTGCATCAACACATCCAGCCTGAAGATCTATACAGAAGATGCATTTGGAAAGCTCCTTCGGGCGATGCATCATGAGATGAAGGTCGTGAAGCTGGTCGGGGAGTAGAAAAAATATACATATTGGACCTGTGAATTTAAGGTATTGCAGAAGAAGATACTGAGAAGATACACAGGCCGGAATATGATATAATAAACCTGAGAGTCATTCATCAGAAAAACTTTTTATATTCAAGGAGGAGCAGAATATGGAACACATCACATTCAGCCCGAAGGGCGTATGTTCGGTGAAGCTCGACTTCGATCTCGAGGACGGGAAGCTGCACAAGGAGGCTGCAACGGGAATCTCAAGGCGATCGGCAGGCTGGTCGAGGGGAAGGATGCCCGGGAGGTCGCTGATATCCTGAGAGGAAATACCTGCGGACTGAGGGGAACTTCCTGCGCAGACCAGTTTGCGAAGGCGATTGACGGATATTTCGCAGCAGGACAGAAATAATCAAAGTTCATCTCTGAACCGGAATTCTCAAGACGCAAGGTTACGATGAATGCGCCGTAAGCGCCGCGCACGCCGTGGTACGGACGCCGAGGCGTTCCCGGATTCAGTGGGAGGATTGCGGCTCACCGCTGAGATAAGCAGGACACAGGTTTGCCCATCGTCTTGCAGAGGCGAAAGTCTTTTCCCGCTGAGACAGGCAGGATATTGGTTTACCCATCGCATGCAGAGGAGAGGGTCTTCTCCCACTAAGATAAGCAGGATATTGGTTTACCCATCGTCTGCAGAGGCGAGGGTCTTCCCCCACTGGGATAAAGGGACGGAATCAGGGCATGAAGATCAGCAAAGAATACATTTTAAAGAACAGCAGGCGCTGGGCTGTTTACGGTGTGCGTCTTGGCCTGGCCAGCTCCCTGGCTATTTATACCGCGCACATCATAGGACTTCAGTTTGAGACACAGGCAGGCGTGATCTGCATTTTCTCAATGCTGACGACGTCCAAGGACACGCTCCGACTGTCTGCATCCCGGCTTATCAGCTTTATCATTACGGCGATTTCGGCATTTTTCCTCTTTCAGTATGTCAATGAGTTCATTGCGTACGGGATCTTCATCTTCATTACGATCTATTTCAGCGAGATGATGGGCTGGGGCGCGGCTCTCTCCGCCAATGTCGTCGCCGGCACGCACTTTCTCTCAGTGTCGGAATTTACACCGGCGGTCATTGTCAACGAGTTCTTTATCGTGCTCACCGGTATGGGGTTTGCCCTGATCTTCAACCTGTTCAGGGACACGTATTCCATGAAGGATCAGCTCGACACGGAGATTCTTGTCATCCAGAGCAAAATGCAGACCACGCTGACGGGTATCGCGGACTATATTGAATTGGGGATCGAAAAGGGACGGATCTGGGAGGAGATCCACAGCCTGGAGGAAAGGCTGGAACACTGTATCCGGATTTCCACGGAATTCCAGGGGAACAGATTTACCAGAGATTCCGATTATTATTTCGAATACTTTGAGATGCGCAGGGACCAGTGCCAGATCCTGGCGAATCTTCAGCGGGAGCTGCAGCAGATCCGTATGGTTCCCGAGCAGGCTGCGATCATTGTCGAATATATCCTCTACATGAGCCTCTACGTGACGGAGCTCAATGCGCCCAGCCGGCAGCTCGAGCATCTTCAGACGATCTTTAGATTTCCTGCTGATCAAGCAGCATTATCTGGAGAATCAAAAGGAAAACATCCCGAAAGTCTGAGGAAATCTTTCCTTCTGCGCATTCCCTCTGCGAAGAGGGTCACGGGAATTCTGCGTCAGAAATCAAAAAATCGAGTGTCCATGATGCGTCTGCACCGTGGACACTCGATTTTAATTCTTCATCGCGCAATACTCGTGTCTTTAGACACGAGTATTGCGCGCAAAATGAAATCCATCTCTCCTGCAAGCGGCAAGAACGATGAGGCGTTCCTGAAGTTTATCCGAGCTGGCTGTCGAAGAAATCTGTGATTCCCGCTACGACCTCATTCTTGATGGCCTTGTAATTGTGAATTTCATGCCGGTAGCCGGAATAGAGCTTCGTGACCGGCTTGTGGCCCGTGCGGTAGAGGTGGTTCGCGACTGCATAGACACCCTCTCCATACATGCCGACCGGATCCTGATCTCCGCTGATGATATAGATGGGCAGGTCTGTCGGGACTTTTGCGGCCCACTCCTCACCGGCGATCACATCCATCATCTGCTGGAAATAGAGAAGAGAGCGGTTGTTGGTCGGTTTCGTGAAGGCGTCGAACGGATCCGCCGCGTGGTCAGTCTGGACATAGGGATCCGCACAGATCCACTCATTCCCATAACGAATTTCGCCGCAGCGCTCGCACATCCAGCCGAGCAGTTCCGCGGTCTTCGAGGGATCGCACTCATCTCCGTGGCCCTCGTCCACCAGCTTCTGCATGGCGGCGATTCCTTCCTTTGCGCCCGGGAAGACGTCGGCGGTGCCGCAGATCGTCACGCCGGAGAGTTCATTTCCATACTTTGCGATAAAGTCTCTTGCGATAAATGAGCCCATGCTGTGGCCGAACATAAAGTAGGGAAGATCAGGATAGAACGACTCAACGACTTCCTTGAGTTTGTGCTCGTCTTCCATCATGGTGTGGACACCCTTGTCGCCCCAGTCGCCCCAGGTGTTGTTTTCGACTGCGGTCTTGCCGTGTCCTACGTGATCATCGGCAGCGACAATGTAGCCGGCCTCCAGATAGCCGACAATCATGTGCAGATAACGGCGGGAATGTTCGCCGAAGCCGTGGACGAGCTGGATGATGCCCTTCGGCTTGCAGGCAGGCACGTAGATCCATCCGTAGACGGTATCTCTCTCGTTAAATGAAGGAAATGTTATTTCATGAAGCATGTTGGGACCTCCTTTACGAAATTTGATTACAGGTCCCGGGACAGGCGCTGACCCGGAGACGGCCAGCCGGCAGGTAAGAGTTATGATGTGAAGCTTTCAAGAGGTCGTGCCGACATGGCTTAAGATGACAGGAACTGATTTTATTGTACTCCCGGTGCGGTGCATTTTCCATAAAATGCGTGCACTCCGGAATAGAAAATATACCTGTTTGTCTTCCATTTCGGAAAGCAGGAATTTGCGCGTACCTACGAGCGGTGCGGGGATGGAGCATAATAAGCGGTGGGAGCTTGCTCACACAAGCGCAATTATGCGAACAGCCACATAGCGCGAC
>CADABA010000419.1 GCA_902785985.1 uncultured Lachnospiraceae bacterium
GAGATCTGCTTGAGGAATGGGTCCCCAGGTATGCGGACGGCGGATATTTCAACTGGGTCATCGAATATAAAGAGACGGGGAAGCCCATCGGCAATATCTTCGTAGTAAAGTTAAATGACGTCAGAAAACAGTCAGAGAGTAATGAGAGCATTCTGAGATTAATACCATAATGGAGAGAACGCTGTAACGTAAAGGAGGAGACCATCAGATTATGATGCTTAAGATTGCGCTGCTCCAGCTGCTTCCCGGTGGAAGCTTAGATGAGCAGCAAAATATTGGAACAGCTGCCTGCAGAAAGGCAAAAGATATGGGAGCGGACATCGCCCTTTTTCCGGAAATGTGGAGCGACGGATACTTTCTTCCGCAGGAAGAGGGTGCCGTGGATGCGCTGGCCATAACGGCAGACAGTGAATTCATCTGCGCATTCAGAGAGCTTGCAAAAGAGCTGCAGATGGCGATCGGGATCACATTTCTTGAAAAGCACGACCCGAAACCGCTCAATTCCATTCTTCTCTTCGACAGAAAGGGAAATGAAAGGCTGCACTATTCGAAAGTCCATATCTGTGCCTTTGCCGACGAAACAGTTCTTTCACCGGGAGAAGATTTTTATGTGACGGATCTGGATATCGGCAGAGGGACCGTCAAGATCGGGTCCATGATCTGCTTTGACAGAGAATTTCCGGAGAGTGCAAGGATCCTGATGCTGAAAGGGGCGGAGGTGATCCTTGCACCGAATGCCTGCCCGATGGAGATCAACAGACTCTCAGCGCTTCGGACAAGAGCATATGAGAATAAAACAGCCGTAGTTACCTGCAATTATCCGAAAGGGCAGCCGGACTGTAACGGACATTCCAGTGTCTTTGACGGCGTTGCGTGGCTGAGCGATGTACCGGGAGTGCGGGATATGTGCATTTTTGAAGCGCCGGAAGCGGAAGGTGTTTATCTTGCCGGGATAGACATGGATATGCTCCGGGAGTACAGAGAGCACGAGGTGATGGGGGAGAAATACCGGCATCCGGATAAGTATGGAATTCTGACGAAGGAGGGCTGATCTGTGGTCAGGGAAGCAAGACGGGAAGATTTGGATTCGCTGCTTAAGCTGTATTTGTTCCTTCACGAAGAAAGGATCCCTGATCATGACAGGCATCTGACAGAGACCTGGGAACAGATCCTTGGCGATCGGAATCATCACCTGATCGTAAATGAAGTCGGGGGGCAGATCGTATCCTCCTGTGTCTGTGTGATCATACCGAATCTGACAAGGAATGTTCGTCCGTATGCATTTATAGAAAATGTCGTGACACATGCTGATCATAGAGGCAAAGGCTATGCCGGCGAATGTCTCGAATATGCCAGACAGATTGCTGAAAAAGAAAACTGTTATAAGATGATGCTTCTGACCGGTTCGAAGAAGGCCGGGACGCTCCGTTTTTACGAAAAAGCGGGATACAACAGCAGTGATAAGACGGCTTTCATCCATTGGATAGGGATGGATAGGTGATGCCAAGAAAACTTTGCAAAAAGGATTGACAAGTGAACTTGGCAATGCTATGATTCAATCATACCAAGTAAACTTGGCAATCCCCAGGGAGGTATCACCATGAAAAGAGAAGAAATACTGGCAAAAAGCCAGCAGGAAAACCACGGACAGGATATCGTCAATCTGGAAGTTTCGAAAAATGGAATGCATATCGGATGGGTCGTGATCATATGTGGTCGACGCAATGATCTTTGAACGCATGAGCAGCGAAGTATTTTTTGCCATTATGGCTTCGAACTCAGTCATCTTTTTCTACAAATATATGAAATTGCATCAGAAACATGAGCTCTTCATTGCAATCGTTGATGCAGTCGCTGCGGCTGCTTTCCTTGTTTCATGGATCCTTCAGCTTGCAGGATAACGAGGTGCCATATGGACGATAAACTGCTATTGAAAAACAGACTCAAAGAGATCCGTTATGAGAAAGGCCTGTCTCAGGCTGCTCTTGCAGAAATGGTAGGTGTATCCCGGAACACGATCAGTTCCATTGAGAC
>CADABA010000420.1 GCA_902785985.1 uncultured Lachnospiraceae bacterium
GGCATTCGTTCCCGTAATTCCGATCAGACCTTCCTTTGATGCCATAGTCGTCCAGTAGCCCGCGATCCCGTAGTGCGAAGAATTGCGGATCGCGCCCATCGAAATTCCATAGATCTTTGCCTTCTCGATGAGAGACTTCATCATCTTATAACTCGCGACCATGCCCATGCCGTCGTGCGCGTCTGCGACGAGCGTGGTCGGCGTCTCCTTGAGGATTTCATACTCTGTTGTCGTCTTGAGGATTCCGGCATTGATTCGATCGAGATAAATCGGCTTGAACCGGTTCACGCCGTGGCTCTCAATGCCTCTGCGGTCGCTCTCCATGAGTACATCTGCGCAGATCTTCGCATCTTCCTCCGGAAGTCCGGCTGCCTTGAATGCGTCGATCATGAAGTTCCCAACAAGCTCCCATGAAATATAGGGTCTGTTTTCCTGATCCATTTGCATAGTGTCCCTCCTTTAAGTCCGGTCAAAAGCCATTTGCGGCTGAATGCACAATTTTCAGATACGTCAAGTATACCATAGAACACATAAAACTGCCATGCTCCTGACAGTTTGTCGGCGCACCGTTCCTGCTCACAGGTTGTGTTCGCAGGCCTGCCGGTGTTATGATAGCGTACAGGACCGTCCGACAGGTCACCACAGCAAGCAAAACAGAATTGTCTATGGAGGAAAATGATATGCCGACCCGCCTCACTTCCCATGATCTTGCCCGCATATCCTGCAGCGCCTGCGAAGGCTGCGGCGAATGCTGCCGCGGTATGGACGACACAATTCATCTGGACCCCTATGATGTCTGTCTGCTCAGCCAGAACCTCGGCACAGGCTTCGGAGAGCTCCTGAATAAGCGCATCGGGCTTCACGTTGACGGCGGGCTGGTCCTCCCTCACCTCCTTATGGATAAGGAGACAGACGCCTGTTCCTTTCTCGGTCCCGACGGCCGCTGCAGCATTCACGCCTTCCGGCCGGGCTTCTGCAGGCTCTATCCCCTCGGACGGGTCTATGAAAACGGTACCCTCGGCTATTTTGTGACGGATTCCGTCTGTCCCGGAGGCCGGAGCAAGGTTCGTATCCATAAGTGGCTCGAAATAGCAGACCTCCCCCGTTACGAGGCCTTCCTTCTGACCTGGCATGACTTCCGGAAAGAGGTGCAAAAAGAGCTCCTCTCCGCGCAGGATATGGAGCTCTCTCAGAAAACCGCGCTCTATATTCTTGACCTCTTCTATGGAACTCCGACAGCTCCCGGAAGAGATTTCCATACGGCTTTCGCACGCAGGATCAAAAAGGCGAGGAAGGATCTCGGCCTTTCGATCTGAGCAGCCGGAAGCAGATCAGTCCGTCCGATGATCGGCAGGAGGTGATGTTTCGAGCCGCTCGCGGATCCGATCTGCTGCACAGCCCGGAATCCGGCCTGCAGATCACACAGACTTCTGACCGGATCTCCTTTTCCTGAGACTGACAAACAGAAACGGAAGCTCACAGGCGAGCATCGAGACCCAGCCTGCCATGCATGCCCACGGGACCGCTTCGATTCCCATATGAAAATGAAAAACCATGAGGAAGCACGCGGCGAATCGAACCCCCATGTTCATGATGCTGCCAACGAGTGTGATCCTGAGATCTCCGATCCCCCGGAAATAGCCCTGGATCGCATTGGTGCAGGAAGGCAGTACATACATGAGGGCGATGAGACGGAGATATCATAAAAAAATCAGAGAAAAGAAGAACGATCCCCGAAAGCAGACCATATCCCGCATCGAGAAGGATCCCCAGGAAAAACGTCTTTCTGACACGCGCCTTTTTCCCCGCTCCCTCATTCTGCGCCATGACCGATGTCATCGCATGCGCGATATTTCTGCCCGGGATGAGAGCGAAGTCATCGATCCTGTTCGCGGCCGCAAAGGCAGCCGTCACGGCTACCCCGAGCGAATTGACGACGCCCTGTACGCCTACGATCCCAAGCTGAACGGTCGACTGCTGCAGTGCGCTGACAGACCCGTAGGAGAGCGTTTTTTTAAGCATCCCGGAATCAAAGATCAGCCATTCCCGCCCCATGTCAAGGAGCGGGACTTTTCTCTTTATATAGAGCCAGCAGAAGAGGCAGCTCAGGGCTTCGCTCATGACGGTGCTGACCGCGCATCCGGTCACGCCCGCACCGAGCCCGACTACAAAGAGCAGGTCTCCGGCGATATTGACCGCCGCGCTCACGCCAAGGAAAATGAGGGGCGACCTGCTGTCCCCCAGCGCCCGGAGCGTCGACGCGAAAAAATTGTAAATATAATTGAAAATGAGTCCGCAGGCGATGATCCGAAGATAAACTGCAGCATGCGGTATGATCACGGGATCGACCTGCATGACATGGAGGATCGGATCAGCAAGAAGGAGTACCGCGATCCCGACACCGAGCGAGAACACACTCCCGGAGATCATCGCCGTGCTGACCTGCCTTTTCAGTTTCCCGTACTCACCGGCCCCGAACAGGTGCCCGATCAGAATGCCGGACCCGAGGCTGATCCCCTGTACGAACATGATGATCAGCGTCATGATCGGGTTGCTCGTGCCGACAGCAGCCAGCGCCGTGCTGCCGACGAATTTACCGACGATAATGCTGTCAACGGCATTGTACGTCAGCTGAAGAATATTGCCGAGCACCAGGGGGATCGTGAACCGGACGATGATCGGAAGGAGCGCCCCTTCCGTGAGATCCCGCACGGTGCTTTCATTTTTTCCTTTTTCAGACTTCATCAATGATTTTTTATGCCTCTCTCACGCGTAGCTGTGCACGCCCG
>CADABA010000421.1 GCA_902785985.1 uncultured Lachnospiraceae bacterium
GAAAACACGCCCGCTTTCGCCTGATTTCATGTCGAAGTTTCTTTACTTTAGTGGGCCTGTGAAGTAAAATATAAAAGAATAGGATGCGTACAGGTGTGCACTGAGAATACGCATATACGAATATGTGAACAGGCAAAACACATAGGAAAAAGGAGAGCAGCTATGAATGATAAGAGACCAACAGTTATGATGATTCTTGACGGCTATGGCGAGAGCGATGTGCATGAGCATAATGCGGTATACCTTGCCAACACTCCGGTTATGGATAAGCTGAAGGCAGAATGCCCGTTCCAGAAGGGATATGCATCGGGTCTTGCTGTAGGTCTTCCGGATGGCCAGATGGGCAATTCTGAGGTCGGCCACATGAATATGGGCGCGGGCCGCATCATTTATCAGGAGCTTACAAGAATTTCCAAGGCGATCGAGGATGGAGATTTCTTTAAAAATGAAGATCTCCTTAAGGCCGTCAACAACGCAAAAGAGAACGGGACAGCTCTCCATATGATGGGTCTTGTCTCCGACGGCGGCGTTCACAGCCACATTACACATATCTACGGTCTGCTCCAGATGGCAAAGGACAACGGTCTTGACAAGGTCTATGTACACTGCTTCATGGACGGCCGTGACACACCGCCGGAATCCGGCAAGGGATATATCGAAGAGCTCGAAGCGAAGATGAAAGAGATCGGTGTCGGCGAGGTCGCTACAGTAGCAGGCCGTTACTATGCAATGGACCGTGACAACCGCTGGGATCGCGTCGCTCTCGCTTATGACGCTCTGGCCAACGGCAAGGGCGTTCCGGCAGCTACAGCTCCGGAAGGCATGGCAGCTTCTTACGCAGACGGAAAGCCGGATGAATTCGTTCTTCCGTTCGTAGTTCAGAAGGACGGCGCTCCGGTCGCTACGATCAAGGACGGCGATTCTGTGATCTTCTTCAACTTCCGTCCGGACCGCGCACGCGAGATGTCACGTGTATTCTGCTGTGACGATTTCACAGGCTTTGACAGAGGCGAGAGAATCAAGACGACATTCGTGACCTTCACGGATTATGATGTCACGATCCCGAACAAGTTCGTCGCGTTCAAGAAGCAGTCGATCGCCAACACATTCGGCGAATATCTGAGCAAACTCGGACTGAAGCAGCTCCGCACAGCTGAGACGGAGAAGTATGCGCACGTAACCTTCTTCTTCAACGGCGGCAAGGAAGAGCCGTACCCGGGCGAGGACCGTCTCCTTGTTCCGTCCCCGAAGGTAGCGACCTATGACCTTCAGCCGGAGATGAGCGCTTACCAGGTCTGCGACGGACTTGTAGCAGCGATCAAGAGCGGAAAGTATGACTCCATCGTAGTCAACTTCGCGAACGGCGATATGGTCGGCCACACCGGCAATGAGGCAGCTGCGATCAAGGCGGTCGAGGCAGTCGATGTCTGCGTAGGACGTGTTGTCGAAGCCCTGAAGGAAGTCAACGGACAGATGTTCATCTGCGCTGACCACGGCAACTGCGATAAGATGGTCGACGAGAAGACGGGCGAGCCGTTCACATGACGGGAATCTCTCTTCTGGTCGAGAAATAAAAAGAAAAATGCGGATTCAGTAAAGCCCAAAAAACATATTGCGCTTTGATTCCGGCTGTGCTATTATACCAGATAGCATGTTTTCAAAGAGGTGCAGTATGGATATCTTGCGTATCATTTTAACAATTATCTATGTGATTGACTGTATCGGGCTTACAGTCGTTGTACTGATGCAGGAAGGCAAGGATGCAGGTCTTGGCGCGATCGCCGGAGCTGCGGATACCTACTGGGGTCAGAACAGAGGACGCTCCATGGAGGGCGGACTTGAGAGAGCCACCAAGATCATGGCGGCCCTGTTCTTCATCCTCTCTCTTGTATTGGTCATGAAGTTTATTAACTGATTGAAGATGGCAGGTGAAAGCCTGCATGACAGATGGCGGTGCCCGTGGGGCACCGCCATTTTTCGGCTTTATTCTTCATCGCGCAATATTCGTGATTTTAATCGTGAGATACGCGCGAAAAGTGAAACTCGCCTTCATCGTGAGTACAATCTCGCGATGAAGAATAAAAGCCTCCGGCGGATCGCAGACATGCGCAGTGGAAGGCGCTTACGCGCCGCGCACGTCGCGGCAAGAACGCCGAGGCGTTCTTGAATCCAGCTTTGCGTGAGCGGTTCGCAGCAGAGCGGAAACAAATTCGAATCGGAGAAAACTGTCTGCGGCCGTTTTCTTTCCCGACGCAAAGCAGTCCGGATCGATGCACCGCCTGAGGTATTTATGGGAAAAAGATATAAGTATAAAATCGGAAAAAAAGACAAAAAGGTGAAGGCCGCCGTCCGGCGTCAGTTCAGAGGTGTCTTTCACTCTACGAGCCGCGGATTCGGTTTCATTACCCCGGAAGGCGGGGAGAATGAGGAAGATATTTTCGTAGCGGCCGGGAACACGCACGGAGCGATGAACAAAGATACAGTGCTCTACTGCCTTCTGGTAAGCCGGGATGGGAAACGCCGTGAGGGGACTGTCGAAAAGATCCTTGAGAGAGGGACCCGCACGGTCGTTGGCTCCTATCTCAGAAAGAAGTGGGAAGGGTGGGTGATCTCGGATGATCCGAAATTTGACCTGGTACTGATCGTGCCCTTCGACAAGTCAAAAGGCGCAAAAAACGGGGACAAGGTCGTCGCCGAGATCAGAAAATACGGGAACAGCCACGAGAATCCCAGCGGGGAGATAACAGAGATCCTCGGTAATGAGGACGACCCCGGGACGGATATTCTGGCTGTTGCGAGATCCATGGAACTTCCGATGGTCTTTCCGGAGAAGGTCATTTTACAGGCGGAGCGTGTCCCCGACCATGTGATCCCGGGCGATCTTGCCGGGAGAGAAGATCTGCGCGGGCTCTGTACGGTCACGATCGATGGACCGGACGCAAAGGACCTCGACGACGCAGTGACGATCTCAAGGGACGGTGACGGGTATGTTCTCGGCGTCCATAT
>CADABA010000422.1 GCA_902785985.1 uncultured Lachnospiraceae bacterium
GACTTCCATAAATATTCAGGCAAATAAAACATTACTAACGCGCGGGCATAACAGACTTATAGCCAAAACGTTAGACTTCTTTTAATTTGAAAAATTAACCAAAAAGGGGCCTATTTTTGGAATCGATTCCCTTTTGATTCTGCAAAAGTACGATTTTTTTTTTAATAAACCATAAAATCTGACTGAATTTAGCAGATTTTATGGTTTTGTGTTAGGAGAGGCCGAGAAGCGGCTTCAGTTGTTTCTCTTTGAAAAGGACATAGATGGTGGTTCCCAAGGCAGCCAAGAAGAGGCAAATCAGCACGATCAGTTTGCCTTTTGGACCTGTTTTACCCAGTGGAACCGTAGCCGACTGAAGGGTGGTAAAAGCAGGCGTTTCCTGCTGCACCTTCGCCTTGGCTGCCAAGAGCTGGGCACTGACTGCCGTGTAATTATTATACATCAACTGTGCCTCGTTTTCCAAATCTATCTGTTTCTGACGGACACTTTCCAAGATTACATCCTGGTTATGATCCATAAAGTCACCATAAAGCTGGCGCGAACGGCCATAATCATGTTTGGCCTCCTTATAGAGTTTTTCCGCATAAGCCAGGTCATGACGCGCTTTATTAGTCCGGTAATCCGTCAAAAAGGCTTGGAGACGTGTCTTAACAGAATCCGCCAACATCGCTGCCACATAGGGATCCTGGGCTGTGACATCAATATCAATCAAATTCGTTTTCTTATCAATCTTAAAAGTAAAATTCGTCATCTCCTCCGGCCTTATAGTCATTGTTCACCTGCTTTCATAATGCGGATATAGTAGTTCCTATGAATTAAGAATCTCATATCCGTCCCGAACAATCAAGTGCTTTTCATGTGTCATGGCACGCATATAATAATGACATCCAACGTCCGATTCATCTTGTAAATGGATGAATTCGAATATATGAATTATAGGGCATAACTTGATCCTTGTCAATGTTTTCGATCCCAGTCGCAGGTGTGGCATTTCTGTAATTAATTAGGGCATGCTGAACGGTGGTCACACCAGCGCCCAGCACCCCGATATTACATCTGTTGTTAGCTGTCTGCCTGTCGGATATGGCCGAATGATGCGACAACAATGAAACACCCTGCTTCATCAGCTTTTCCATGTTCAGGATGAAGATATCCATCCCGATCATAGAACCTGCTGTTACCTGAAGCTTGGCCATGATCAATGCAAGTCCGAGCTTGCGTTTTCCGTTTCCAAACTTACCTTCGACGGCGTTGCGTTCTCCGATCTCCTTCAGCTCCTGACGGATATCTGATACGTGATCCTTACCCGGACGTCCAAGTTTCGGACCTGACAGGCGGATGCTATGGCTCTTGCAGAATTCCCGGTTGCTCTTGCTCCTGTAGATCTTGTCTGCAAGGACGCGTTCGGGATAGCAGCCGAACCGCTTCCGATACAGTTCAACAATGCGTTTAAACTCGGATGCTTCACCTTCGTTGTAAGCATCGAAGGTGAACCGGTCGATGAAGGTATAGCCGTTGACAACACTGACTGAGATCTTCGCGCCAAATTCCGTAGGGGCTTTTGATTTTCCTCTTACGATCGGCCTGACCCATGGCTGCGAAAGGCTTACGATACGGTCCGCGATGTGGTGGGTCTTTGTGTCCAGCATTTCCTTCTGCTGGTCATAGAACACTACGATCGTCAGGAGACGTTCACGCTGTACACGGAACAGGCAGTCCAGTCCGTACTCGGCGGCATAGTCCTCGATATAGTCGAGGTTGCGGCGGATACACCCGAGCTGGTACCGGAGCTCTTTCCGGATCTTCTTCATTGACTTTTTACGGCGTTTGTTGAGCTTAAGGAACCTCCGGCGTGCGACCTCCCTGTAGGTCCTGGGCTTTTCTCCTGTACCGTTCAGTGACCCGAAGAGCTTCCAGTAGCGGTCAAGAATAACTTCCGTCCATCTGCGGGCCTTGTCACATAGTTCGAGGTCCGTAGGAAATGCGATATCGGCAGGTGTGCAGGTGGCGTCTATGATCAGAGTTCCTTTGTTCGGCGGTTCTTTTGTATCCGTGCCGGAACCTTCATCTCCGGAAGAACCGTGGCCTCCGCCCTTATCGTTTTTGTCCTCATCGTCTTTGCCTGCGGTTTCGATGAATGATCTTTCAATGATCCTGTTCATGACTTCCTCGGGAAGGCGCTTGCGAAATGTGACGAGCAGGCTCGGGTCAAAAGGCTTTTCGCTGCGGTATTCCTTATACCCGATGAAGTACTGCATATACGGGTTCTCGGCGATCTGCTCGACCAGTTCACGGTCCGTAAGGTCCAGTCTCCGCTGGATGTAAAGGGAGCCAAAGGCAACGGAAGAAGGATACGCTTCCTGCCCGGTTACTTTATTCCTAAAGTTCCTGCGGTACTCCTGATCGACTATTTCCCAGTCGATCAGTTCACGGAGTTTTACCCAGCGGTTATCTTCTTTCAAATGGCCGCCGAAGGGAAGGATAAAGTCATAGATACTGGTCTGTCCATCATTTGTATTTCGGTACATATCTGGCTCCTTAGATGCAGGATAATTGACGTCTGGAATCGAAAAACCATGCATCTATTTTACCAGATATAGACTTAGGACTCAGTAGATTTCCCATATTTATGGGCTTTTTATGAATGGATATCATCCGTTCAGCAAACACTA
>CADABA010000423.1 GCA_902785985.1 uncultured Lachnospiraceae bacterium
TATATCATTCTGATCATCATGGCTTTCATCATGCTGGTTCCCTTCGCGTGGATGATCCTCACGGCGCTCAAGACCAACCAGGAAGCAATTTCAGTCGATCCTTTCTATATTTTCCCGAGCAGCGGCTGGCATTGGGAGACATTCGGAGAGGTCTGGCAGAGCTACAACTTTGTGCTTCTGTATAAGAACACGCTGCTCATGATCTTCTTCCGCGTTGTCTGCGCGTGCCTGACTGCCACTATGGCGGGATACGCTTTCGGCAGACTTGAATTCCCGGGAAAGAAATTCCTCTTCTCGCTCGTTCTGATCCAGATGATGATCCCGTCCACGATCTTTATTATCCCGCAGTACCTGATGGTATCGTCGCTCGGATGGCTCAATACCACGGCGGGACTTGTATTCCCCGGTCTTGTCACAGCCTTCGGAACGTATCTTCTGAAGACGGGCTACCAGGGACTTCCCAAAGATCTGGAGGAGGCGGCCGGTATTGACGGCTGCAACATCGGGATGAAGTTCCTGATGATCATGATGCCGCTTACCAGGTCATCCATGGTATCGCTGGGCATTTTCACCGCTCTGTTCGCGTTCAAGGATCTTATGTGGCCCATGATCGTCTGCTCCAGCGTTCAGACTACGACGCTTGCAGCCGGCCTTGCAAAGGCGCAGGGACAGTACGGAAGCAACTATCCGCAGATGATGGCAGCAGCGGTTCTCGCAGTCGTGCCGATGATCGTGATCTATGTGATCTTCCAGAAACAGTTCGTCGAAGGTATCGCTACCTCCGGTGGAAAGCTGTAATCGGACAGTGGATTCTTCGAGTACTGTTTGACAGGGCTCGTATGGTATAATGGATCAGGGGACGTAAAAATGAGGAAAAAGAACATACGCCTTGCCGACCGGCTCAAGGGTGAGAGAGAAAAGATCAAGGGAATTTCCGGTACGGGTAAAAAGATCGAGTACATCTGGGATTATTATAAACTCTGGATCATAGGAATTGTTTTCTTTATCTGGTTCGTGACATTTGCCGTCCGCCAGTACACGACAAATCTGCGGGATTACCGCTGTTTTATGATTTTTGCGAACACTTATGCCGATGCCGGTGATCATTCGAAGCTTTGGGAAGACTATATAGAGTATGCAGGCATTGATCTTCGTGAAGAAGCAGTGAGATTTGACGCGAGCTCCTATTTTGACTATCTTAAAGGTGTTACGGGAAACAGCTATTTTGAAGCCTTTGTCGCATTTGCGGACAGCGGAACGCTGGATGCGATTGTGATGGGACGCGACTCCCTGACAGCGCTGGGCAGGACCGGAAGACTTCTGGATTTAAATGACGAATCCTGCGCTTCCATTCGTGAAAAATATGGAGACCGTTTTCTCTATGCGGTCCCGATCGATACGGAGTACAGCACAGAAGAGGTGCCTGTCTGCATAGATATCAGCGACAGCCGTCTTGTCAGCGAGTATGGAATTTATTCAGAACCATGTGCGATCGGTATCGGCGCTCTTTCGAAAAATGTGGAAGCGGTGGAGCAGTTTCTGGATTTTCTTTATGCGCCTCAGTGAAAAAGGCTGTGTCGCAGGGACGCGGCGGAACCCCGGGCAGGCCTTTGCCGGAAGGAGATGATTAGTATGCTCTACTATGTGACTTTGGTGCTGATGTTCTGGGCCCTGATTTATACATCAGCCAGATTTCTTCAATATTTTCGCATTGTTAAAAATTATAAAGAGGAGACGACGGCTGCCGTCGAAGAGGTGAGGAACCATGAGGCATCCGGCCCGAAAGAGCCGCCTGCCCTTGATATTCTTCTCTCCTACGAGATCGGGGGCGAAGAGAAGAGTTCCGAGATCATTGTACCCCGGGAACAGGCGGAGAAGTATCAGGTGGGAAACAAGGTGCAGATCCGCTATTATATGGAGGAAAACGGAACCGTGCATATTGCCACAGCCGGGGATGCGCCAAAGAAGATCATGTACGCCTATCTTGCCGCGATCGTTCTGGAAATCGTGATCTATGCGGTGATCTGGCGCATATTGATGTAGTTCGGGGAGCCGGATACCGCCCGCGAATGCGAAGCATGAGTGGCTGCGGTATGGCATCCGAACGGATTACGTCAGATATAAATATGCGTTTATAGAGGAGGAAGTAATGAACAATCTGATACAGGGCTTTCTGGACAATGACAGCTTCTTCGGCAGATTCATGACGAAGCTCGGCATCATTATTGCCGCCAATATTATGTTCGTACTGCTCAGCATTCCTTTTTTTACGATCGGC
>CADABA010000424.1 GCA_902785985.1 uncultured Lachnospiraceae bacterium
CGTCATCCCAGTTTTCATACATCGCAGCCTCGTTAAAACCGATCATCAGGAACCCAACTGGTCTTTTGTCATTATAGATGGCAAATGGAAACGCAGCTGTGGCCGAATCCCGAACACCGTATGCTTGGACGATACTTGCCCAGTTTGCCGCAACGAAGCTTTTCTGAGATTTGAATACCTTCAGATCAACAATCTCCCATATGTTGGTTGAATCGATTTTTTCCAAATGTATCATATCTTTTTTCCTCACACAAATCTCGATCTATATGATTGATACAATCCAATTGTCTCCATCCACCAAATACTGATTGATACAATAAAGTGTACCCCAGTGATCATCTACACCAAATTTCCAAATCCAAGCGACTGTATTTATATCACCGGCTTTAAAAGCTTTTACACCTTCTTGCAGATCCCCGTAAATATCGTTTATATATTATCATATTCTTTGCGCGGCTGCCTGAACATTTCGCTCAGGCAACCGTGATAGCCGTGTATCTCTCAGAGTTAATGATCTTTTCCATCGCCTGTACCGGATCCAGTCCGACGCACTGCATGACCTGTCGGAACACGCCCGCGGACTGACCGCTCACCAGCTGTACACCGGTACGGTTCCTGTCAGCGTGGAATACGTCGTGGCGGCTTGCCACGTTCCAGAAGATGACATTCGGGATCTGGTAACCGTGCTTCCTGAACTTCTGAGACATCTTCTCGTAGAACGTCCAGTTCTTATCACCGCAGCAGTCGATCTCCATGTCGGAGATAACGATCAGCGACTTCGGCATATCTGCCTGCGCCACATGATTCTTCACAGCGATCTGCAGAACATGCTGAAATGCAGCCTTGAGGTTCGTATTGTTCGCCCAGTCACTCATGTTGATGCTGCTGATCTTCTGCGCCAGGGTCTCGCCCTTCAGTATCTGGATCCGGGATGTTCCGGAGAAGGACATGAACATGTTATGGTACGGACCGGTATTCCGCTCGGCGAAGTAGATCGCCAGTCCGACCGACGTTGCCATCGGCCTGCCGTACATGGAACCGGAAGTATCCGCAATGACCAGCGCATTGGTCCCTGCTTCCACATAGTCCGGCAGCTGACGCCACTGAGCTTCCAATGTTTCATCTTCCCTGATCCGAATCCCTCTCCAGCTCATCTCCATGACTCTCTCGATAATATCGTACGGAAACAGAGTCGCAGAGTGGATGGTCTCCTCACCATGCACTGCCTTCTGTACGAAAGCGCTGAAACGGTCAGCATCGTGCTTCATGAAAGCCCTTCTGTAGATCATCATAGCTCTGGACGGAACCGTAGAATAGCGGATCTCATCCCAGCGTCCGGCAGACATGAGTGCTTCCACGATACCGATCTGCTTACGCATCGCACGCACCAGACGCTTGAACTCATACACAGAGTAACCGAGCCTCTGCGCAGTTAAAATGCCGAGCTTTCTGGTATTTGCAGAAGAAGCGTCTGCCGTCTTGATCCACTTTGCGAGCAGGGAAATGGCATTTCCCTCCTGCATGTCCTGACGGTCCTCCTCGAACTGCCTCTTCATGGCGGCCCACATCTCCTCCTCCATCGGAGTTCCGACCAGGCAGTACATGTCATCGTAACGGCCGTATACGCCGATCAGGTCCAGGTTCGGACGCAAGGGTCTTCCCTGAAGGCCTCGGAGAAAAGACGGGTGATCCGCTCCTTATCCGCACCGCGGAGTGAACCGACCGTTCCGAAGAAGTCAAGTCTTGCATCACCTGTGGTGTTTAATGCCACGGCTCCGTTTTCAGTTCTTGTAAATACAGCGTTCGTCTTTGCTGCTTCAGCGAAATTCATTGTCATCTCCTCCTTTCCGCTGTTTTATTGCACAGGCACTTGCGAAAGTCTGTGCTTCATGACATGACCCCGTTCATTACGGATCCGCGACGGCGCTTTACGCCCGGTCGTTGAAGAACCGCTTACAGATTTACAGTCTGATCTTGCCAATTCAAGAACGCCTTGGCGTTCTTGCCGCGACGTGCGCGGCGCGTAAGCGCCTTCCACTGCGCACGTCTGCGATCCGCCGGAGGCTTTTATTCTTCATCGCGAGATTGTACTCACTATGAAGGCAGGTTTCACTTTGCGCGCGTATCTCATTGCGCGATGAAGAATAAAATTGCTGTAAGGGTCACATTTTCAGGACACATTTTTCACTTAAGGGCCAACCGCTCGATCAGCCCGGAAGTCCCCAGGGCTTGCTGTCAGTGTCCCGTTTTTTTTCAGGATGCATTGGAATCATGATTAAGAGTCATGTGCTTCTATAGCGATTTTGCTGTAAGCATCCCACAGGGCGGCGGGTCGGATTCGAACCAACTACATCCACACGATCATCATCTTGCTGTGAAAATCCCGGACAGGATTTATTATTTAGTGCTCTGCCAAATGAGCTACCGCCGCCAAATCGAAGTGAGTGGAATTGCACCACTGACCGTTTGCGTTACACACGGATATTCTCCGTACGTGAACGCCTCCGGTATGCCGGCTGGACCACACTTCGAATTATTCTCTTCTCAAAGATGGAATCTCCAGGGAGCCCTGCTCAGCTATCCTGAACCGTGTCCCTCTGCGGGCCGGCGAATTCCGGCCCGCTTTTTTCGAACTGATAAATATTGGATTTTTTATCCGCACTTCACGGATACAGTCCCCACGACGACAATCTCGTCCATCGTTACACCCAGCACTGCAGCCAGGATCACCAGGTTGTCGATGGTCGGCATGGAGGTTCCGTGGATCCACTTATAGATCGCCTGCGGAGTCGCGAACCCGAAGATCATCTGCATATCCTTTACGGACAAGCCTGCTGCGTTCCTCAGCCTGTCGATGTTTTGTCCGGTCGCGACAGTGTCAACGAATGGAATATCGATCATATCGCCCTCCTATGTTCCGGCAGAGCCGGGCCACAGGAGTGCCGGCTATGCTGCCTGATCTGTCTTTATAATCCGGTCGTCTGTATGTTTCCCGATCTCTTTTCTCTCTCCTGACCGGAATCTTATCTCTCCCGACCGGAGCGGATTCTTAGAACTGTTTTTTCGTATATATCTTTTCATCTGCGGTCTTTCCTTTTCTCTTCGCAATAAGCTATACCGGCTTGCTCGAAAACCCTGTTCTCTCATTGTCACAGCGCTTGCCGGATGTGCACAAAAAAACCGCCTGTCTGTTCGGACAAGCGGCAGCCTAAGCATTCATTGCTTCGAATGTTCTGATCATTCCAGTATGCGCATAAAGGCACCTGGTCCCAGATATCCACTTGATCCGGCCTTTTTAAGGCATGTCAAAATAAGCCATTCAGCCTTTTTGGCTGCGGGCATACTTGTTCTCCGAAGATCACACGGGCGATATATATTTCCTGAACTGTACGTATGTATCTGCAGCATTGCCTTTCCTTTCCGGATCTGTAGTCCTGATTTTCTTACTGTCAACTATAACACG
>CADABA010000425.1 GCA_902785985.1 uncultured Lachnospiraceae bacterium
ACGGGCTAAGCGAACAGCCTGATGTGGAAGACGCTCAAAAGCGTTGTTCGACCACAGGGCAGGTACAAGCTCGTGACTTCAGTCATGAGTACGTTGACGGTTGTACTGGATAGCATTCTGGATCAGGTTCTCAAGGAGCTCTTTTACGAGATCACTGTCTGCTGAAAGGACTGCAGAACGGCATTGGCAGGAGAGTGACAGGTGGTGCTTCTCCGCGCTGACGCGCAGGTTGGAGCTGCAGTTTTCAGCGATCGTCTTTAAATCTGCAGGTGTGAACTTTCTCGGAAGTTCCTTATGGTCCAGCTCGGACAGGCGTATGATGTCGTTGATGAGGGACAGAAGACGATTGGAATTATGGTGGATCTGCGCCGCTATGTGGGGAATCGATCACCGCTCACCATGCCGGTCTCAATCAGCTCTGAGTAGCCGGAAATGGCTGTAAGGGGTGTTTTCAGTTCGTGAGAAATATTGGCGGTGAAGTCCTGACGAACGGATGCCGCCTCCAGGATGTTTTCGTGCTGAGTGCGGATCTTGTCAGCGAAAGGCTGGAGCTCTCTGTAGACTGTAGTCTTCATGGGTGAATCGAGATGCTCAGCCATAACGTTCTGAGGCTTCAGAAGCTGAAGAGAGAGAAAATGGCCTAAAGTAATACAGATTACCAGAAAGACTGCACATTCAATACGGCACTGCGCTTGCCGTTCCTGTTGGTCGTCAGCGATGCCAGGAGATTCGGTGTAACGGAACCGATGGCGGCGCCGATGACCAGATACACAGCCATGGAATAACCGATCAGTCCCTGTACTGTAAAGGTCTGGAAAATGACGACCGACGACGAAGAACTCTGCAGGAGCGCGGTAAACATGACGCCGAAAAGCACCGCGACTGCAGGATTCTCCAGTTTCGAGAGGAATGAAATAAACGCGGCACTCTTTGACAGCGGGACGATCGCTGACTTGATCACGGCAATACCGAAGAACAGCATTCCGAATCCGAGAATAATTGAACCCGTATATTTTATTCCGCTCTTCTTGACAAAAAGAAAGAGGATCGCGCCGATAAAAAGGATGAAGGGAGCGTAATCGCTCAGATTAAAGGCTGTGATCTGAGCGGTCACAGTTGTTCCGATAATGGCTCCCATGATGACGCCGATTGCCTGTGAAAGGGTCATAAGCCCTGAGTTGACGAAGCTGATGACCATCATGTCTGTCGCGGAGGAACTCTGGATCAGAAAGGTCACGAGGATACCTACGACAACAGCGACGAAACGGTTCGCAGTCGCCTGTTCCAGAATAGACCGGAGCTTGTTGCCGGCTGCCTGTTTCAGTCCCTCGGACATCAGGCTCATCCCGTAGAGGAAGAGTCCCACGCCGCCAAGTAAAGTAAAGATTTCGAACAGAGTCATAGTATCTCCTTTTGCGGATCGCAGCCGCGCAAAGAGAAAGATGCTCCGTGCCCTGCGCGGCTCGGTAAGAACGCCGGGGCGTTCTTGATTTTTTGCAAATTTAAGGCATTGTTACATGACCCTGTAAAAGTCAAAGGGATTGTTTTGTAAAAAGCTCGTAAAAAGATGTGTGTCCGGACGGGAACCGTCAGCGCCAAAAGAGAAGAATAGAATTTGCAATAACAATAATATAATTTGAAAACAGAAAGTCCGGAAAAGTATTTTTTCATTATATTGTGTGTGCAGTGCAGAGAAGGAGAGGGCATGTCAGATTTACAGGACAAGATTGCCATCGTGACCGGGGCAAATTCCGGCATGGGAATGGCCACGGTGAAGGCGCTCAGTGATAAGGGAGCCACTGTCATTATGCTCTGCAGGAGTGAAGAGCGGGGCAGGAAAGCTTTAGCCGAACTGACGGGAGAGAAAGCTCGGAAACTGGATCTTATGATCTGTGACCTGGGAGATTTTGCTTCGATCCGCAGCTTTGTCCGCAGTGTGAAGGCGAAGTATCCCCGCATCGATATTCTTGTCAATAACGCGGGCTTTATTTCCCTCGACCGGCAGGAGACCAAAGATGGAATAGAGAGGCAGTTCGGAATCAATCATCTTGGTCATTTCCTTCTCACCACACTGCTTCTTGACCGGATGTCTGCTGGTTCGAGAATCGTAAATGTTGCTTCCGGAGCGCATAAAGTCGGGAAGATTCATTTCAATGACATTAATCTTCACCATGGATACAATGTGGTCAGGGCCTATTCCCAGAGCAAGCTCGCAAATGTTCTGTTCACCAGAGAGCTGGCAGAACGACTGAAGGGCAGCGGAATCACTGTCAACTGCTGTCATCCGGGAGCGGTCGCCACCAATATGGGCGTTGACCGGGAGACCGGGTTCGGGAAAACGATCACGGGCCTGCTCAGACCATTTTTCCTGACGCCGGCGGAAGGAGCCGCAACGGCCATCTACCTTGCGACGGACGAGGCGGTCAGTCATATTTCCGGAGGATATTTTTATAAATGTCAGATTGCAAAATCCTCAAAGCGTTCGAAGAGCAGGCGGACTGCCGGGAGGCTGTTCGAGCTGAGTGAGGAGATGGTGCGGGAATGAGCACATAAACGGACGCAAAAGTCTGTACGGAGAGATAAGTGATGGATTACGAAACGGCGGTAAAGACGGTCTTGCCGGGCAGGTACCGGCATTTCCAAGGGAATAAGTACGAGGTACTTTACATTGCAAAGCATTCTGAGACGACAGAGCCGATGGTCGTTTACCGTGCTCTGTATGGGGACGGAGGAGTCTGGGTGCGGCCGG
>CADABA010000426.1 GCA_902785985.1 uncultured Lachnospiraceae bacterium
ATAAAAAGCAGAATTCTTCCCCTTTATATGATAATAAAGATATCTGATGAACTCTATTCGATTTCCGATAAAGCACTGGTTTTGTCGGAAATATTCCTGTATCATATCTGTATTCTTATGCATTACATCGAGGTGTCTCATCTATGAAATTCAATGAGCAGTTAAGTACCTATCTGCATTCTGTCTCTGCCACGCAGAAAGAACTGGCGGAATATTCCGGCCTGAGCACGGCAACGATCAGCAGGTTCCGTTCCGGAAAAAGGGAGCCCGCTTATAACAGCAAAGAACTCGAAGACCTTGCCCGCGCACTCACAGATCTCGCGGAAAAAAAGCAGATCCCGATCGGTTCCTTTGAAGAAGTCTATCAGACTCTGCGGGATTCCGTGGAGGATCTGCTTCGTGTGGACCATGACGTTTTTCTTGGAAATCTGAATTATCTCCTGAAGTACCTCGGTGTCAGGAACACGGAGCTGGCCGGCGGGATCCACAGTGATCTGTCACACGTCTCCCGGATCCTGGCGGGGACCAGCAATCCGGGGAACACCAACATTTTCATCCATGAGGTGGCGACCTATCTTGCCATGCGCTACTCGGGAAGCAGTGAGCTCGAATCGATCGCAAAGCTCCTCGGCGTGAACACTTCCGAGATTTCCACGACCGCCGGACTGCGGGATCATATTGTGTACTATCTCGGCTCACATGCACATACCGAAGTGGACGACTCTTTTCCCCGATTTCTGGCTGCTCTGGATACGTTCGACCTGAATGATTATCTGAAATCAGTACATTTCGACGAGATCAAAGTGCCCTCTTCGATACCGCATCTCCCTACGCGAAAAGAGTACTACGGTATCAAAAAAATGATGGAGAGCGAGATCGACTTTATGAAGACGACCGTTCTTCCAAGTCGAACGAGGACTGTATTCTGTACAGCGATATGCCTCTTGAAGAGATGGCATCCGATCCGGAATTTCCGAAAAAATATATGCTTGGCATGGCGCTCATGCTGAAGAAAGGCCTTCATCTCCATCAGATCCATGACGTGAACCGGCCTTTCCCGGAGATGATGCTGGGTCTCGAGAGCTGGATCCCCCTTTATATGACAGGGCAGATCTCCCCTTATTATCTCCCGGCTTCACAGAATCAAGTGTTTCTGCATTTTCTGAAAGTGTCCGGTGTCGCTGCGCTCGAAGGGACGGCCATCGCGGGGCACCAGGCCTCCGGCAGGTATGTGCTCTACCGCTCAAAGGAGGATGTGAAGCATTATCAGGTCCGCGCAAAGCAGCTTCTTTCGAAAGCGCATCCGCTCATGAATATTTACCGGCAGGATAAGGCAGAACTCTTTCATAAGAAGCAAAGGCAGGCATTTGCCGGCAGCAGCTGCAAAATAATCTGTTCGAACCTTCCTGTTTACTTCCTCCCGAAAGAACTCCTTCTCGGAGTACTGGAGAAAGCAAAGACGAACAGAATGACCCGGTCCGCCATTATACAGTATTACAGGAGTTCGCAGGACGTGCTGCAGACACAGCTCAGAGAGCACAAGGTACATCTGGTCGTGCCCGCGCCCGACGCCGCTTCGTTCGAATCCTGCGCACCGGGACTCGCTCTCGCAGATCTCTTTCTGGATAAGGAAATCTCTCTTACCTTTGAAGAGTATGCCGCCTGTATAAAGGCTTTGAGGAAGATGGAGGAAGAAAATGAGAACCTGCAGCTGGAATTCGATCCTTCTCCCATATTCCATCACATCAATATCTGCATCATCGGCGATAAATCGGTCATCGTCTCAAAAGAGAAGAGCCCGACCATCCACTTCGTGATCCATCACAAAAAAATGATCAGGGCTTTCCGGAACTTCATTCCGCCGATCGTTGACAAATGAACTGCATCTGCGCGACCATATTCCGCCTGCAAAATCGTCCGGTCAGTTTGGTGAGCTTCGTCTATACGACGGAGGTTTCGCCCGAAAAAACACCCGAAAAATTTGGCGAACCTGACGATGATTTTCATTTTCAACGGACTTTTATTGAAGTAATTTGCACAAAATGATACTATGAAACCAGATTTAAGAACTACCCTGTTTCTAATGTATTACTCAGACTGCGGACAGCGTTTTCGCTACCCGCAGGCACTCACGACGCAAGATGAGGGAATTCTGCGTTAGAAGTCAGAACCTGCGATTCTGACAGTTTGAGCTGCTTAAAAATCAAGAGAGGTCACTATGGGAAAAAGTATTGAAGAATGGAAAATCGGCGATCCCATGATCAACGAGCGGGATTACTGGCAGGATCCGAACTACGTCGCTCCTGACAAGGAAAAGGAAAAGATGGTCCTGAAGCTCGCGAGCATCATAACGGACCGCTATGTAAAAAAATTTACGGGAACGATCAACAACAGAGATCCGGAA
>CADABA010000427.1 GCA_902785985.1 uncultured Lachnospiraceae bacterium
ATCTGCAGACATCTGCGCACTGGACATGGCTCTTGTCCTTGTGATCAATGCCCCGATGAATCTTGCCTATATCGGCAGGAACAGTGTAAGTGGACTGACACATACGAGATCCCTGAACGGAACCGGAAGCATGAACGTGAAGACGGTGACTGTCGAAGCTTCGCTGAAGGCGGAGACGTTTGTTCATGGGCCGCTGCTTTCAAACGGGACCAGCGATCATTTGAACGGACTTGTCGTCATTGGCCTTGCCAACGCGGTAAATAAAGCGTCTGCAGCGGAGATGAATATGAAGGCCAGACTGGTATGGATCAATGCATTTTCCAAAAACAATATGACCCTGACCGGACGGCAATACAGAAACATCGCACACGGATTCGGCGGAACAGTGGCGGTCGGATACATCGGCTCTCAGAATATGGCGGAGCTTTACACAGAGGATGCAGTGATCGATGCAAACAATATAATAGTCACTGCCGGAGAAGATGAGGAGAGAGTGAATGCCGACCTGATCGTGGAGGTCATACCCGGCGGTGCGTTAAAGAATCTGGAGAAGGCGATGAATATCGCGGTCGCACGGAACGACTTTATCAATCTGGCAAAGATATACGGCGGCGAAAACAGCAGTAAAATGGGTGTGATCACCGTAAGAGACGATGTGAAGCTCTATTCGGCAATGGATTCGCTCGTACAGGCAAAGATCCTGATTGAATTCAGATCAGAATACGGCATGTTCGGAGCAGGAGCTGTATTTGCGCGTCAGAACGGTAATGCTTTCGCTTCTATGCGTTACACAAGACTTACGGCGGGTAATATCTATGTCAGGACCTGGTTCAACTCGGAAAAAGGGGTTGAATCGGCCGGTTTCCTCCGTGAGGACAAAGGTGCGATCGCAGTCGTGACCCCGACACAGGATCCGGAAGACGACCTGCATAAGCAGCTGACCAGTGCGGTGGCACTGTTCAGCGGAAAAGCTGTTGCTGAGCTTTATGGATGCGATGTAAAGGCGAAAGACACAGTAGCTGCCAGGGTCTTTGCACAGTCCTACGCAAAGGCACTTATGGAGGCTCCGGATGTCTATCACAAGTACGGCAGGATCGGTGTGAACCTGATCCATGCAGATGCGTCGGGAATTTTTAAAGCCGAAGTGGTGGAACCTCTTGAACACGGGTTGCTTTCAGCGAAAAATGTGGATATCAGGGTCTCTTACCTTGCAATGTCCGATGCAATGACATCGGCGATCGGAGGTCAGAAGGTCTCCGTTCAGGGAGAGACAATAGAGCATAATACCGCGAAAGCTTATACAGGGACGGTTGCGGAAGCGTCTCTTAAGCGTTTGACAGCAGATGATCCGAAAGTATATATCACAGCAGACGGCAAAGTGAGTGCACATGCGTATGCGTACGAGCCTGTCCTTAATTACGAAACAAATCGCGGATCTTATGAGTTTGATATAATGGCAGTTGATGCAGCTGCCGAGATCGCGGTGGAGCAGAGAGCGCATTTTGATCCCGAAAAGATCGCGTCTGCAGCACGGCTCGGGAGACTTGAAATCAGATCCAATCTTTACGGACTTCCCTATTTCAGGGAGGGAGGCGATGGAAACAGGATACCCTGTTTTTGCAGAGGACAGCATGAAAACCTCCAATCTTTCGCTGACCGCCAGCAAAGCGGAGTCAGTGACAAAGGCTGTCAACCTTGCGTATATCTTTGGCCCCGGGCAGATTTATTCCGGGAAGGATGTCATTGTAATTGCAGAGACCGGTCTGGATTCACTTGGCGGAGTCAGGCTGCTTCCTGAGGGTGTGGTAAATGCCGAAAAGTGGGGCACACAGGTGAGCGCTCTCACGAAGAACAGGACAGAGGCTACGATCGGATCCTATATCCTGCTTGTAGTCAGGGACGGAGATGAAACAGGTATTGCCGTTATATCCAAAGGTTTGACCAGAGTGAACTGACCGGGATCGTACGGGCAGGAGTCGGGACGTTTGATAAGCAAAGTACTCCTGACAATGCGGAAGCAGATCTCTCAGCCATGAGTGTCACCAGAAGCCGGGTCGGGAAACACACTTATCTTGAAGGACCTCACATTCGGTTTGTGACTGTCAACAATAACTGGGCTAAAGCCGGTATGAAATCTGTCGCCGGTTATACGGCTATGGGCGGCGGTGTGAATGCAGTGCCGACCGTGATCGCTGCTTACTGTGATGTGGAAGTCGGAGAACAGACAACGATCCTGGCAACACAGGGACACATCAGCCTGCATACGCACAGCTATCTGGATTCGACTGCAGACGCGTCTTCGGAGTTTGTGAACTTCCTGAAAGCGGAGAATTTGTCTGCAGAGAACTATATACGTCAGTACGAGAGGATCCTGATCGGCCAGGGTGCATATTTGGAGGCTCGCTTTGACATCTCGGTCGTTATTCGCGGCGCAGTAAAGATGGAAGCGACTGCGACCAACGGGGAAAAGGCATCCATGAAAGATGCTTCGACCAATGCATTTAATGAGCTGGTCCGCAATGAGCAGATCGATCTCTCAAAACAGGCAAGGCTCAGGACATGGTACGGGGATATCACGATGAATATGAGAGGAGAACGGACAGTCAGAGTATTACAAATTTGCTGGCGCAGAACAGAGTTGAAGTGAAAGCACATATCAATACCTGGGAGAACTCGGAGGTCTACGCCCCGTTCGGAACGATCAATATCAAGGTACAGGATGGATATGGCGATAACAATGTCTACAGTGACAGGAGAAAAATTGATATTGAGGCAAAAGCCGAAGGAACTACGAACTCACTGAAGAGCGGAGACGGGGGTATTTCGAGGAATTCTTATTACGAAGATCTTCTGGTCGATGTGAAGCACAGTACGATCACCGGCAGGAATGTGAATTTGACAGCCAGCCGGGAGGCTATGGATATTCTGTCTGAATGCACTTTGCATATGTCAGCTATTTATGGAGGCCTTCAGACTGCTAAGGCATACAATGATCTTGCGTTCAATACAGACGTGATCATCAGAGACGGAAGCTATGTGAGAGGATATTCCAATGTAAGCATTACAGCAAAAACCGAGTCCATGGATCTTCTGAAGAATACCGGGGGAAAGAGTATGATCCGGGCAGCTTCGAAGGTATCGGGCGGTTTACTTTACAATACATGCGATGCTGTCAATAATGGCAGTATGGAAGAAAAAATCTCAATCACAGGAAACTCTTACATTTATGGAAGGGCAATCTCCATGAATGCAATCGGCTGGTCCGAGGGCGATCAGGTCGAAAAAGACAGCATCAGAGGAAAAGAAGAGTCTTATTTCGATGATATGAGCGCTGAAGTGAACAGTATTGAGATTGACGATGGATCGATCCTCTTCGTGGGCTCGATGGCAGGAGCCGTGGTGGATATTGTCCGCGAGGGGACCAATGCTCCGGATGTGCGGCAGATCGGTCTTGAGTTTACACCGGCAGTTGAAGTCAGGGGATCTGAGGTCTTTATTTTACAAATAATAGTCCCGGATTGGACGCCTGGACAGCTCACTGTCACACGGATGCCCAGAGTATATGTCAGGGATATGAAAGACTCGCTGATCGAGACGCAAGGCCGGAAGATCAGGAGCCGGGCTGTGAGCGGAGGCGCTTTGACAGATACGACGATCCTTAACAGGACAGGGCTTGCCATCGGGAACTGGAGAGGGATCGATCTTGGCAGACGGGCCCGGCAGGGTGCCTATGAGTATTCCTGCAGGGGATCGAACGGAAGGGCTTACAAGGATAATGGCCTGATTGACTGGGCGGCGCCAAGCTATCCGGCAGGCGGTCTTATTTCCGAGGTATACTATGAGAAGCCAATCATGGGGCCGACGGCTACACATGTGGGTGTTCAGAGACCGGAAGGAATCGGCAATGGATATACCGACGGAGCGAGAAGTTCTGTTATAGTCTATCGGAATAACAGCGGGCGGCTGAGGACAGAAGTACATACATTCGCCAAGAAGACGAACCCTGAAGCAGGGGTGTCCGATGCAGGATCTTACTACTCGTTTACAGGCACGAGATCTGATCGGATCGAGTATTGGATTTCGGAAGCGTATGAGCAGGACGGATCCGAGGCAGGCAGCCGGATTGATTATGTGACCGGCAGCCGGAACGCAAATAATGCAGCCGGCGGTCAGAACACAGTCAGCGGAGCCGACAGTAATAACAGGGCCGGCACAGGCACTGACGGAGCTGCTGCAAATGCTGCAGGGGCGAATGATCAGAGTGAGACGGCCGGCAATCAGGCTGCAGGAATAGCAGG
>CADABA010000428.1 GCA_902785985.1 uncultured Lachnospiraceae bacterium
CCTTAGAGATACGATGGTTCACATCGTTCATCCAACGGTTTTCTCTCTGCCCGATGGCGCGGATCCTGCGTCTCGCGGAGGACGTCTGCCGTTTCTGGATCTGACGGTGGAGTTCTTTGTAATGGGCCCGTTTCTGTTTGACCGCTGCGCCGGAATAGAAGGAAGTCTTTTTCCCGTCATAGGCGGCAGCGAGGAAACGGATGCCCCGGTCGATACCGACGACCTTAGTATAAGCAGAAGGCGCAGGCGTATCCGGGACATGGATCGTCACGGGGACGTACAGGAAGAACTTTCCATGTCGGCATACCAGTTTCGCCGTTCCGTATACTGCCCCTTCAGTAAAAGCCCAATCCATGGAATCTGCACGGAACCGGCACTTGATCCTTCCCCGGAGCGTATTGACGCTGAAGAGCCGTTCGGTCTTATCAGGATTCCAGACAAGGGAGTAATCCCTGTTCCAGACAAGACTGAGCTGTGGGGTACGGAAGGACGGTCTGATGTCAACATGACGTTTCTTTTTGCTGAATCGTCCCGGGTGTTGTCTCTGGTTTGCCCGGACAGTTCTGTACGCGGCAACGACGGTGCGAATCACGCTGACAGCCATCTGCGAACGCAGCCCGAAGGACTCCCGGCACGTCTGGTACGTGGCTTTCTGTATATGAAAAATGTTCAGGGGAACATGGCTCTCATGCGAAGGCTTTGGGAGGAGCTGCAGTTTTGCGGTCAATGTCTGCTGCATGGGAAACGTCCTTTCTTTATTCACATTATAGCACATTCGTTCGAGAACAGACGGGCGAAATAGACATCGGCAGAATAAAAAGCGCATTCCTCTCATGACTAAAGTCACGAGCATCCTGCGCCGGTTTGTGAAAGCGTCAGAGATCAAGGCGTAAGCTTCTGCAGAGCGCGCTTGATTTCCGTAAAATCGATGACCAGTTCTCCGTCGTACAGGTTCATAGGGACTTTGTCCTCAAATGTATATAGTGCAATATTGAACCCGTATTCGGACCTGAGATCGTAGACGATGACTTTTTCCGTGGCCGGATCAACAATCCAATATTCTTTTACGTTTGCATCGCTGTACTTATGCAGCTTCAATATGTTATCTCTCCGGACGCTTGAGGGGGAGACGACTTCCGCAACAAAATCCAACTTTTGGGGATCACATACAATGAGGACATCGGGCTGCACCATTGTCTTTTCATCGCAGTCCAGCTGAACATCGACAGGAGAGACAAATGGAACACAGGACCCGTCATGTTCCCTGATGAACTGAAGAATCAGATAGTGAAGCAGGCCGATCACTGTCTGGTGGCGCAGAATTGGCGCCCCCATATCATAAATCACCCCGTCAATCAGTTCGACCCGAATGTCATCAGGCATGTTCAGATAATCCGAAACCGTGTAGTCGCCCTGCTTTTTGGGAGAGGAGCCATATTCGGGCAGGGCTTCACGGATCATTCCGTAAGATGTGCCGCAGGAAGCCGGATTAGTATAGTATTTCCCGGAAGAGGAGGAAGACCTGCCGGAGCTTGCTTCGGTGACCGGACAAAGTGCTTTCTCCAGAGCCTTCAGCGTCTCATATCTCGGTGACTTTGTGATGCCTCCAAGTACTTTCTGGACCGTACTCAGAGGCAGTCCGGAAATCTCAGCGATTTTCGCGTAGCTGAAACCCAGTTCTGTTTTTATTTTGTTCATTTCCTTGATTGTCATAATAATCATGGCGTGGAGACACCCACAGGCTTGCCGATGGGCGGACCGCCGCTTCCCTGCCTTTCCGAAATGGTTTCCGCTTTATCAGTATGGAATAAGAATAGCACTCCGGTTAAAAAATATCAATAATATATCAATAAAATATCAATTAAAGAGCAGCATATCAAATACCTGTTCTGAGTTCTTTATGAACAGCCGCAGCAAAAAAGCAGGGCTGCCATATGCTGCAGTCCCTGCTTTGAAACGGTCATCCCGGCAGCGGTCTTTAAGACCGCTCTTTATTTTTGTTTTAGCTTAAGTTCAGGTTTAAGTTTTCGTTTTTCCGACGCATTCTTCCGTCTGCGTCCTGTACAGTTCTCTCAGTTCGGGTACGCTTGCCTCGTTCCGGATCAGGCTGCCTGATCCAGAGCGGGAGTGTCAACCTTTGTGACACCATCCCCGTAGATCGTTGTCCAGTCATTCTTCATGGAGACGGCAGTCCAGCCGTGCTCAGCGCACATTTTGTACATGTCGTCTGCTTTTTTCTCGTTTCCGTTCTCGCGGACCAGGTCGTCACAGCAGAGCATGAAGCCGCGGCTCTCATACGGATTGCTGCTGCAAGTGTACTCGAGCATGCTTGCGTCACCTGAGCTGTTGCCGAAGGCGAGGACCGGCTGCTTTCCGATTTCCTTGACAATCACGGATACTTTGTTCATTTTCAGGTTCTTGATGATGAATTCACCGCCGGTGGTGACCTGATCATCCGGCTTGAATTGGTATTCAAGACCGTCTTCGCCATTCTGTCCCGTAGCGACGGTCGTTTCGTCCGATCCGATCTGGCATTGTGTCGGAATATCCACACCGGAATCATACATGATGCCGCGGACGATGAAACGGTCCGTATAGCTCGGCATGGGCTGCTTTTTGAACTCCTGGATATAGTTGTTGAACTCGTCCAGTGTCATCCCTTTGAATGCGGAAGCCACTGCCTTGCCGTGATCTACTTCCAGGCCTTCGAATTTGGTCTTCTTTTCGTTCACTTCAACGATTTTGCGGGCAACTTCTTTTTCGAAATCAGATGCATTATCTTTGTAGTTCGGATCTTCCAGAACACGGTATACGAGAAGCGTGTAGTCGAAGTAATTGGGGTCTGTCTCGCAGAAGAGCGTTCCGTCGAAATCGAACACAGCGACCCTTCGGGCTGCTCTCATCTGTGATCTCAGCCATGTAGCTGATCAGCTCGCTCTTGAGCGGGGCTCCGTCTGTCCAGAGATCCATCATGGCATTTCCGTCGATTTTGATGGAGGCTCCGGTCTGCGTCGTACTTGACGCGGATTCCGTTGAAGCACCTGCTTTGCTTTCATCCTTGGATTCGACCGTTGAAGCTGTAGTCTCGGTGCCTGCTGTCTGGACCGTCATTTTCTTCCCGAAGGTCACCAATAACGGAATTGCGATCAACAGTGCACAGAGAACGATGATTCCTGCTGTTTTCAATTTACTGTTCATTTTTCTTATATACTCCTGTCTTGTATCACTTGCGGATGTGAGCTGGTCATCGTACATCCTGCGAATTGAATCAGATTAAGCCTTTGGAAGAGGTCTCTGAAAATGAAAGGCCCCGTCACTTCCGCGACTCGTAAAATATATACGCTCGTTGTGAAGAGAGGGCTAAAAATTTTTCTGCGAATAATTTCGAACGATAATCCCGACCTCGCGGGAGTGGCCTGCGGCCGCTTTCAATTGAAACCGGTTTTTATGGATGATATAGTGATATAAGACGGGCAGTTCCCGGGAAAGGTATATTTAAAATAATGGCAGATTATAAATTGTACAAAGGACGTCCGGAGACAAATGAGGGACGTCTGGATAAAGAGATCAGGTGTTATGATTTACTGGATGCTCTCGGAATGGAGTACTGGAGGACAGACCATCCGGATGCGCAGGCGTTTACCATGGAAGCCTGCAGAGACATAGACGCGGTCCTCGGTGCTGTCGTCTGCAAGAACCTCTTTCTTACGAACAGACAGCATACGGCTTACTATTTGCTCCTGATGCCGGGAGATAAGGTGTTCAAAACGAAAGAGCTCTCATCGCAGATCAACAGCGCAAGGCTCTCCTTCGGTTCGGCAGGAGAGATGGAGGAAATGCTGGACTGCACGCCGGGGTCCTCCAGTATTCTGGGCCTTATGAATGACCGGGATAACAGAGTACAGCTCCTTGTGGATGAAGA
>CADABA010000429.1:0-529 GCA_902785985.1 uncultured Lachnospiraceae bacterium
AATCAGAAAAATCAGTACCGGACTTGCGGATGACTGGAGAGACAACCGTCTTTTTTGGCTGCCGGACAGTATCGAACAGCTTTTCCGCTGGGGAGGGAAGATTACGGAAGAAAAGCTTTTGCAGGAAGGGGAGATGCTGCTTTCCCGCAGGCTTTATTTTGAAACGGAGGAAGGGATTTTTGTGATTGACTGCGAGAAGAGAACCGGGAACAGTGAAAGACCTCAGATTTTACAGGTGATCCGGGAAAACCGTGTGACAGCTGAGGCTGATGTTGACGGTCTCCCATGGCATGAAAAAGCAGAAGCACTTATAAATCTGCTGCATTCATTTTAGGTGCACGAAAAATGCATGCGGCTCGGGCCGGAAAGGAACCGGATCGGCCGGCCCTTACTCAGTAAAGGTGCATGAAAAATCCAGAAGACCTTTGGCAACTATTCGGACTTGAATACGGAATGGATTGATTGTTACAGTTGATGTAATTGATGACGAGATATTCTTTGCATCTGTATATGGCGAGTTGAATTCATT
>CADABA010000429.1:556-2110 GCA_902785985.1 uncultured Lachnospiraceae bacterium
TGGCAAATAAATATATTCTTGCCTGGATTCTGAAATCTTGTATTCGGGAGTACATGGGTGAGGATATCCATGCGATTGCAGAGAAATATATTGAGGGGGATGCGTCTGTTTCGACTGAGCCGGTTCATTTGGATGAGACTGCGGGATTCGTTAAGGGAATGAGGAATGAGAGCACATCCATACGCGAGGGAAAAACTACGTTTGATATAAAATTTCGAACGATTTTACCTGAAACACGCGAAGGTGCCGACATGGTCATAAATGTGGAGGCTCAGAATGATTTTTATCCGGGATACAGGATCGAGAAACGTGGTGTATACTATACCTGCAGGATGATTTCTGAACAGTATGGGACTGTATTTGAGGAATCGGAATATCAGAAAATAAAGAAGGTCGCCAGTATTTGGATATGTACGAACCCGCCTAAATACCTGTATAATACAATAGCCAGATATTCTCTGGAAAAAACCAACCTTGTTGGAGAGATCAAGGATGATAAGAAAAATTATGATTTGATCACAGTGGTGATGGTATGTCTGGGAGGAAAAGAACGATATACCGGGCTGCTGAAGATGTTGGATGTGCTTTTTTCACAACAGATGGAGGCTGCAGAGAAAAAGTCGATCCTGCAGGATGAATTTGGGATTCCGATGACTAGAAATTTGGAGGGGGGCTTAGAGAAAGTGTGTAATCTGAGTAAGGGTGTGTATAATAGTGGCTATGATAACGGCTTTAAGAAGGCTGTTGATACAACAACTGTACAGTATATCGTATTATTGATGAAAAATAAAAATATGGACATCGAGGAATGCCTGGATACGTTTCATATCCCTGAAACGAAGAGGGATGAGTACAGGAAATCTGTTATGACCGAACTGGGATTGACAACATGTTAGGTAAGACTCTTTAAAAATATTTTTCAGCAGTGACACATAGCAGCTGAAGAATCACAGCAAAACAAAATTGGGAATTCATTTCGGGTCTCCTGTGATATACATAAATTCACAGGGGACCTTTTTATATGATAAAATATTATCAACAACATAAATGAAAGACAGGCTGAAAGAGACACGGCATGAACTGCAGCTTTCATATAAGGAGGAGCAATGATATGCAATCACCGGTCACGCAACTTTACGAAAACACATGGGCCATCGAGGACAGCGGCGTTCGGTTCTTCGTGCTCGAAGGGACTGAGCGGGCCATGGTGGTCGACACGGGAATGACAGGCCTGGACATCCGCAGTCTGGCCGGCGGGCTGACGTCTCTGCCGCACTTTCTGGTCAACACCCACGCGGATATGGACCATGTCGCCGGGAACGGCGCATTCGATTCGTTTTATATGCACCCGGCCGAGGCCGCGGTGTATCATCACGGTCCGATCGGTACCGGGAAGATAATACCCGTCTACGAGGGCACCGTTTTCGATCTGGGAAATCGGCTGGTGAAGGTCCTTCACATCCCGGGGCATACGCCGGGCAGCATTTCTCTTCTGGACGTCGGACATCGGAGCCTGATCGGCGGGGATCCGATACAGGAGGATGGCGGCATTTA
>CADABA010000430.1 GCA_902785985.1 uncultured Lachnospiraceae bacterium
GGGCTGGATGCCGCCGACGCCGGGGCCGCCGCGGGATACGTTCAGGATGACCAGCGGTACTTCACAGGAGGCGATGAAACCGATGCCTTCCTGCATGAGGGCAAGTCCCGGGGAGCTCGTGGAAATAAATACGCGGCCGCCGCTCGCTGCAGCGCCGTATGCCATACTGATGGCCGCAAGCTCGGACTCGGCCTGGATGAACGCTCCGCCTGCCTTCGGAAGTTCATGGCTCATATATTCTGGAATTTCGTTCTGCGGCGTGATCGGATAGCCGAAATAACATTTTACTCCCGCCCGGATCGCCGCTTCGGCAAAGGCTTCATTTCCCTTCATCAGGATTCTGCTCATGATTCACCCTCCTCTAACTGATAGATGCTGATACAGCAGTCCGGACACATCGTTGCGCAGCTCTGGCAGCCGATGCAGCTCTCCTGATCAGTAATGCCTGCGGGATGGTAGCCCTTGGCATTGACTTCAGGGTCCAGCGCAAGAATTTTCTTTGGACAGAAGTTGATGCAGAGCTCGCAGCCTTTGCATTTTTCCCGGTTGAATACAACCTTGAACCGTCTTTTCATTTTCGTGCCTGCCGGAAGGAAGTGCACGGTCAGGTGCGGGTCTTTCCGGCGTTATCTGCAAGATGACCTGCTCCGGCTGCATGACAGCTGCTCAAAAGCTGTCATGCTCAATTCGCGTACGCTTCATGCGCATGCCGCGCATTGATCTTTGGAGCAGTTCTATCTATTATAGCGCCTTTTTATAAAGAATCAAGAACGCCGAGGCGTTCTTGCGGCGTCGGGGCACTTCCGTCTGCGCATGTGACGCGATCCGTGAATCCTCCAGGGTGACGCTTTGCGTACAAGAACGCCCCTCTGCACTCGTTACGTGATCCGTCGCAATATAATGATTATGAGGCAGGCGGATACATAAAGATCCGCCTGCCCTTATAAGCTTTCTTTCAGGTTTGCCCGGAGGTGCCTGTATACAGTAAGCCCTGCCGATCGATGCTGTTCGCATTTCGCTGACGCTTTATGCGCATGCCGCGCAGCCGCGCTATGCGGCTTTTCGCATTCATGCGTCTGTGCGGGCAGGCTCTTACCATGTATAATGCGCTGCTCACACACCGCTCGTGGATATGTGCTGTTTACAGCTTCGAGCGGATGATCTTTCCGCTGATCGTCTTGGGCAGATCGTCTCTGAACTCGACGATTCTCGGATACTTGTACGGGGCGGTCCGCTTCTTGACGTAGTTCTGAATGTCTTTCTTGAGCTCGTCGGTCGGCTCTGTGCCCTTCACGAGGATGATGCTCGCCTTGACGACCTGACCGCGGATCTCATCTTTGACTGCGGAAACGCCGCACTCGAGGACGTACGGAAGCTCCATGATAACGCTCTCGATCTCGAACGGTCCGATGCGGTAGCCGGAGGACTTGATGATGTCGTCCGTGCGGCCGACATACCAGAAGTAGCCGTCCTCATCCTTCCAGGCAAGGTCACCTGTGTGATACCAGCCGTTCACCTTGCAGGCTTCGGTCGCCTCCTGATTCTTGAGGTAGCCCTTGAAGAGGCCGCAGGGCTCAGTCCCGCTGTAGCGGATGCAGATCTCACCGGACTCGCCGACAGGAACTTCATTTCCGTCAGGATCCTGCAGCATGACGGTATACATCGGGCTCGGTTTGCCCATGGAACCCGGCTTCGGAGTCATTCCGATGAAGTTTCCGACCGTCAGCGTTGTCTCTGTCTGACCGAAGCCTTCCATGATGGAGATGCCAGTCGCCTCGCGGAAACGGTTGAAGACTTCCGGATTCATGGCCTCGCCGGCGATGCTTGCGTGTCTGATCGAGGAGAGGTCGTACTTGTTGAGATCCTCCTTGATGAAGAAACGGTACATGGTCGGCGGTGCGCAGAAGGTCGTGATCTTGTACTTGGCGAAGAGCGCCGCCGTTCATCCACTGGCCGTAGAGCTTGCCCCACAGGGATTTTCCCCAGCCGGTATCGGAGATCGTCAGGTGCAGTCCGTCCGCGTGTACGCATTGCCAGTATCTCGCCGTCACGAAGTGGCCGAGCGCGTACTTGCAGCTGTGTTCGACGGCCTTCGGATAGCCTGCCGTTCCGGAGGAGAAGAGCATCAGCATCGTGTCATTCCCCTTGATGGAGTCGCCGGTGCGGCGGTAACGGCTCGAGTACATATCGTATTCGTCGTCGAAGGAATGCCAGCCGGGTCTCTCACCTGCCGTCGTGATCAGGAGCTTGACGGTCGGGCAGTTCGGAAGCGCATACTCGACTTCCTCGCAGCAGGCGCTTGTGGCGCAGCAGCAGACGGCTTTGACATCCGCCGTCTGGAAACGGTATTCCAGATCCTTCTGCTTCAGCTGGTCCGTCGCGGGAATCGCCACGGCACCGAGCTTATGAAGACCGACGATGATCGGCCAGAACTCCCAGTTCCTGCGAAGGAGAAGCATGACGCGGTCGCCTTTTTTGATGCCCAGGGCCTTGAAATAGTTCGCAGCTCGTGCGCTGTCCTTCTTCATCTGGAGGAAGGTGAAGCGGCGCTCGTTCTTGTCCCGGTCAAGGTGGACCATGCACAGTCTGTCAGGCTCCTTCTCCGCGATGGCATCCACCACGTCGAAGGCAAAATTGAACTTCTCTGTATTTTTGAAACTGACCTTCTCGGGATATCCGTCCTCGCGTTCTTTCACGGAGACGAAATCGGAAACGAAGTTCGGAGCTTTGAGGGCATCCGGAGAGGTCTCCTTCTTGATTGCGCCCTCGGGTTCCCTGCTGGTCAGACGGCCGTTCTCCCACTTGAGATCCGCGCCTTCTTCCGGAAGGACGATCGCAAGGAAGCGGACCGGCTTGCCTTCTGTCGCGATGATGCCGTGCGGATTGCCGGAATTGTAGAAAATGCTGTCGCCGGCGTGGAGGACTTCCTCGTTATCCTTGATCTTGATCTTCATGGATCCCTCAAGGACATAGTCGAATTCCTGGCCGGGATGGGTGACCTGCTCAATCGGTGTATGCTGCAGCTCCTCGGAATAATCGTAGACGACGAAGTAGGGGTCGGCGATACGATCTTTGAAGAGCGGCGCGATGTTCTTGATGACGATGCCCGGCTCAATGGAGGTCAGCTGACCGTTGCCGCTGCGTGTCAGGGTGTATCCGGTCAGGAGCGGCGTTTTGCCTTCAAGAAGTTCCATGATCTCGACGTCGAACACGGAAGCGCACTTGTGGATGAAGGAGAAGGGCAGGTCGGCGACGCCGCTCTCATAGGCGATATAGTCACGGAGAGGAAATCCCGTCATATTCGCCATCTGTTCCTGTGTGTAGCCCATATCGACGCGGAGCGCG
>CADABA010000431.1 GCA_902785985.1 uncultured Lachnospiraceae bacterium
CATTCCAAAGAGCCGGCTGTATGTGCATCTTTCCTCGGATATGGAGACTGCGCGAAAGGTCGGCAGCAGGCATGGGAAGCCGGTCATTTATGAAATCGACTGCCGAAGGATGACGGAAGATGGATATCGCTTCTTCCTGTCAGCGAACCATGTGTGGCTGATCAAAGAAGTGCCGGCGCGATACCTGAAGAAACTTTAGAATATGCGTGAAGCATTTTAAAATCGACCTGCACGACCTGCAGCAGGAGGAGGCGATGAAGGTCATGATGAAACAATTACACTTTCTGGTAATGACGTTCCTGCTGGTTATCCTGTTGTCGGGATGTTCCGTCTCAGAACGGACTGCCGCGCAGGATCGGACAGAGTCTGAACGTTATGCACAGATATCGGAGGAAGATATGAAAACAATATACCTTGCCGGAGGATGTTTCTGGGGAGTACAGAAGTATTTTGACCAGTTTGACGGAGTGGTTTCCACAGAGGTCGGCTATGCGAACGGGCCGGAGAAAGCGCCCACCTATCAGGAGGTCTGTCGGAGCAGCGGACATGCGGAGACTGTGAAAGTCATTTATGATGAGAGCCGGATCACACTGACAGAACTTCTGGAGTACTACTTTATGGTGATCGACCCGCTCTCTGTCAATAAGCAGGGGAATGACAGGGGGATTCAGTACCGGACAGGGATCTACTATACGGATGAAGATCAGTTGTCTGAGGCACAGCAGGTCTATGCGGCGGAAGAGGAGAAAGCGGGAGCTGCGCTGGCGGTCGAGCTTCAGCCTCTTCGGAACTTCTATACGGCCGAAGAATATCATCAGAAGTATCTGGTGAAGAATCCGGGCGGATACTGCCATATTCCAGGGGCAATGTTCGAACTCGGGAAGAATGCAGAGGAAAATGAAGCTGCTCCCGAGACGCCGGATGAATTGCGCGCCCGTATCGGAGATCTGGCATATGAGGTGACCCAGAATGCGGCGACGGAGAGGGCATTTACCGGAGAGTATGACGAATTCTTTGAGAAGGGACTTTACGTAGACATTGTCAGCGGTGAGCCGCTGTTCACCTCCATGGATAAATTCAATTCCGGCTGCGGCTGGCCGGCTTTTACGAAGCCGATCAGTGAAGATGCCGTGAAAGAAAGTACGGACAGATCTTATGGGATGGTGAGGACGGAAGTTCGTTCGAGCGGTGCAGATTCTCATCTGGGACATGTGTTTGCGGATGGTCCGAGGGAGACCGGCGGGCTTCGGTACTGTATTAATTCGGCGGCTCTCAGATTCATTCCCTACGATGAGCTGGAAGAGGAAGGGTACGCGGAATACAAAGATTTGTTTGAAGACTAAGTTGCCGTATCCGGCCGAAACCGGAGAAGGAGTACATATGAGTGGAGCATTTGTAAAAATCGACCTGCACGGCCTGCCCTAAAGGACTAGCTTCGCGTCGCGGCAGGAGGAGGCGATGAAGGTCATCGACAGAGACAGAGCCATCGCATCCGCGGGGCCGGCGACCTACCAGCTGCAGCTGATCCACGGATACAATCGGGGGCGCACGAGGTCCAGTGGACCTCGGTTTTGCGCCGACCGAAGCGGAGCGTAGACCCAGCCTCCGGTCCATGATCTTTGACTGGTACAGATACGAGCCGAAAGTCAAGCGGATCATTCCCGGAGATAATCCCGGGATTACTGTGCTGGTGCTGAAGGAACTGTATTAAAGAGGGGAAATAAAGATGATTTATGAAAAAAGCTGCGGCGCGGTGATTTATACGGAACAAGACGGAAAGCGTTTATACCTTGTTGAGGTGATGCAGAAAGGTCACTTCTCCATGTGCAAAGGCCATATGGAGAAAGGTGAATCAGAGCATCAGACAGCTGGGCGGGAGATCCTCGAGGAGACCGGGCTTTCTGTGGAGTTTATAGATGGATTTCGGGAATGCATTGAGTACAGCCCCTATGAGAATTGCTGGAAAACAGTGGTCTTCTTTTTGGCTCACGCCAACAGCATGGATGTAACTGCCCAGGAGGAAGAGGTCAGAGAAATTCGGTGGCTCTCTGTTGAGGAGGCTCTTGAGACGCTTACCTATGACTCTGATTGGGATATACTCCGTAAGGCTGAAGAGTTCAATGCGGCTTCACTGTGACCATCTGGAAGGAATCATCATATGAAGATCATGGTCAGCGGATGGCTGGCAGGAGAGTATGAAAGACATGAGTTCAAAAGAGACCACATTGCAATTTTATAAAGATCATGCGCAGGATTTCGTAAAGGGAA
>CADABA010000432.1 GCA_902785985.1 uncultured Lachnospiraceae bacterium
CGGCCATCTTTTCGCGAATGAAAGAAACATTGATGAACTATATGAAGATACAACAAACGAAATCTTTTTCTCCTCGTAATGATCAAGCACTTCCTTGATTCACAGACCGTATTCATCCTTTTTACTGCTGATATTCCGGTATGGGGCACTCTTTCCGGGCATTCCTCAATGAACTTCTTATCCGATTTTGGACACGCTGCTCACACTTGATTAGTTTTCTGCTCATTACGCGGCGAAACAATCCATGAGCCGTGAATAGTAACCGTCACAGAGCTTTCTCTGCATGCAGCCAAAAAGAATAAATGCACGGCACAAGTACCATTATCAGAAATATGCCGACCAGCCATTCAGCCGGAACAAACCGTGTCAGACTAATTAAAATCATCAGAATACCGCAGATCATCCAAAGATATCCGGCGAGATTTATCCCGATCGTGTAGTTCTGCCTTGCTTTTGGCAGATAGTTCCCGATTATGATGAACATCAGACCTAACAACAGTTCACTGAAAAAAGCGATGTCCAGTTCATAGCCCAGATTGACGGGGTATATAGTTGCTGCAGCGACAAGCGAGATGACCGGAGCGATCCACAGCATAAGCGAAAACATCTTCGGACTGATGTTCTGCCTTTTTGGATCGTGTGCTGTGACAAATGCTCCAACCCAAAGTACAGCCAGAAGAATCAGCGGTAATCCAAACACAGCAAATGCCTTGCTGCTGAACCCATTTGCCTCATTATTAAATCCGAAATGTGTCGCCATCACATCCGGCAGACGGTTCCAGCAGATGATACCAATCAACACGGGAAGCATCGTCACGATGCTTGTGATGATCAATGTTTTTTTATTTGCCTTCATCATCGGAATTGCCTCCTTTAAGTTCCGAGATCCACAGCATGATCTCCTCTAATACAGTTGTGTTTAACTGGTAATATATGAAATTCTTTTCCCTGCTCTCAAAAATCAGGTCTGCCTGCTTCAGAATCTTGAGATGATAAGAGATCGTAGCACCAGTCATTTCAAAGTGTGATCCAATCTCTCCGGCAGAAAGAGGTCCTTTTTTCAACAATTCAAGTATCTGCCGTCTCACCGGATCAGACAGGGCCTTAAACGTTTCCGCAAATGCCATCCTTATCCTCCTTCCCGAAAAACCATTTAGATGATTTTCTAAATAGAATATAGACCTTCAAAATACTATAGTCAAGGGGTATTTAGAATTTTTTCTAAATACCCCTTGACTGCAGGCTTCTTCAGCCTCTTATTACCCTTTATGTGTTAGTAGACAGACGGTCCCGACGTGGCTTAAGACCATGATAGCACTAACTTTTTATTACGCTCGTTCGCTAATAGACGACCAGGAACTTGTCCACGATTTCGACCGTTCGCTAATCGGTGCCCGGCAACATGTGCCCGTTCGTGGAAACAAGTCGAGAAATTCCGATCTGTCGAGATCCCTAAAAGAGAATTAGTACCGTTCACTGCGAAGACAGCCAATATCACCCGTCAATCACGGACAGTACTTTTTGTTCGATGAAATCGACTCTGTCAAATATCCTCGGTTTGAAAGTACCCGTCATACCCACGGATACGTTCAAATCTTTATTGACATAAATAATATTGCCGCTGTCACCAATCGCCGCATAAACCTCCCTGTCATCAAAAGGCTTATACCATAAGTACCCGTAGTTCATGTATCCGAATCTTTCACCGAGCTTAAGATACGGCCTGAGCATGTCATGAATGTATTCTCCTGTTGCCATTGTACATACCGTTATTCAGTACAAGTTCTCCAACAACAGCCATCTCTCTTGCCGACATACACAATCCCCAGCCGGCAGTAACTGTGTTCTGAGGATCGGAATACCACTCGTATTTTCTCGGATTTTTATTCATGAGGAAATCAAACTGGTCTTCTTTGGAACTGTCGCCATGTGATATCCGCTTCGGAAGTCCCAGTGGTTCAAACAGATTCCTGTTTGCAAAATCAATGCATTTTTCTTTGCTTGCCCTCTCAATGATTCCTGCCAGGATCTGAATACCCAGCGTAGCATATCTGAATTCGCCTGTTATCCCCTTGCGGCCTCCAAGATAATCAAGAATCGCAAGCGTCCAGTCATCTGAAGTACACACCTTTTTCCATGGCTCTGACTTTCCTTTGTACGGAGCCGTCATCGTAAGCAGGTGCCGGATCGTTACATCATAGATCGTTTTCTCTCCGCGCTTCACGGAATAATCCGGGAAGAACTCCATCACTTTCTGATCGATACTCCTGATGCAGCCCTTATTAAGAGCGATCCCCGCAAGCAGGCCCATGATCCCTTTGGTCACGGAATTGACATTCACTGCATCCCCGGCCGTAAATCCATGCCAGCAGTCATCATAAAAGGTTCTGCCATCTTTGATGGCGTGAATCTGACATATATTGCTTTCATTTCCGGTGCTCCCGGAAATGAATCTGTACAGCTGTTCTTTATTCATTACGAAAATCTCCTTCCGGGTATTTATTCAGACGGCCTGAGAGAAGGGTAAAGCAATAAAAATAGATTAATTCTTATTGCACGTCTCTTTCTCACTCACCTGTAACAATCCTGCGAATGCTCTCCCAATCGGCGCATCTTTGATAGTTTCCATTCGGAAAAGCACATCCTCTGTTCCATGGTCTGTCAAACACCAGAACCTTAAGTTCCGGCAGATGTTCGAAAAATCCGAACGCCTTTGGAGAATCCTCAACTGCGTAATCAAACTTCATCCTGTAATAGTCTTCAAGTTCAAGAGTGCTGTCACTGTTTTTGATAAAGTGATCCCTTCCATATTTATTGAGACAGTACAGTCTGGCGTTCTTAAGTCCATGCTCATCCAGCCATATACGGGATGGCTCATAAGCGCTTGA
>CADABA010000433.1 GCA_902785985.1 uncultured Lachnospiraceae bacterium
GGAAAAGTAGCTTCCAAGGTCGTTGACTATGCAGTTGAGGCGGAGAAACAGAAGCTGAAAAAGAAAGCAAAAAAACGGGTAAAGAGCGTTATCTTCAGGATTTTCGGAACCTTATTTGTATTCAGTATCGGAGTTTTTGCTGGAATCCATTGGAGAGTAATACTGGCGCTGATCAAAAAGGGAGAGATTCCGGAGGCACCGAAGGGCCACTGCCATAAGTTCAGATGACAGGCCACTGCATTGTTCGTTCAAAGAGGACGGTTCTTAGTGAGTGAATACTCTTAAAGAACCGTCTTTCCTGTTAATGGGCGGGTCGGTCGGCGGACCGCATCCGAAAAGCTGCTCCGGCCAAACTGCGATCATGCCACTTGTTTCACTGCTGTAAATGAAAAGCGAATCATCACTATGAAAAAATATCCCACGAAGATAAAACTGATCCTGCACTTCCTGAAAGGCTCAAAGCGCTACTTTGCTCTGAGCATGCTTTTTGCTGTGCTCGCATCGCTGCTCGATATGGTCAATCCGAGGATCATATCCTTCGTGGTCGATTCCGTGATCGGGAACAAGGCGTCCGCGCTGCCGGCTGCCGTGAACCGCCTCATGGAACGCTTCGGCGGAATTCCGGCTCTGCGGGAGCACCCGTTCCTCATCGCCTTCGGTACCTGCGGGATCGGACTCCTCGCAGCTGTCTTCAGATATTTCTTCCGGACCGGCAACGCGCGGGGGGCAGAGACCTTCGTCCGCCGCATGCGGGATGAGCTTTTCGCCCATATTATGTACCTGCCTTATAAGTGGCACGGTGAAAACAGCACGGGAGACATCATACAGCGCTGTACGTCGGACGTGCAGACGATCAAGCGGTTCGTATCCGAGCAGCTGGTCCAGCTGTTCCGGACGGTCATCATGATCGTCCTGGCTGTATATTTTATGGCGCGGATCCATAGCGGATGTGGAGGAAGGCGTTCTCTCGTCCATTGTCCAGGAAAATCTGACCGGAGTGCGGGTCGTGCGCGCTTTCGGCCGGGAGGTCTTCGAGCGCGGGAGATTTGAAAAGCAGAACGATTATTACACCGGATTCTGGATCGATCTGATGCGGATCGGTTCCGTCTACTGGTCCTTTGCGGATGTCCTGATCGGCCTTCAGGTCCTGTTCATCCTTATACTGGGATCGAATGCCTGTATCCGCGGCACTCTCACCGCGGGAGGCTTTATCGCCATGCTCTCCTACAACATGATGCTCATGTGGCCGGTCCGGCAGCTCGGGCGGGTCATCTCGGAAATGAGCAAGGCCAGAATCTCCATCGAACGACTCCGGTATATCATGAATTCCGATCTGGAAGAAGACCGGGAAGGAGCCGGGGAAATGCCGGCCGGCGATATCGTATTTGAAAATGTCTCCTACACCTATCCGGGCGGTACGGGTCCCGTCCTTCGCAGTATCAATCTCACGATCCCGAAAGGAAGCACGCTCGGAATTCTCGGAAGCACCGGGTCGGGCAAGTCGACGCTCATGTACCTGCTTCTCCGGCTCTATGAGCTGGATCCCGGGGAGGGACGGATCACCGTCAGCGGGGTGGATATTCAGGATATCAGGAGGGAGAGCCTGCGGGAAAAGATCGGTACGGTCCTTCAGGAGCCGTATCTTTTCTCCCGTACGCTGGCGGAAAATATCGGCATGGCAAGCCAAAATGCCGAAATGAAAGACATTCAGGAGGCCGCCCGTATCGCTTCGATCGATGACGCGATCGAGAGCTTCACGAACGGATATGAGACATTTGTCGGGGAACGCGGCGTCACGCTCTCAGGCGGACAGAAGCAGCGCACGGCGATTGCCCAGATGCTGATCAGAAAGCCGCCGGTCATGGTGTTTGACGATTCCCTCTCGGCCGTTGACGCGGAGACGGACATGAAGATCCGTCATGCGATCCGTGAAAATACGGGCGAATCGACAGTGATCCTGATTGCCCACCGCATCACGACGATCATGGATGCGGACCACATCATTGTCCTCGATCAGGGGAAGATCCGGGAGCAGGGGACCCACGAGGAGCTCATGGAGCAGGGCGGACTGTACAGAAAGATCTACGATCTGCAGACGGCAGGTGTGGATGTCACTGCGTCAACGTACTCATGACTGAAGTCACGAGCTTGTACCTGCCCTGTGGTCGAACAACGCTTTTGAGCGTCTTCCACATCAGGCTGTTCGCTTAGCCCGT
>CADABA010000434.1 GCA_902785985.1 uncultured Lachnospiraceae bacterium
TTCCCTCCCCAGCGGAAAAGCTGTTCGATACTGTCCGGCAGCCAAAAAAGACGGTTGTCTCTCCAGTCATCCGCAAGTCCGGTACTGATTTTTCTGATTTTATGCCCGCAGATTTCACAGTCCTGCAGATACTGGCTGATTGAATACAGGCCGGTGCCGTAACGAAGCAGCATCCAGGAACTTGTTGCCAGACAGAACCCGTTCGGACCGGCAGAAATGCTGTGAGAGGCCTGCCGGATACTCATCAGGTTTTTCCTGAACTCTCCCTTTCTTTTTGGCTTCAGAACAATACCATTTTCTTTCAGAACATCCGTCAGACAACAGCAGAAACTTCCGTCTGACCTTTTTTCAAAAGAAACAGGTTGAAACAGATATTTCCGGGATTCCCGATTCAAAAAGATAAAAAAAGTATTTTCCAGATCTGCTTCCCATGGTATCTCTGCAGCATATCTGTCACCTCGAATCTGTACGTAACAAGGGACGCACATCGCAGGAGTTACAGACCAGGCCATTAAAATCTGCACTTCATCGTTGAAAAAATCAGAAAGAATCAGAACATTGTCCTTATTACAGAAGGAATGATCCCTGCAGGCAAAGTTCTCCTGCCGATTTTCTGATAAGACAGGGTAAAAGTCAAAACGGGAATTGAGCTCCGAAGGAATCCGCTGCATGAATTCTTCCAGGGTTTCGGTTGGAGCCTGCTCAAACTGAAAAAACGGAGACACCAGATAGTCATCCGGTACCTCTTTATAAGTAATATGGCTGATGTTTACCGATTTCACAGATCTGGAGGGATTGACGGTGTCCGGGATACAGCCGGGCGAAAGGAAATATTTCAGATCAAAGAATATCTCTTTCATTCCCGATTTACGTTTATAACGGTCTTTGTTGAAACAGAGCAGCCCTTTATTTCCAAGCCAGCCGTTCTGGAACCGATAAAAATACTGTTCCACTTTTCTTATATTGAGATAATGCCAATTGACTCTGAAAGGGATCTGATGCGTTTTCAGAAATTCGAGGGCATCACACTCTTTCACACCGTCCGGCATAATGTTCCATACGGCAGGACTTACAAGAAAAGACTCCCGGCTGAAAGGTCCGATATAGCAAAAGGATATCAGTTTTGTCGGCAGGTCCAAAGAAGCGGGGCCCGCGCACCCTACAAACATCCGGCAGGGCTCCGAAGGCCGGTCCTCTTCGTCTAAATACTGAATCATGAAAAAAGCCCCGCATGTCTGAATAAATATGTTTAAATCGTATACTTTTACGTTCCGCATTCTTATGCCTCCTCAAATGCTCAGGCACCTGCTGTTTCTCTCAGTTGAAAATCAATTACAACAACAGGAAGAAGGAATGTCCCTCTTTATTTAATGTTTTGCCAGGCGATGACATTCCTCCGCCGCCTTACGGACCTGCTCTCTGTCTGTACGTATGACCATGTACTCAGAAAAGCCGGGTATCCCCAAACCATACCGCTCTCGACGTTCTTTTTACCCGAGAGATGAAAATTCCGCACACCGGTCAGCTCATGAATCTCTGCAATATTTTTTTCATTTACGCCGCTGCCTGCCATGATCTCAATTGTATCCCCGAAGGAATCCACAAGATTTCTGATCACCGGAATTCCGGCATACGCGGTATCTGCATGACCGGAAGTCAGAACTATATTCACGCCGCATTTTACAGCCTTTTCCACTGTATCTGACGGATCGCTGCTCATATCGATCGCCCGATGCAGCGTAAGATTCAACCCAGCCGACCGATCTCTGATTTGCCGCATTCTCTCAAAGTCAAAACTTCCGTCCGGTCTCAGCAGGCCTGTTACAATTCCGTCCGCACCAAGATTTTTAAACGAGTCGATACAGTCGAGCATTATCTGATATTCATGCTCTGTATATAAAAAGTCACCGAATCTGGGGCGTATCATGACATGAATCGGAAGATCCACTGCTCTGCGGACTCTGCGGAAAAGTGCTTCGGAGGGGGTCGTCCCACCGATGATCAGATCAGCACAGAGTTCCAGACGGTCAGCACCGCCCGCCTGAGCCTCAATGGCACTTTCTGCTGAATCTACGCATACTTCCAGAAAAACCCTGTTTTTATCCTGCATATCCATCTGCCTCCTTGCGAAGTTGACTGATTACCTGAAGGCTGTGATTTTTACGGAAATCTGACTTCCCGGATCATATGAATTCCGCGTCAGAGAATAGTTTCTCCCTGCGCATTCATCTCATGATTGAAATCACATAAATTCTGCGTCAGAGATTAAAAATTTGCAAAAGCTTACAGAAGATCACTGATAATACGTAAATACTTTTCATCACACTCTTCAAACCAATGTCATTAAGATAGGTTCATTTGCCAGCATTATAGCATAGAGAATAGGCGCTGGCTTTGTTAAGTTAAGCAGGATCCCAGTTAGAAGAGGTAGAG
>CADABA010000435.1 GCA_902785985.1 uncultured Lachnospiraceae bacterium
GTCTTCATTGTTTCGCTGTTCCTGGTCAAGGGAGCTGCAGGCTATGCGCTGGTCACTGTCTGTCTGGCCGCCCTGATCATATTGTCGAAGGTGCCGTTCAAATTCATGGTCAAAGGCATGAAGGCGATCTTTTTTGTCCTCATCATCACGATGCTCTTCAACCTTTTCCTGACACCGGGTGAGGTCATCGGACGCTGGTGGATCTTCAAGGTTACGAGAGAAGGAATCGTGCAGGCAGTCAGGATGGGCATTCGTCTCACCTACCTTGTCATCGGCTCTTCGCTCATGACGCTCACGACGACCCCGAACAAGCTCACGGACGCGATGGAGAGCCTGTTCTCTCCGCTTAAGGTCTTTCACGCGCCGGTGCACGAGATAGCGATGATGATGTCGATCGCTCTTCGGTTCATTCCGATCCTCATGGAGGAGACGGATAAGATCATGAAGGCACAGATTGCGAGAGGCGCGGATTTTGAGTCGGGAAATTTCATCAACAGGATCAGAAATATGGTTCCGCTGCTGGTCCCGCTTTTCATTTCCGCATTCCGCAGGGCCAATGACCTTGCGCTTGCGATGGAGGCGAGATGCTATCACGGCGGAGAAGGACGTACGCAGATGAAACCGCTGCACTATGAGGGCAGGGATTATATCGCATATATCCTTCTCGCTGCATTCCTGGCCGCCTGTATCGTACTGCATATATTTGGCGGGGGATGGATCTGACGCGAAACCCGCCGCTGCGATGAAGAATAAAAGCGGGGGTCTTCCCGCACTGAGATAGATATGCGAGTTAAACTGACAGTTGCCTATGACGGCACGAACTATCACGGATATCAGAGCCAGGTCAACGGCGCGTCTGTGCAGGATGTCCTGGAGGAGGCCATCGAAGGTCTTTTCGGTCAGAAAATCAGGACCATGGGAGCAAGCCGGACGGATGCGGGCGTGCATGCCGAGGGAAATGTCGCCGTCTTTGACGTGGAGACGCGGATGGATCCGACAAAAATCTGTTACGCGCTGAATTCCAGACTACCGCAGGATGTGCGGATCATGGATTCCTGCCAGGTGGCGGATACATTTCACCCGCGGTTTCAGACGACGGTCAAGACCTACAGATACCATATCCTGAACCGGAGGTTTCCGGACCCGCTCACCAGGAATACAGAGATGCACTATTACTATCCCCTGGATGAAGAGAAGATGAATGAGGCAGCTCATTATCTTGTGGGAGAGCACGATTTCGCTTCCTTCGCGGCATCCGGGTTCTCTGCAAAGACCACTGTACGCACAATTTACCGCGCGGAGGTCGTCCGCATGGGTGACAGGGTCGTCTTCACGGTGACCGGGAACGGTTTTCTCTATAATATGGTACGGATCATTGCCGGAACGCTGCTTGAGATCGGCGGAGGCAAGTATCCTCCTCAGAAAATGAAAGACATTCTTTCTTGAGCGGATCGAGTATCCGGAGGCCGAGAACTGACAGTGCTCTTTGGCAGAAGGAATCAACCGCCCCGGACTTGACAGAAAAGCATGCCGCAAATGATATTGCGTGATGAATCCGGTCATCCCCTCGGACGGGATGGAAAAGGCAGGATACTTTATTTCCTGAAAAGGAAGTTTACTTCGGAGGCTGCTATGTTTGGAAAAAAGAAAAGAGTGATCGAGAAGTTCCCGTATGACCCGAAGAAGCAGGAGCCTGTGATCCGGGCGAGCATCTGTACAGGAGAGAAAGTCGCGGGATTTCGGGACAGAGACGGCGGAACCCTTCATGAGGTCACGTTGATCCGGGATTATGAGGATATGAAGGCATTTCTTCAGGCCTATGGACTTTCCGAGGATGAGGTCCGAACGATTTACTGATCGGGGATCTTTTTCAGAATCACAAAATACAGGCTTGACATCAAAAATCATGTTCTTTATAATAATTCGTGCGGTCTTCCCAAACCGCACGATTTTTTGTGCCCGAAGGCACACGCAGTGACGGAAAGGCGTAGGAGAAGGTAATCTGAGCCCGACCTCCTGCAAGCGCACACAAGACCTGCGGAGGTATTGTGTGCGAGGCAGAGTTCATACCATTGCCCCGGAATGACAGGCTGCCATGCATATATTCATTTTGACAACATCAGGAGGAAATATTCATGAGCACATTCATGGCGAAAGCGAATGAAGTCGAGCGCAAGTGGTATGTAGTTGACGCTGAAGGCGTTACGCTCGGACACCTGGCTGCTGAAGTCGCCAGCATTCTGAGAGGAAAGAAGAAGCCCATTTTTACACCGTATGTAGACTGCGGTGATTATGTTGTAATCGTAAATGCAGAGAAGATCAAGGTATCCGGCAAGAAGCTCGATCAGAAGATCTACTTCCGCCACTCCGAGTATGTCGGCGGTGTCAAGACTCTGACACTTCGTCAGATGCTCGAGAAGCATCCGGAGCGTGTTGTTGAGCATGCAGTCAAGGGTATGCTTCCGAAGGGTGCACTTGGTAAGCAGATGTATTCGAAGCTTCATGTCTATGTAGGTCCGAACCATGAGCAGGCAGCTCAGAAGCCGGAAGTACTTACAATCAGATAATAGGAGGATACGAAAGTGGCAAGCGAAAAGTTTTATGGTACTGGTAGAAGAAAAAGCTCTGTTGCCAGAGTATACCTCACACAGGGAACTGGCAAGATCACGATCAACAAGCGCGATATCGATGATTTCTTCGGCATGGAGACGCTGAAGGTCGTCGTTCGTCAGCCGCTTACAGCGATCAACGGAAAGTATGACCTGATCGTCACGGTTCATGGCGGCGGGTACACAGGACAGGCAGGTGCGATCCGTCACGGCCTTGCACGCGCACTCGTAAAGATGGATCCGGAACTTCGCCCGACACTGAAGAAGGCCGGCTATCTCACACGTGATCCGCGTATGAAGGAAAGAAAGAAGTACGGCCTCAAAGCCGCACGTCGCGCACCTCAGTTCTCCAAGAGATAATCGAGGACAAGAGATCATCGAAAAAGCCCGGAAATACGCCATTTCCGGGCTCTTTCTTTACCCAAATCCTTTTGATTTGATTCCTTTTCGAGAATTTTGAAGAAAAATCGCTCCGATTTAGTAGTTAATACTGGGGCAACGACCCCTTAGTAGTTAATTTTTGGGGCACCACACACGAAAATGACGGAGAGAAAGAAGTCGCAGACTTTGTAGTTAAAAGGCGGCTCGCTTCTCCCTAAAATCTCTACTTGTGAAAGACGTTCAGCAGAAAGCTCTTCTGCCGGGCGTCTTTGTCTTCTCAGAAGAATAAGCCTCCTTACATAGCCCGGTGACTGTTTATCGACAGTGACCGGGCTTTTTTCTTTTCTGCAGGCTCTGCAGAACCATCATAGGAAA
>CADABA010000436.1 GCA_902785985.1 uncultured Lachnospiraceae bacterium
TGCCGTCTCTGACCTCGATCTCTCCGTTCGCGATCATGTTGATCGCCTGCGGCATGATCTTCCACTCCGCCTGTTCCATGATGCGTCTCTGCAGGATCTCCGGTGTATCATGATCCTCGACCTCTACAGCTTTCTGAAGAATGATCGGACCCGCGTCCAGATCCTTGTTGACAAAATGAACCGTCGCGCCCGAGAGCTTCACGCCCCGCGCGAGCGCAGCCTCGTGCACATGCAGCCCGTAAAATCCCATTCCTGAAAAGGAAGGAATGAGCGCCGGGTGAATGTTAATGATCCGGTTCTCATACGCGTCGATCAGGATCTCCGGAATCCTGACAAGACATCCGGCAAGCACCACGAGATCTGTATCCAGACTGTCAATCTTCGCTTTGAGGGCTTCATTAAATTCCTTCCGGGACGCGAAATCCTTCGGTGAAATGACAAAAGCGGGTATTCCTGCCTTCTCCGCGCGCTCGAGCGCATAGACTCCATAGTTGTTGCTGATAACACCGACAATCTTCGTATTCTGTATTGTCCCGTCAGCGATTCCGTCGATGATCGCCTGAAGATTTGTGCCGCCTCCCGAGACAAGTACCGTAATTTTCAGCACTCCGCTCATATAAGATCCACACCTTTCTCGCCTGCAGCGATCCTGCCGATCACATACGCCTGATCGCCCGCCTCACGGACCGCGGTGATGGCATCCTCCGCCTTTTCCGGGTCGACCGCGAGGACCATACCGATTCCCATGTTATAGGTATTGTACATCATATGCTCATCAATATTGCCCGTCTTCATGAGAAGTCTGAAAATCGCCGGAACCTCATAGCTGTTCTTCTCCACGACTGCCCGCGTCCCCTCTCTCAGCATACGGGGAATGTTCTCATAAAAACCGCCGCCCGTAATATGGCTGCAGGCCTTAATGCGTACGCCTGCCTTCTTCACGCTTGCAAGAGCTTTCACATAGATCCTCGTCGGCTCGATCAGAGCTTCCCCGAGCGTCTTTCCCAGCTCCTCATAATACGTGTCGAGAGACTCCCTCGTCATCGGGAAAACTTTCCTGACCAGAGAAAATCCGTTGCTGTGGACTCCGGACGACGCGATGCCGATGAGCACATCCCCCTCCGCGAGATCCTTTCCGGAAATGATATCCTTCTCATCGACGATTCCCACCGCAAAGCCGGCAAGATCATATTCATCCTCCGGATAAAAGCCCGGCATCTCCGCCGTCTCGCCGCCGATCAGAGCTGCGTCAGACTGGACGCACCCTTCGGCAACACCCTTCACGATCTGCGCGATCTTTTCCGGATAGTTCTTTCCGCAGGCAATATAGTCCAGGAAGAAAAGCGGTTCACCGCCTGCGCAGGCGATATCATTGACACACATCGCGACGCAGTCGATGCCGACCGTATCATGCTTATCCAGAAGGAAGGCAAGCTTCAGCTTTGTGCCGACTCCTTCATCAGTTCAACTGATCTGTATCCAGCCTCGATATCAACACCGGCGCTCTTATAATCCATATTTTTTTCCTCGCATTTTTAAATTTTGATCAGGCTCCTGCGATACTTTGTGAAACAGAGTTACATGAAGCAAAGACTTTCGCAATTGCCTGTTAAATTTTGACAGTTAATGCCCTGCCTGCATCCGCTTTGCGACAGAAGCCGCACGATTTTTGGCCCTGACTGCCGGCTGTCACTGCTTTGTATAACTGCGATACCCGACTTCCTGCAGCCTCTCATCTTTGGCCATCACGGAAGCCTTCTGATCTGCGCTGTACTTTTTCAGTCTGGCGAGAAGCTCCTCATCCGATACGGCAAGGATCTTTGCAGCAAGCAGAGCAGCATTCGCTCCGCCGTTGATTGCAACTGTCGCGACCGGGATGCCGCTCGGCATCTGAACGATCGAGTAGAGGGAATCCCTGCCCCCGAGAGACGTCGTATGCATCGGGATCCCGATGACACACTTTGAGTCCCCGCTCTTCCGCGCTCTTTGCGTACGCAAAGAACTCGTCCACTTCGCGGTGCGCCGAAATAATATGCATCTCATACGATACGCCCAGCTCGTCAAGCACGGCTGCAGCCTTCGCCATCACGGGCATATCCGAATCAGAGCCCATCAGAATTCCTACTTTTGCCATTTTACCGGTTCCTCCTGTCTTCATGCGTGCTCAGTTCCTCTCCCCAACGGTCGAGCGGTTCATTTAACTTTTCTGTTCCCGGAAGGACGAACCTTCCATTCTCTATGAGGGTCACATTCTCCCCTTCTCTGCAGAGGACCGTGATGCTTCCCAGCTCCTCGTAAGGGATCGTGATATCCGTGTGGCATCCGAAATAAGCCTGTGCCGGATCCGTCTTCCGAAGCAGAGATACACTGTTGTCCCTCGCTATGATCTCCTTGCCGTCCGGATTATAGACCGGGTTATCCTCATCAAATGCATAGCAGGTATCCCCCACCGCGAAATGCGGCCCCGTCTTTTCCGCGATGAGGATCGGAAGGAGGCTCTCGATCCCGTATTTTTTCCCGCAGACATAGGCCCGGGTATTCGTCCCGATCGCGAACTCTCCCATCGGCAGCGTCGGATGGTCGAAGAGAATATTTTTTTCTATATACTTTTTTCCCTCTCGCGGATCCTCGAAATTCCCGCAGGAATACGATTCGATCATCCCGTTGCGGAAGGTGATCCGGAGATCTTTGAACTCAAATCCGTTCAGGAATACGCGGGACACGAAAAGAACTCCGTTGGTACCTTCCAGTCTTGGGGAAGTGTAGACCTCTCCCAGAGGAATATTCACATCCGCCACACAGTTCTCAAAAGCCGTCTGCTTTGCGGGATCTTCGAGCGGATGGAAATACACCGTGAGATCTGTCGGGTTCTTTCCGGCTCCTTTAATATGCGCCGCGTACCCTTTATCCAGCGCATCGATCAGATACTGCTGCAGCTTCCGGTACTCCTCGTTATCCATCGTGTTGATCTGCACGATCTCGTCAAAGATCGCCTCAAAATCTTTGCCGATGGCAGGCACCGGATAATCAATGATGGTAAAGCTCCGGTCCTTCTCCGGGATATAGCGGTTCGTGATCCTGATCCCCTCCGTCTTCATCCGGGACATTTTTGCCGTCTGCGCCTCGGAGGTACGCCTCCTCCTTATGCGCCTCGTAGCCCATTCGGAGTGCCCGGAGGCGTTTCGTCACATAGTCATCGTCAAGGAACAGACCGAGGTCCTCGCGGTGATCGTAATCGAACTGCATGTTCGGGATCGCGCCGGTGTATCCGTTCTTCCGGTTCCCGCTCTTCGTGACCAGCCGCGTGGGCGCCCGCAGGAAGGTCGCAGTGAGGCCCATTTTCTCGAAATTCCGGATCGCGGACTTCATCATTCTCTCAAACCCAAGCTCATAGATGACCTGGACCGTCTTTTTATAAGACA
>CADABA010000437.1:0-1989 GCA_902785985.1 uncultured Lachnospiraceae bacterium
TCTTCTTTTCAGGATCGCCTGCGCCTGCTCCCACATCTCTTCTGAAATGATCGGCTCATGATGATCCTTCATCAGATACTGGTCAACCTCTCCCAGGTTTCCGAGTCTGCGTTTTGTGATCGGATCGACTGTGAATGTCTTTCCCTGCAGCAAATCCCCTTTATACTTTTCATTCTTGATGATCCCGAGAACGGTTGAATCGTACCAGCTCTTGTTGCCGCGATTGGTGAGCGCTCCCATCTGCTCCAGCTCCCTGGCGATTACATGCGCTCCCATTCCTTCGATATAGCGTTTGAAGATATACCGGACTACCTTCGCCTCTTCCTCATTCACTGAGATGGTCTTTGTCTCCGGATCATAGTCATATCCAAGCGCTCCGGCAAAGCCCACGATCTCGCCACGGGACATCTTCATTGCCAGTCCCTTCTTGACGTTGGAAGAGATATTCTCAACTTCCTGCTGCGCTACAGAGCTGAGCACGACCAGAAGCAGCTCTCCGATCTTCGAAGAAGACGGCGATATCCTTCTCCTTCAGCATCCGGACATACTTCAGTGTGTCCAATGTATTGCGGGCAAAGCGCGAGATTGACTTCGTGATGACCATATCAATCTGACCGCTCATGCAGTCATTGATCATTTTCTGGAAGCCTTCTCTCTTTGCCACCTGGGTGCCGGTAATCGCTTCATCCGCATAGATTCCGGCCATCATCCAGTCCACGTTTTCGCTGATCTTATCTGTATAATACTGAACCTGCGATCTGTAGCTGTTCAGCTGATCCTCACTGTCCGTGCTGACCCGGCAGTATGCCGCAACGCGTTTTCTTTCTATGGATTTGCTGCGTCTTCTGCGGTCAGTCACAGATACCTGAGCCTTGATTACATCGACTTTTGCCATCTGCCTCGCCTCCTTTGCCTCACCTTACATCACGCGATTCAAAATCAGCAAGGATGTCAGACGGTACTTTATAATCTTTCTGCAATTTCTTTTTGATCCGGGAATACTCACTCTCGGTGATCAGCTTTGCAGAGAGCAGCGTATGCAGATAAGCCAGCTGCATGGAATATCGAAGCAGTTTCTCATTCTTCTCCATCTGAGCATTCCCTCCTTTCCTTCGTTCTCATGTTTATGGAGCCTCGATACAGTCCGGGATATCGAAGCCGAAATGATTCCTCATGGCTTCTTCGATTCCGGATATATCTCTTGGATCCAGATGACCGATCCGCCGGATGATGCGGTCCTTGTCAATGGTCTGGATCTGCTCCGCCTCCACCATCGACCGGTAACGGATACAGTCCGAATACCGGAGAATGTAGTGGGACTTCTGGAAAGGTTTCTTGATCGCCGTTGTCATCGGCACCATCGTGACAGTTGGAGAATATACGCAGCCGTCATCGTTCTGGATGATCACGACCGGACGGCGGCCGCCCTGCTCTGAGCCATGAGGAATACCAAGATCCGCAAGGAATACATCGCCCTTGCGGTAAATAAAATCTTTCATTGGCAATTCCTCTCTACAGAAATGTCTGTATATGTATCACCGCCGGTCGTAATAAGGCCGGCGGCGTAACGTTCATTTCCTTTTCACTTATTTGTCCTCGACACCCCAGTGACCGGGAAGTCATCAGACGGCTGAATGCTTTCAGCTCCATGGGCCTCTCACCCCCGCGGGGATCTCCCGCAGCTGCCCCCATTGCGTGATCCCGGTTCCACCCGGGGCTGTGGCTGGACAGAAGTACCATTGTGCCCGTACGTTTCATCGCCTTGCAGGTAGCGGTCCTGCATATATGAACGGCATATGGCATTTTCACACCCGTACGGGGAAGTATCTGATGAATGATATTCAGTTTTCAAAGATCCACATCACCATAAGAGGAAGCCTCCTCTTATGGCTTCAATTTTAGGGTCAGTGAAAGCTGAATTTTAGCGCCTGAAGCGACCGGTCACCGTCCTTTATAAGACCAGTGCAGGCTCTGATTCATGCAGACGAT
>CADABA010000437.1:2037-2525 GCA_902785985.1 uncultured Lachnospiraceae bacterium
AAATACTACACGACCAGTGAACTGAAGAACATGGGGTATTCCTATTACAAAATTGGCCAGATGGAAGAAAACGGTCAGCTGCACCGCATCAATAGGACCACATATGAAAACCTCTCCTATAAAGGCGATGAGAATGATTTTATCAACGCCGCTGCGTATGTTCCGGACGGTGTGATCTGCCTGATGAGTGCCGCCCGTTATTATGAGCTTACTGATTTCCTTCCCGATGTTATCGATGTTGCGATCGACCGGAAGAAAAAAGTCAGTACTCTTCCTGACTGGCCGGAAATCAAGATATTCTATTTTGATCCTTCCCGTATGGAAACCGGAGTTGTACAGATCATGGAAGGCGGCGATTCATTCCGTATCTTTGACATTGAAAAGACCGTCGTTGATATCATCTACTACCGCAATAAAATCGGCATAGAAGAAACATCAGAGGTACTGCGCAACTACCTGAAAAGGAAGGATCGTCAGATCGACCGGCT
>CADABA010000438.1 GCA_902785985.1 uncultured Lachnospiraceae bacterium
ATCCTTGTAATAGGCAAGAATCTCCGCTTTTGTATAGCCTCGTAGTTTTAAATCCTGTATTTCCTGCATCTGTGATTTTTCCAGCATGATAGGTCTCCTTTGAATACTTGAATGATAGACCAAGTATACAACAAGACCGGCTGGCGCCTCCTTTTTAGTACTCACCACAGGAAGGAAATCAGCGCCTTCGATGTAAAATTTTGCTTACTGTCCATTGAAAAAAGTGCTTAACGGACGATGTAAAAAAGTGTTTACCGTGCGTGTAAAAAAGTCCTTACCGAAGGATGTAAAAATCTGCTTACCGCGGCGTGAAAAAACTCCTTACCATGTGGTGGTTACCGCGCACATAGATTCGGCGTAGGTTCCGCTGCGAAGGCGCTTCACCCAGTCCTCACGCTTGTAAAGCGTGCAGAAGATCGTGGATGTGCTGTCAAAACGGCGTTCTGTCAGTTCAAGAAGGAACTCGACATCTGCCTTGGACAGTTCCGGCATCAGCCATTCGTCCAGAACCAGTACCTTGAAAGCTGCATACTTGTTCAGTACCTTGTTCTTTCCGCCGGGAAGCAGCGACTTCTCAGCGTATTCTTCCAGTAGATCCGGGAGACGGATATATCTGGTCTTGTGCTGGTTTCGGCAGGCTTCTTTTGCCATTGCACAGCCAAGGAAGGTTTTTCCTGAGCTGGGGTATCCCTGGAATACGATGCTGCGGCAGTCATCAACGAACCGGCAGCTGGCCAGATCGGCGATAATGCCCCGGTTCAGCGGACGTTTATCGATGTACAGGATGTCATGGATATCTGCCTTTGGAAGACGAAACTTCGCGTTCTTGATCAGTCTCCGCACTTTTTCGTTGTATTTCCGCTGGTAGACACTGTCCGTCAGAAGTTGGAAGCGGTCATCAAAGGGAAGCGCCAGTGTCTGCGGATCCTGCTGTTGTATTTCGAGTTCCTCTATGAATTCGCCGACATTCAGAATGCGGAGCTTTCTCCTGGTCTCATCATTCAGCATCAGGATCGCCCCCCTTCCGGTAGTAATCGCTGCCGCGCAGATAACCCATGGAGGAGTCGTCGGTGGAGGAAGCGGATTCCTGTTGCTCTTTGTAAGTGATGTCTTGATTCGCCGTCAGGATTGCTTTAAGGTGATGGTAACGGGGCACCTTAATCCCTCTGCTGATGGCAAGTTCACAGGCGGTTTCCAGACGGGCATCTGTATACGTCCTGCTGAGGCGGAGAACGGCGAGACAGGGATTATAGCCCTGTTCTTTTATGCTGACACTGCCGAAGATCCGGTCGATGACCTGCCGGGTCGGAGGCATGTCTTCCGGATGCGTGGAATACTTGTTCTTCATGTAATCCGGAAAGCGGTTGTGCGTTGTCAGACGCTCGCCTTTGTAATAGATCTCCACAAAACGGTCTGTGACCTTCAAATCCACTTTCTTTTTCGCGTACTGATACGGGCAGGAATACCGGTTCTTCTTATACACGACATGAAAGTCGAGGTTGACGGCCCGGCCATAGACCCACTCGGCGATTTCGTAAGGGACATCCGGGAGCGGGCGGAGGAATTCCTTTTCTTCCTGAAGCACCTCATAACGGCTGCCGTCACGCTTCTGGAAAGCTTCATGGTTGAATTTATTAAGCTTATCCGCGACGCCCTTCTTGAGTTCCGCAAAGGAGTAGTACACGTCGTTCCTGCATCGGGCGATGATGGCGGTTGCGATCTTTCCGATCGTTCCTTCTACTGAAGGTTTCTGCTTCGGCTTCCTGACGCCAGCGGGCATGATCGCTGTCATGTAATGCGAGCCCAGGGCCGCATAATCATCAGTCAGTATGATCTCGCCTTCCTTTGGATGAGATACAACACCGGTCTTAAGGTTGTCGCACACGGTCCGTACCGGAGCGCCGCCAAAGTATTCATACATGCGGATATGACACCGGATAAAGGTATCCATCTTCATGTTCAGGCACGGCTCGACGTAGGAATACTGGCTGTAGGGGAGTGTTCCGACGAACAGGTAGACCGTGATCAGTTCGCCGGTGCTCATGTCTACGTAATGCATGGTTGGGCCGGACCAGTCGACTTCCGCACGTTCTCCGGGCTTGTGCTCGAGATGGTTGGTGAGGCGGTTGGCGATGGTGAATTCGGCATAGCCTTCATTGAACTTGGTCTTGCCCATGGGGATCTCGCCGTTACGTTCGCAGCGTTCGACGTATTCCTCATGGAGAAGCTTGAGGGTAACACCTACGCGTTTCAGTTCCTGATGTACATGCTCGTAGTCAGGATCACCGTACATGGTCTCGTTCGCGAACTTCTCCGGATAGAAGAGGCGATAGACCTCTGATTCCTCAAAGGAACGGACATCGTCGTAACGAATGCCCTTCTCGTCAGCGATGTTGAAGACTTCACTGACTGAATGCCTTGAGATGTGTCTGGTTGATGCGATCGTACTTCGTGACAATCCTGCATCCCGAAGCTCCATGATGAGCTTCACGTTGATTTTTCTGGCCATTCTTCTGGCCTCCCTTCGTTAGATTTGGAGCGATGCTCCTGGTGTAATTCTA
>CADABA010000439.1 GCA_902785985.1 uncultured Lachnospiraceae bacterium
AATGTAAGGGCTTACATTTCAATATCCAGGTATTGTTTTACCCGTTACGACGGCTGTTTTTCTATCATTCATCAATTAACAATCGGAGGGTTACGCATATGGCACTGCATGTTATGGAAGAAGCAAATCATTGTCTCGGCTGCAAGGTTCCCCGCTGCCAGCAAGGATGTCCGATTCACACAAATATTCCGGAAGTCATCCGCCTTCTGAAAGACGGCAAACTCAACGAAGCCGGCTGGATGCTCTTTGAGAACAATCCCCTCACCACGGTCTGCTCTCTCGTCTGCAACCACGAGAAGCAATGTGAAGGCCACTGTGTACGGGGGATCAAGGGCAGTCCTGTGCATTTCTCTGTCATCGAGGATTATATCTCCACGACCTACGCGAACCAGATGGTCGCAGGGCCGAAGGAATCGAACGGACGCAGCGTAGCGATCGTCGGTGCAGGTCCCGCCGGTCTCACGATCGCGATCATTCTTGCCAGATACGGCTACTCCGTCACGATTTTTGACAGCCGCGACAAGATCGGAGGTGTTCTGCGCTACGGCATTCCCCGCTTCCGCCTTCCGGACACGGTTCTGGACGATTTTGCCTATCGTCATCTGGAACTCAAGGGAATCCGTTTCCGCCCCAACACCACGATCGGCACCGCGATCACGATCGATGACCTCTTCCGCGACGGTTATCAGAGCGTCTTCCTGGGGTCAGGACTCTGGAGACCCCGCAAGCTGGCAATCAAGGGCGAGAGCCTTGGCAATGTGACCTATGCGATCAATTATCTCGCATCCCCGGAAGCCTTCAGACTCGGTGAGAGGATCATGGTCATCGGTTCCGGCAACTCTGCTATGGACTGTGCCCGTACCGCGATCCGTCATGGCGCAAGATACGTCACTGTCATCAACAGGACCGGAGAAATTGCCGCGAGCCAGTATGAATCAAGCTACGCGAAGCTTGAAGGCGTCCGGTTCCTGATGTACAAGATGCCTCTGGAGATCCGTGAGGACGGGATCGTGCTCGCAGATGTCGAAGTCGCCGAGAACGGTTCCATCGCAGCAGTCCCGGGCTCAGAGAAGCTCTATCCCTGCACCGGGATCATTATCGCAGTCAGCCAAGGGGCTGAGAAGAACCTTGCGAGCAACGCAGGTCTTGATATGGGAAAGGGCGGCCTTCTCACCGTCGATGAGAGCGGACATACCTCCCGCGAGGGAGTCTTCGCTGCCGGTGACGCGACGAGCGGAGCCCGCACGGTCGTCGAAGCGGTCGCAAAAGGCAAGAAAGTCGCCGAGGCAATGCATGCCTATATGCAGACACTCCCGCTTCCCGAGCCGTCAAAATATGCTGATGCTCCTGTAGTCGAAGAGATCGAGTCAGCAGCTCAGGCGGAACAGCTCATCGCACTGATCCCTGCGAAGTGTATTCGTGATACATAATACAGCGCGGGAGTCCTATCACAGTGATAGGGCTCCCGCGCTATTTGATCTCTGACAAAGGTCTGTATCCCCATGTCATGACCGGGTATCATTTTGAACATCCATCTCCCGATTGACCTCACGAGAATTCTGTGTCAAAGATTAAAGTTCAGCCACAAATGCCAGATATCCGTCGAGCACCGCTTCCCATCCGTCCTTCGTTTCAACGAATTCCGGCTCCTTTCCTCCCGCCAGGGTGGACAGAAGGATCTTCTTCGGCTTTACGGGCAGAGGCAGCACTTTGTTTTCATTTCCAAAGGCGGCAACAACAAGCAGCGTCTGGTTCTCTCCTTTTCTGTAGTAAGCCATAATGTCATGAAGATCCTGCCTAACGGGGATCATTTCTCCCCAGACAAGCGTCTCCGCATACGCAGGGTCTTTTCTGAGCGCAGTAAGCTTCTTATAGTAATTGTAGACCGAATCCGGATCTGCCTTCTGCGCCGCAAGATTGATCTCCTTATAGTTCGGATTTACGGGAAGCCATGGCGTACCCCGGATTTACGGGAAGCCATGGCGTACCCGTCCCGAAGCCCGCATTTTCAGTGTCATCCCACTGGTAAGGCGTCCTCGCATTATCCCGCGAGAGCTTTCCGAGCGCGTAAAGCGCCCGCTCCTCCGTCACGCCGTCCGCAAGGGCGACCTTGTAGGCATCCAGCGAAGAAATATCATCCACCTCCTCGATCGAAGTGAACTTTTTGTTCTCCATCCCGATCTCCTGCCCCTGATAGATCCAGGGAAGACCCTTCAGGAAGAAATACCCTGTCGCGAGCGTCTTCTTGCTGTCCTCGCACTGGTCT
>CADABA010000440.1 GCA_902785985.1 uncultured Lachnospiraceae bacterium
CTGGCAACGAGGATCCATCGGGATAAAGTCTCAAAGACTACCGCGAACAACGAGCGTCGAGACCTTTCCGCTTTTTACACTTGGTTGCAGAAGGAGGAGATCATGCTTAAGAATCCGATGAATAAGGTCGATAATATCAAGGTCACCAAGGAGAAGAAGGCTGCGTTTACCTTGATGGATCTGGAGAAAATCCGGTATGCCTGCCGGTCAACTAGAGAGACAGCCATGGTTGAGCTGATGTTGTCGACCTGGTGCAGAATAAGCGAGCTTGCGGAAATGAAGATATCGGATGTCAGAGGGGATGTCGTGACGGTCCATGGAAAAGGAGATAAATACCGGGACTGCTTTCTGAATGCAAAGGCGATGCTTGCGCTGCATAACTATCTGAACGAAAGGAAAGACAGCAATCCGTATATATTCCCGCGGGGTGCGTTCACATGTGGCAACGCCGAGAAATATACGAGAGGCGTACTCCGGAAAGATGCCGTGCACTGGTTCCGCAATCCGGAGCTGATCGCCGAATCGGGGCACATGGATAAGAGCAGCATAGAGGCGATTATCCGGAGGATTGGCAAACGAGCAGGTGTTGAGAAATGCCATCCGCACCGTTTTCGGAGGACAGGCGCGACGATGGCGCTCCGGAGCGGGATGTCTCTGATCACGGTATCCAGAATCCTCGGGCACGAGCAGATAGATACCACACAGCTTTATCTGGACATCTCAGATGAGGAGCTGATGCAGGCTCACAAGAAATACGTGATATAGGAGGAGTATATGTGGATTCTGAGTAAACAAGGGAAGGAGCTTTTCAACCTCAATGAAATCACAAACCTGTATATCGTTGACGCGAGGGAGTACCGGAACGTAGCGGTCCGGGCAAGCTTCAGCCACAAGCCCAAAGACCTGAACCTCGGGGAGTATCCCTCTTATGAGATGGCGCGTGAAGCGATCAGGATGATCTGCCTGCTGATCAGCCGCAGGCCAGAGGTGATCGAGATGCCGACGGATGAGAGCGTTGAGATCTCAATGCGGGATCGTGACACAAAAGCGAGATCCGCGACCGGGAAAAAGACTGTGCGGAGAGGAGGGAGCTGACAAAAGGGCAGAGAGATTAAGTAAACAGATCTATTTACTTTTTGAAAGGGGAAAGGAATGGCTTTACTCAATTTTATGGTTTTTCTGATGCTTTTTCTTTTCGGGCTTATCTGCCTGCTGGCGGCGCTCTGCGGTCCTAACGGATATTACGACGAAGAGGACGACGAGGAGCAGGAGCAGGCACATCGTAAATATGTCACATAAAAAACTAATAACAAGGAGAAAGAATGATGAAAAAAATGGAAATGACTTATGAGTTTATAACCCCGGAAATAGCGCAAGTGATGAAAAAAATGGAAATGACTTATGAGTTTATAACCCCGGAAATAGCGCAAGCTCTGCTTGAAACAAACACAGAGAATCGCAAATTGAGCCGAGGCACAGTGCAGGCATACTCGCAGGATATATTAGCAGGGAATTGGGATGAAAATGTCGGGGTTGCAATATCTATTGATGAGAATGGGATTCTCAGGGATGGACAGCACAGGCTTTCGGCTATAGTGCAGACAGGTATTGGAATTCACACGTGGGTCTGCCGTAATGTATCAAGCGACGGTATTTATGACAATAATCGCAAGAGAAGCAATGCGGATCAGATCTCAATCATGCGTTCAGATTTTGAGAACGTGTATAAATCTACCCGATATATTTCGGTTGCAAGGGCAATCATTACGAATTCAAAAGGAGGAACCCGCCGCACTGTAACGCCGAAAGAGATTATTGATTTTACTGAAATGCATAAAGAGGAACTCGATGGGTTCTTCTTGAACATTCCACAGACTACAGTTGCAAGGATTAGCCTTGCGACAGTCCACTTAGCGCTGTTCACGGCCTATTGTGCAGATGTTGACATATCCGACATTCTTGATTTTTACGATGTTCTTTGTAGTGGCATGAGCACAAAGCCGGAAGAATTCCCGGTGATTTCTTATCGAAACTATCTCAAAGACACGCCGGGTGTTTCAACTACAACCGCAGAGGTCGCTCGGTGTCAGTATGCTTTGAAAAACTATCTTCTGAGAAGCTGCATCAAGCGAACGATATCACCCAAAAATCTCATTTACCCATATCCATACACGGAAGAAAGATGATAAGGGTATCAACGCACATCAGAAGTATGTCACGTAAATCCGTACTCGGCCAATAAATCAAACTACCCTCAGCAAGAGTTCTGATCTACAAGGCCGCAGTGCTGATCATAAATTCATCACAGAAGGGAGAAACAATGGATATCGAGAAGAAAGTAGCAGATGCAACAAGCAGCCTATTCACGGATGGATGGGTCGAGAATCAGATACAGGAAGCCATCAAGTCAGCAATTAAGAGAGCGGAGCTGGCTATAAGAAGATCAAGGAAATCGTAAATGCATCCTGCGAGAAAAGCATCGGCATGGTCAGGGCGGAGGATTACTTCCCGAAAATCGAGATTTTCCTGAAAGAAATCATGGATCAGACCGTCGAGGCTGAGAAAAAGAAACTGCTTGGAAATTTCAGGGAGTTCATGATTCACGATGATATCCCTGAACCGGAGAAAGGGGGATATAAGCGCTATATCGGTCTTGGGCAGGTGTTCGAGAAATACCGCAAATTCGTAGCCGAAGAATTCGATACGGACGGAAGGGAAATCGACTACGATGACAATCCGACATATGTCCCGGTTGAATGCAGGGCGTACATCGAAGAGGCTGAACGGCCGAAGTATTACATTTCTAATATGGAACACGCAACGTTGTTCCTGGTCACAGAGGATGGAGAAGATGAGCATGGCGAGTCATGCAACTTCGCGATTCCGTTGAACCGATGGAATGAACATGACCGCGATGGCTGGTGGATCGCAAGGGACGCTGTAAGCATTGATATAACAGATCTGAGGCATGCGAACTCAATGATGTGCTACCTGTCAAAGCTCAGGGCGAACGAT
>CADABA010000441.1 GCA_902785985.1 uncultured Lachnospiraceae bacterium
GATAATGCAGATTTATGAAGAATTGAAGGCGCGCGGCCTGATCGCGCAGGTGACAGATGAAGAGCAGGTCCGGGAACTCATTAATTCCGGAAAGGCTACCTTCTACATCGGTTTTGATCCCACAGCGGACAGCCTTCATGTAGGACACTTTATGGCGCTCTGCCTCATGAAGAGGCTGCAGATGGCCGGCAACAAGCCGATCGCCCTTCTCGGCGGCGGCACAGGCATGATCGGTGATCCGTCCGGCAGAACGGACCTTCGCAAGGTGCTCACAAAGGAGACGATCCAGCATAATATCGACTGTTTTAAGCAGCAGATGAGCCGCTTTATCGATTTCTCGGATGGCAAAGCCCTCATGGTCAACAACGCTGACTGGCTTCTCGATCTCAACTATGTTGAGTTCCTGCGCGAGGTGGGTTCTCATTTCTCAGTAAATAACATGCTGCGGGCGGAATGCTACAAGCAGAGGATGGAGAAGGGACTCACATTCCTCGAGTTCAACTACATGCTGATGCAGGCATACGATTTCTACAAACTGTTCCAGGATTACGGCTGCAACTTCGAGTTCGGCGGCGATGATCAGTGGTCCAACATGCTGGCAGGTACCGAGCTGATCAGAAGAAAGCTCGGCAAGGACGCCCATGCGATGACCATTACTCTGCTTCTCAACTCGGAGGGCAAGAAGATGGGCAAGACGGCGAGCGGAGCAGTCTGGCTCGATCCGAAGAAGACGACCCCGTACGAGTTCTACCAGTACTGGAGAAACATCGGGGACGCCGATGTCCTTAAGTGCATCCGTATGCTGACCTTCCTTCCGCTTGAACAGATCGATGAGATGGACAAGTGGGAAGGCGCTGAACTCAATAAGGCGAAGGAGATCCTTGCATATGAGCTGACGAACCTTGTCCACGGTGAGGAAGAGGCGAAGAAGGCACAGGATGCCGCGAGAGCACTGTTCGGCGGCGGTCCGGATGCAGAGATTCCGACGACGGCCCTTCATGACGGCGATTTTGAGAACGACGAGATCGGTATCATCCAGGTCCTTGTCGCAGCCGGCCTTGTAACATCCAACGGCGAGGCGAGACGCGCGATCCAGCAGAACGGCGTTGCGGTCAACGACACGAAGGTCACGGATCCCTTTATGAAGCTTTCTAAGGCGGAACTGGCCGAAGGCAGCACGATCGTTCGCAGAGGAAAGAAGAATTTCAGAAAGATCATCGTTGAATAATTCAAGTCTCGCTCGCGAGACTTGGCGCGGGATTCGTGTCAGCGTCAGCTGACATAATACCGAAACGAATCCCTGCGCATCCTCGCGTGCCTATGCATGAGCATTGTGGAGCTGAGCGTATATCTCAGTGGGGGATTGACACCCGCCACTGAGACCGGTTTGTTGCTCCCGCCTATAGAGGCGGGGGTCATCTCACACGGAGATATATTCGTGAATCGGGTCGCGAATGCATGTTTTACGGCAGCTGCATGCACCGCTGCAGATGGTTATCTTCCGGAAAAGGAGAGTGAGAAAATGACCGAACGCGAGATCACAAAGCTGGCATCCGACCTCTATGATGAAGGCCTGCGCGCGGCGGACAGAGAGAAGATCGCTGAGAAGACGGATCTTTCGGAGAAGGAACTTGAAAAGGTGACAGATCTTCTGGCTTATTATCAGCAGTGACAGGATTATAGTCTGTGGGACAGTCATGGAAATCTGGCTGTCCCATTTTTGATGTTTCACAGGCTTCCTTCGTACACTATCCGGTTGCATCTTCTCCCAAAAAAGAGTAAAGTACTTTTCAGAATGCCCTGTTAATTTAGCACTGTATAAGAATAAAGAGAGCAGAGTGCCTGAAAGAGCCATGACATCTTCCGGACGGTGCGTAAAAAACATCTTTTCGGACGGCCGCAGGAGCGGCTTTTCATGGATGGCTGCTTAAAGATCATCCGGGGCATTGTGAAATAATGAAAAATTAAGAAAGCGGTTTTTTAGGAGGTATATATGATTTCCGAGAAAATGAAAGGCTACGTCGCCAACAGTTCCGTCATCCGTGCGATGTTCGAGGAGGGCAAGAAGATGGCTGCCATTT
>CADABA010000442.1 GCA_902785985.1 uncultured Lachnospiraceae bacterium
ATCCTGTGTCATCGCAAGGCTTTTCAGATAGGCTCTCTGTTTACTCGTCAGAATCATCCTGCTCCTCCGTGTTCTCCGTGTAATAGTCGAATTCGTGTCCGTACATTCGGACAGTATCGCCCTCTTTTATGCCATAATACTCGAGGTTCTTATTGATACCGGTCTTGCGCATCCAGTTCTGGAAGTATGTAAAGCCCTTCTCAGATTCCAGATTGGTATAGCTGAGCATCTTGTCGATCTTCGGTCCCTCGACGATGTACACAGGCTTGCCCTTCCGGTCTTCCGTGACCGCGATGGAGTACGGAAGATCCTCAGTGACCAGGTTGTCCTCCGGAAAATATTCCTGCTCATAGTATACAGGTTCCGTCGCTTTCGTTTCAAGAAGTTTCAGGACTTCGTACAAAAGCTCTTTGACACCCTGTCCCGTGACGGCGGAAATCGGATAGATCTCGTATCCCTCCGGTTCAAATTCCTTCCGGATCCTTGCGATCGGATCATCTTCCATACCGCCGAGAACATCGATCTTGTTGGCCGCAATGACGATCGGTTTCTTCATGATCTTAGGATTATACTGCTCAAGCTCCCTGTGGATGGCCCTGATATCCGAGACCGGATCACGGCCGTCAAAGGAAGCCGCGTCCACGATGTGGACAATGACACGCGTCCTCTCGATATGGCGCAGGAATTCATGTCCAAGTCCGACGCCCTCGGAAGCACCTTCGATCAGTCCGGGCATATCCGCGATGACAAAGCCTCTGCCGTCATCGAACTCGACCACGCCGAGATTCGGCTGGATGGTCGTGAACGGATAATCCGCGATCTTCGGCTTCGCACGGGTCACTCTGGACAGAAAAGTGGATTTTCCGGCATTCGGAAATCCTACCAGTCCGACATCGGCGACCAGCTTGAGTTCCATCGTGATATCCAGCTCCATCGCAGGCTTTCCGGGCTCTGCATACTGAGGGGCCTGATTGGTCGGAGTCGCGAAATTCATGTTTCCCCTGCCTCCGCGGCCACCCTTAAGGATCACCTGCCGCGTATTATTTCCGGACATATCCGCAATGATTTCACCCGTATGTTCTTCCCGGAGGATCGTCCCCTCGGGAACCTTCAGTACAAGGTCTTCACCGTTTTTGCCATGGCAGCGCCTCTGGCCGCCTTCCTCTCCGTTCCCGGCCCTGAACATGTAGTTATGCTTGTATGTAAAAAGGGTATTCATCCCCTTATCCACTTCAAAAATGATATCTCCGCCGCGGCCTCCGTCACCGCCGTCCGGTCCGCCTGCCGGAACGTACTTTTCCCGCCGGAAACTGACATGGCCGTTGGCCCGACCGGATATGTATTCTTGCGCGATCTGCGAACATTTCTTTATCCTCTTAAAAAAACAAAACTGATAAATGTGTGCGGATACAAAGAAGGCTTCAAATCCAGCCGGATTCGAAGCCTTTCATACCCTTATTACTCTGCTGTCTCAACAAGCTCGATGTAGCACTGCTTGCGGTGCTTGCCGAGTCTTGCAAAACGAACGATACCGTCTGCCTTGGCATACAGTGTATCGTCGCCGCCGCGTCCGACATTCACACCCGGATGGATGTGTGTTCCGCGCTGCCTGTAAAGAATATTGCCAGCCTTAACGAACTGGCCGTCTGCCCTCTTCGCACCTAATCTCTTGGCTTCGGAATCGCGTCCGTTCTTTGTGGAACCGACACCCTTCTTGTGGGCGAAGAGCTGAAGATTCATTTTCAGCATGTCTGCACCTCCTCGATTATTACCTTAACGTGGGTCTTACCGTCCCCTTCACTGATCTGCCTGAGTCCCATGATCATGGAATCCATGAGAAGCTTCCCGCCATCGGACAGTCCTTCCGGAAATCTGCAGATCAGGAATCCGTCCCGGTCCTTCGCGTCAACTCTGTCTTTGCAGAGGACCTCGATGGAATTGACCGTGTTCAGCGTAAGCGCCGAAACGGCTGCACAGTAAATATCGTATCCGCTCTGCGCATATCCCGCATGACCGGTGACCTGAAACATGGAAAAGCTGTCGCCTGTCCGTTTAACTCGAACAGTGATCATGATCAGCAGCTGATCTTTTCGATCTTAACAGCTGTATAAGCCTGTCTGTGACCATTCTTCTTATGATAGCCCGACTTCGGCTTGTAGTGATATACGATAACTTTCTTAGCGCGGCCGTTAGAAATGACCTTTGCCTCGACAGTAGCGTTCTTCACATCTTCGCCGACCTTCAGACCGTCATTGCTGACAGCGATGACCTGATCGAATGTGACTGTCTCGCCTACTTCCTTGCCAAGCTTCTCAACGCGGATAACATCACCTTCAGAAACTTTGTACTGCTTTCCGCCAGTTGCGATTACTGCATACATGGAGCACACCTCCTTCTCATAAAAACTCGCCAGAT
>CADABA010000443.1 GCA_902785985.1 uncultured Lachnospiraceae bacterium
GCGCCGTAATCACCCATAAAGAGGACGTATGTGCGGAGCGTATCCGCACCGAACTCCTCGACGACGTCGAGAGGATCGACGACATTGCCGAGCGACTTGCTCATCTTAGAGCCGTCAGCTCCGAGGACCATGCCCTGCGCGGTTCTCTTTGCATACGGTTCGTACGTCGGCACTGCACCGATATCGTAGAGGAAGTGATGCCAGAATCTGGAGTAGATCAGATGGCGTGTGACGTGCTCCATACCTCCGTTGTACCAGTCAACCGGCAGCCAGTATTTGAGCTTATCGGGATCTGCAAATGCCTTGTCATTGTGCGGATCGATATAGCGCAGGAAGTACCAGGATGAACCGGCCCACTGAGGCATTGTATCTGTCTCGCGCTTTGCATCCCCGCCGCACTTCGGGCACTTGCAGTTCACGAAGCTGTCGATCTTGGCAAGCGGTGATTCTCCGTCCTCGCCCGGCTTAAAGTTCTCGACTTCCGGAAGTCTGAGCGGCAGCTCTTCGTAGGGAACGCCGACCATACCGCATTTCGGGCAGTGAACGATCGGGATCGGTTCGCCCCAGTATCTCTGGCGGTTGAACGCCCAGTCTTTCATCTTATACTGAACGCCGGCCTCGCCGATCCCCTTCTCCTCGAGATACTGAATCATGCGATTGATGGAGTCTTTCTTATTATCATAACCGTTCAGGAAATCAGAATTGACCATCTCACCGTCTCCGGTGTAGGCTTCCTTCTCAATGTCCCCGCCCTTAATGACTTCGATGATATCGAGACCAAATGCCTTGGCGAAATCATAGTCTCTCTGGTCATGACCCGGAACTGCCATGATCGCGCCCGTGCCGTATCCCATCATGACGTAGTCGGCGATAAAGAGCGGGATCTTCTTTCCGTTGACCGGATTGACTGCGCAAATGCCTTCGACCTTGACGCCTGTCTTATCCTTGACCATATTGACACGCTCGAACTCGCTCTTCTTCTGGCACTCATCGCGGTAAGCACGGATCGCATCCATATTGGTGATGCGGTCCTCGTTGCTGTCGATCAGCGGATGCTCCGGCGCGATGACCATGAAGGTCACGCCGAAAAGCGTATCCGGTCTGGTCGTGTAAATTCTGAGATCCTCATCCGTACCGTCGATCTTGAAGTTGACGAACGCACCCCTTGATTTTCCGATCCAGTTCTCCTCCTGGGCGCGGATATTCTCCGGGAAATCCACCTGATCAAGACCGTCGAGCAGCTTGTCCGCATACTCTGTAATGCGGAGATACCAGACTTCCTTGGCGGAGATACCAGACTTCCTTGGCCTTCTGGATGATATCGCTGTGGCAGATATCGCATTTTCCACCTTGGCTGTCCTCGTTGGACAGAACGACCTTGCAGGACGGGCAGTAATTGACGAACGTCTTATCTCTGTACGCCAGCCCATGGTCAAAAAGCTTCAGGAAGATCCACTGTGTCCACTTGTAATAGTCTTCATCCGTCGTGTCGACCACGCGGCTCCAGTCAAATGAAAAACCAACGCGGCGCAGCTGCTCGGAAAAATGCTGAATATTCTTATCCGTGATGACACGCGGATGCTGATTCGTCTTGATCGCATAGTTCTCGGCAGGCAGACCGAACGCGTCGAAACCGATCGGGAACAGTACATTGTAGCCCTGCATCCGGCGCTTGCGGGATACAACTTCAAGTCCGGAATACGCCTTGATATGGCCTACATGCATGCCGGCGCCGCTGGGATAAGGAAACTCGACAAGGCCGTAGAACTTCGGCTTGTCGCTGGTATCTTCCGCATGAAAAACACCGTCCTCTTCCCATTTATCCTGCCACTTTTTCTCGATTTCCTTGAAGTTATATTTCATAATGACCACTCCGGCGGCAGTACCCTCCCGGAATCCCTGCACACCGTACCTCCTTTATATGAATTGTAGCGAAGTTTATTAAAAGAAAGTTTATCATCTCGCCCTGTTTTTTACAACACCTAAAGTTCGCACGAACTCTTCCGGTGCATTCTGACAGTTTTCCGAAACTTTCCCGGCGTAAGCCGAAAGTACCCCGGTTCTTTCCCAGCGCAGCCCGAAGTACTCCCGGTGTGACGGTTGCATCTGAACTGTCCGGGATGTTATCAGCCCGACATGTATTGTGAAGGCATCTCCCGGATCATGAGAAATGCCCCGAGATTTCCCCTTCGTCCCTTGCTTGCGCGGTGCGAGAACAGAAGATCCGCATTGCAGGCTGTACAGAGATTGGACATCTCGATGTTTTCCTCCCTGACACCGGCCTCCGTCAGCACG
>CADABA010000444.1 GCA_902785985.1 uncultured Lachnospiraceae bacterium
GATCTCATACTTTTCCGGAATCGCGAGCGCTTCCCGGATCGCCTTCCGGTCGATCGCGCCCATGATGCAGCTTCCGACTCCGTGATACCATGCAGCCATTGTCATATTCGCTGCGGCGATGCCCGCATCGACAGGGATCCATGGATCCTTCGCCTCAGCCTTCATGAGCAGTAAAATGTAAAGGACCGGGTGCTCGCCATCCTTCGGAGTGCCCAGCTCCTTCGGCAGCGCTCCCGCAAAACGCGTCATCGGAAAGATCTCTTCGACCTTCTCTGCATTTTCAACGACAGCAAATGTGAGCTGCTGGTCATTTCTGGCGCTCGAGGAGAGTCGGGCGGATTCAATGATCTCTTCGATGACCTCCTCCGGTATTCTTCTCGACTGATCAAAACGCCGGTAAGTGCGGCGGCCGGTCATAAGCTTCATCATTTCATTCATGATATCTTCCTCCTCAGTCTGTCTAAGGGTCCTCCTCAGTCTGTGGACCCGAAACTGTTTACAGGCTGTTCTGTGAAATCTGATCTGCCTGAAGGTTCATATGCATCTGAGGCTTCTGCCCTGTCTTTTGATTCGAATTTGTCTGTGTTTTACTCCTCAAAAAAATGGAACCATGCCGGGCCTTGCGGTATAATGTTTGTAAAATCGGAAGCAGCGAATCAGATCCCGTTCAGGAACGCCCCGCGTTCCTGACGCGGCGCGCAGGGTGCAAAGCAGACCGAGCAGTGATCATCCGGTTCGCATAAAGCTCCGATCACAAGAGTCGTGACAGGCTGTCGCCGTACAGGAGCATAATTCCATAAAGAGTATAGCACATAAGAGCGATGGAATCAGCCCTGATTCTGCAGGACCGCATAGTCGGCAGGCTGACAGCACAGAGGATTTGGAAATAACGCGGACAGGAGGAAAAAATGGCAAAATATATCATGGCCCTGGATGCAGGCACGACAAGCAATCGCTGCATCCTCTTCAACAGAGCAGGCGAAATGTGCAGCGTTGCACAGAAAGAATTCACCCAGATCTTCCCAAGACCGGGCTGGGTCGAGCATGACGCGAACGAGATCTGGTCCACCCAGTATTTCGTCGCTCAGGAAGCGATGCAGAAAGCGCGAGACGACCATCGTCTGGGACCGCCTGACGGGAGAACCGGTCTGCAACGCGATCGTATGGCAGTGCAGACGAACTGCCGATTATGCGGAATCGCTCATCGCGAAAGGGCTCACGGACAAATTCCGCGAAAAGACCGGTCTGATCATCGATCCGTATTTCTCGGCGACGAAGCTCCGCTGGATCCTCGAAAATGTCGAGGGTGCCCGCGAAAAAGCCGAGAACGGCGACCTCCTCTTCGGGACCGTCGACACCTGGCTCATGTGGAAGCTGAGCTACGGCAAGATCCATGCGACGGATTATTCGAACGCATCGAGGACCATGCTCTTTAATATCAACACGCTGGACTGGGACGACGAGATCCTTGCAGAACTCAATATTCCGCGCTGCATGCTCCCGGAGGTCCTCCCGTCATCCGGCATTTTCGGCAACACCGATGAAATTCTCTTCGGTGACGCGATCCCGATCGCCGGCGTGGCAGGCGATCAGCAGGCTGCCCTTTTCGGCCAGACCTGCTGGACTCCCGGCGAGGCCAAGAACACCTACGGGACCGGCTGCTTCATGCTGATGAACACGGGTGAAAAACCGATCTTCTCGAAGAACGGCCTCCTTACGACCATCGCCTGGGGATTTCACGGCAAGGTCGAGTACGCCCTCGAGGGATCCGTCTACGTGGCGGGTGCAGCCATCCAGTGGCTCCGCGACGAGATGAAGCTCGTCGAGTCCTCCGAGGATTCCGAGTATTTCGCGAAAAAAGTCCCGGATACGAACGGGTGCTACGTGGTTCCTGCATTTACCGGACTGGGAGCGCCCCACTGGGATCCCTACGCCCGCGGTGTGATCACCGGACTGACACGCGGCGTGAACAAGAACCATATCATCCGGGCCACACTGGAATCTCTTGCTTTCCAGGTCTCCGACGTGCTGACCGCGATGGAGAAGGATTCGGGGATCCATCTCACGTCCCTCAAGGTCGACGGCGGCGCAAGTAAGAATAACTTCCTCATGCAGTTCCAGTCTGACCTCATCAATGCGCCGGTCAAGCGGCCCAGATGCGTCGAGACAACGGCGATGGGCGCCGCCTACCTTGCAGGCATGGAGGTC
>CADABA010000445.1 GCA_902785985.1 uncultured Lachnospiraceae bacterium
GATCAGCACAGCTCTGAACCCCGGCGCGCTGATTGCTTCACTGAGATCCTTTAGCTCCTGCTTCCTGCCGATGAATTTCATTTTGTTCGGTCCTCTCCGGCTCGGCCATCTCCGAATTATCTTCGATCACAGAACATAGGCATGAATTTGCAAGTTTAGGGGGTAATTTTTGATAATTTTACAAAAATTACCCCCTAAACCCAGAATTTACAGTCACTCACTTAGGAATTTTGTGAGCCGGCCTACTCGTCGACCCATTCCATTTCCTTCCCGCCCTACATGAATGACATGCCGTCACAGACCTTCTGCCAGAGGAATTATTATTCTGCCGGATACTGCTTTTTGTCGCCCATTCCGAACCAGGTGTAACCGCCATACACAAGAGATCCACATATAAACGGGTAAGTTGTCATAACACAGTTATCGTCCGGCAGCCCCCTCAAGGAAGTACTATTTTCGCAATCCCTGTGTTTCGGGGAACTTAAGCAAAAAACAGACTGGCAGTATCTCAGAACATCCGGTTTTCCTTCATGAAGATCGGGATATTGCAGTGCATAATACCGGATCGCTCCTGGATAAGGTCGTTTCTGGTCAGGAGATATTTGGGATAGCCGTCCCTGATCATCTCAAGCGGCCTGTATTCACGGTCTTCCGTGCTTATGTCATTCATTATGGTTGTGCATACCTGGACATACGCGTAGCTGTCATTGTTCCTGCGGAGAATGAAATCGCATTCAAGCTTTCCAATACGCCCGACGCTGACAGCATAGCCCTTCGAGACTGCGTATATATAGACAATGTTCTCCAGTGCCGGGCCGTAATTCTTCCGCCTGTCGGTCTTGAAAGCAAAATAAAAACTCAGATCTGCAAGGTAATACTTCTGCTCTCCTGAGATTGACCTGCGCGATTTAAGATCGAACCTGCTGCATGGATAAATGACTTTTGCATCTGACAGAATCTTTATATATCTGTTAAGCGTCTCTCTTTTGATGCCGCAGCCATTTTTATGAAGATCGTCAAGGATGTTGGTGAGGCTCATGGTTGCGCCATAGTTATTGATGATATATCTCTGGACAGTCTCGAATACTGACTTATTTCTGATTTGTACGCGCCTCCTGATATCCTTCTCGAATATTTCCCCAATGACACCGTTTACGTAGGAGCTTTTGTCGGCATCAGAATCATACTCCAGTGTTGTCGAACTCAGCGGTCAGATCCGGCTGCACTTCCTTCCCGATGAACCTCTTCATTCCAAGGTATTCCTCGAAGCTGAGAGTGAAAAGCTCAAATTCCAGGTACCTGCCTGTAAGTTTCGTCACGAGCTCTCCGTTCAGCAGATAGGAGTTGGATCCGGTGATGAAAATGCTGTAGTCTTCTTCCTCGCGGAACCCGTTTATAACTGCCTCAAACCCTCTGACATTCTGAATCTCATAAGACAGGACTTGCCGCAGCGGCGTACGCCGGTAATCACTTTAATGATCCCGGTATCGTGGTAAAAACCACGTATTTTCTTAAGATAATTCTCTCTTCTGTACAGCTTCATGCCAATGTCCTACGCCTCTGAGCAAACTGGTGTGTTTCTTATTGTAGATGAACAGCACAGAAATTTCAGAGTTAGGGGGTAATTTTTGCTTATTTTTCAAAAATTACCCCCTAACTCTTTATTTTAAGGAATGCACTTAGTAATTCATGGAATCAGCCGCAGGCATCTCTGCAGTACTGTAGCGTCAGCTCCCGGTATCTAGATGACTTTCCTGTCCGGGGCACCAGATATCAATCAGACCGGTAAAATTCTGATTCGATTTTTATTAAATCGTAAATTTGTGCGTATTTGTTTTCGCGTAAATTTGCGGTTTATTTTAATCCAGTTATCCGCTAGAATCCAAACATCAAAGGATATGCTGCGCAAACTGGAAAGATAATGAAAGAATCTGCATTTGACAGCCTCGTGTCAGGAACTCAGGACCTTGAGTTCTCGTTTTTGGAGAAGAAACTTCAGGAAACAATCGGGATTGGCTCCCTTACGGATGATGTGCTCCGGACTCTGGGCCTCTCTACGAAGGAAGGGCATTACAACAACGCGGCAGCCCTTATGGCTGACCAAAACAGTTTTTTCGGAGTTGACATCGCGAGATTCGGTGACAGCATCGACTATATCCTTGACCGGAAGACTCTTTCGAGAAT
>CADABA010000446.1 GCA_902785985.1 uncultured Lachnospiraceae bacterium
ATTCTTTTCTCCAGCATGTCAGGTCCGTCATAAGCTTTGACCAAAAACTGCATTTCGATTCCTCCTCCCGATAGTTCAAACGCCTTTCCGGCCTGCGGCTGTCTTCTCGAACGCCAGCCGCGGATTATTGTCCTCCTCCACATAGATCGTGCCGCAGTGGACGAACCCCAGCTTTTTGACAAGATTCTGCATGACGATATTGTCGCCGTGGGTATCGATGCGCAGATGTCCGCACTGCTCGAACGCCCAGTTGATGCAGAACGCGCCAATCCCCTTTTCGGAACCGTCCCCGGCGATTCTGTGCACGACGCCATATGGACTGTCATCGAGCCACGCTCCGTCTGTGATTTCCCGATAGGTCGGCTCAATGTCCTGCCCGTGAATAAAGAAAAAGGTTCCGATCACATTTCCCTCGTCATTAAGGCAGACATAGCTGTTCCCATTTCGAATATCGCTGCGGATCAGAGTCTCCGGCGGCTAGTTCGTCGGTCCCCACTGATTCGGGTTCCCGTGCTCTGCCATATACTTTCTGGCAAAGCTGTAAATCTCCATTATCCGCCAAAGGTCTGCTTCCGCAGAATACCTGATCCTCATTTTCCCAGCTCTTCTTCCCACAGAATCCGGATACATATCTTCTCTATTGCTTCATTATAATCAACAGACCGATAATGATGCAATACAGGAAGGGCGCAGCATAAAACTATGCCGGCATGACGATGATCATCGCAGGGATCATATCGGCCACAGGGAACATCTTCACACGGATCATGCGGAATCCTGTCGCAAGCAGGAGCACTCCCCCGCATGCCTTAAAGTCATTGATCATCTCCGGGGTCGTCAGCGGATAGATCAGGCCGGCCAGCAGGAACAGGAGCATAAAAATGATGAACTGCGGTACCGCAATAAATGCCACTACCGCGCCAAGCGTACATGCAAAAATAAGCGCCGTCGGCAGATCAAGTATAGATTTCGAAAGGAGAATACTGTGATCGCCGTTCATTCCGGAGACGATGGTCCCATAGATTCCGGTCCCGCTCGCGCAGAAAAGGACGATGACCGTAACGAGCTCATCCGTAAATTCCTTCTCTGACATTCCGTTCATATCGACCTTTACAAACCGGCTGATGGTCTTCTGCATCAGACGTCCGCCGGCATTGATCCTGTCTCCCAGATGGATCGCAAGACCGAAAGCGGTCCCAAAGACGATGAGCTTGGTCTTGAAATCCACGCTCAGGTGCCTGCCCAGGACTCCACCGAGCAGTCCTCCGACAATAACAGCGATTACATTGACGATCACTCCGATAGGCATATTCTGTCTCCTCTTCCGTCTTTTCATGCAGTGTCTGTGCAGTGTCCGGCTGTATTCATTTTATCAGTTTTAATAATACAGTGACAACCGCCAAAATGCCGCCCCCAGAACGGGATTTGATGTACATTGGCAGGCTGAAGGACATCAGCAGACCGAAGGCCCGCAGGTCTGATCAAAAAAAGAGAGAGCAGACTTACCTGCCCTCTCTTAACAACGATCCCAATAAATGTTACGCATGCGTCTCACGATTGAAACACGAACTTATGAGTCAGCGTTCAATCACGTGAGACATAAAGCATTTCACTCCCGCTCCGTCTTCAGTCCGTAAGCGTTTCTTGCAGTCTCTGCGATCTTCTCCGGAGTGATTCCGTAATATTCCAGTACCTCCGTCGCCTTTCCGGATCTTCCGAACTCATCGTTGACGCCGTGCCGCAGCACCGGCACCGGGTATCTGCTGCCGAGCAGTTCCGATACGGCACTGCCCAGTCCTCCGATAACGCTCGCCTCCTCCACTGTCACAACAACCCCGGTCTCCCTGGCTGCCTTGAGGATCAGCTCCTCATCGAGCGGCTTGATCGTGTGGATGTCGATCACGCGGGCTGAAATACCTTCCTCTTCCAGCTGCTCCGCTGCCCTGAGGGCCATGGGAACAGTGATGCCGGTGGCAACGATGCTGATATCCTCTCCGTCTCTCAGCACAGCACCCTTCCCAAGTTCAAAACGATATCCTTCGATCCGGTCAGTGACGATTTCCGTCGCCATACGGCACATCCGCAGATAGACCGGTCCTTCATAGGCAA
>CADABA010000447.1 GCA_902785985.1 uncultured Lachnospiraceae bacterium
CAGACGAACAGCTCCGTCAGATCCAGCATCGCCGAGAGAGGCTTCCGCCGCAAAACTTCCGGACAGATGGGCGCTCCCGTAGAGAAGCCGAAAAACACCCGCTCTGCGCTGGCGCGGCTTTTCGGGTACTTCCGTCAGGAAATGGTCCTGGTGATCATCCTTGCTCTGGCAGTATCCTTCTCGGTCATTGCAGGTGTCCTCGCGCCGCGTTTTCAGAGCCAGGCAATCGATCATCTCGTGTCAAGGTCCTTCTCCGAGGTATCCGGAGTCCTTGCCCTGATGATCCTCTTATATGCCCTCCACGGCGCTGCGACCCTGCTGCAGGGATACCTGTCCGCAAGGCTTTCCCAGCGGATCATCGGCAGGCTCCGCAGAGATCTCTTTCACAAGATCGTGAATCTCCCGGTCTCTTATCTGGACAGCCGCTCCCACGGAGACATCATGAGCCGTATGACCAATGACGCGGAAAATGTCTCCACCGTCATCAGCCAGTCCCTGTCATCGCTCTTTTCGGGGATCCTGACGCTCGTCGGGACAATTATCGTCATGCTGAGCTTCAATGTTCCGCTGACACTCCTGACCTGCTCCTCCGTGATCCTCTCGATCTGGCTGACGAAGATCATCTCGGAACTCATGCACAAATACTATGTGATGCGGCAGACACTTTTGGGACAGCTGAACGGCACCGTAGAGGAAAAGATCACAAATACGAAGACAGTCACCGCGTACAATCTGCAGGATGCCGTGATCAAAGATTTCTCAAAGACCTCCGATGAGCTGACAAAGGCCGGAATCATTGCGGAAATCATCGCAGGCTCCATGGGCCCGCTCCAGTGATCTCCGCCTTCGTCGTCTACTCGAAGCAGTTCTCACGGCCGATCAACGAGCTTGCCCAGCTCTACGGACAGATCCAGACGGCACTTGCGGGAGCCGAGCGCATCTTCGCTGTGCTCGACGAGGAGAGTGAGAACAAGGACGGAGACAGGAACGACCCGGTCAGGGAAGGCGTCATTGAGTTCAAAAACGTGAATTTTTCCTATGTTCCCGGGAAGCAGGTCATCTCCGACTTCAGCCTGAAGGTGGAGGCGGGAAAAAAGATTGCCCTGGTCGGATCCACCGGGTCCGGCAAAACGACCATCGTCAACCTTCTTATGCGGTTTTACGACGTGGACAGCGGTTCCATCCTGATCGACGGCACGGACATCCGCGATGTCTCAACGGACGCCCTTCCAATTTAAAGTACGCGGATCCTTCCATCTCTGATGAAAAAATGATTGAAGCCAGCGCACTCTCGAACTGCGACAGTGTCGTTAATGCCCTTAGCGACGGGTATGACACTGTGCTGACGCTCTCCGGCGCAAGCCTTTCCCAGGGACAGCGGCAGCTGATTACAATCGGACGGGCATTTCTTTCATTTCCGAGGATCCTGATCCTCGACGAGGCCACCTCGAGCGTAGACACAAGGACGGAAAAGCATATCCAGGACGCCATGTTCCGCCTGATGGAGAATCGGACGAGCCTGATCATCGCACATCGGCTCTCGACGATCCGCGATGCGGATCTGATCGTGGTCATGGATAACGGCAGGATCACCGAAATGGGAACGCATGAGGAGCTCCTTGACCTTAAGGGAAATTATTACCGGCTCTACATGACGCAGTTCGCAGGCCAGGCGACCTGATGCACCGGATTCATTACTGTGGCATCCGGGGCTGTCGCAGTAAGCATTCTATGCATTTTTTTACGCTTATTGCGACAGCTCCTTCTTATCAGGCACTCAGGATCAAACGTGCAGGGAAATGATCTCTGACCGCGGAAAATGGCTCTGAATCAGACGCTCAGTAATTTATTCATGAATCCCGAGAAATGATATCAGAGCGTCTCAGAATGTATCCGCCAGCCTGATTGTAAGTCCCTCGATCACACCGCTCGGTACTTCCTCCTCAAAAGAGTAGAGTTCAACGTTATCTTCCTTCTCAAACTGATAGACCTGAATGATCCGCTTCTCCGGATACACGACCCAGTATTCCCGGACACCTGCGTCCCGAAACTTTGCGGCCTTCAACACACAGTCCACCTTTCTTGAGGATGGAGAGACGATCTCAATCACCCAGTCCGGGGCACCCACGCAGCCCTTGTTCTTTTTGTCACACACAACTGTGAGATCCGGTTCCAGGTAAGTGGAATTATCCTCGTACAGAAATACGGCAAAGGGAGGAATAAAGACTTTGCATTCTCCTCCATGCGCCCTGATATAGTTCGCCACTGTAAGGTGCAGTTCCCCGTTGATTTCCTGGTGCAGACGGGTCGGTGTGGCCATAAAGTACAGTTTTCCGTCGATGAGCTCCGCCCGAATCCCCTCAGGAAGGGCGTAAATGTCCTCGATCGTGCACACTCTCGGGTTGATCTTATATGCGACCTCCGGGTCGTGGATCATAGGCACCTCTCTGTCCATGAACATTTCATAGATCATGTGCCTCGGATTCGGGTTCAGCGTAGCCTCCAAAGCAATCATCGTCGCTCTTCTGGGATGCTTTGTCACACCGGCCATGACTTTCTGTACAGTGCTCAG
>CADABA010000448.1 GCA_902785985.1 uncultured Lachnospiraceae bacterium
GTCAGGGCCTTTTATGAAAAAGATCCGGAGGTCAGCGCGGATATTCAAAAAAGCATGGGGCAGTATCTGAATACTCATGCGGCAAAGAAACTGCAGGCGCTGGATCCGGAGGACTTTATTCCCGGGATTGATCTTCAGATGATGTATAAGGAAATGTACTGGGCGTCCGAAGGCTGCCTGTGGGAGTATATCCAGCGCGGGGAAATGGATATTGATGCCATGGAGAAGGATTTCCGGAGCCTACTGGAGTTCTGGAAAACAATTTATCTTCGCAAGAATCGGGAGAAAATGAAGGATGACAGAGAAGATTCTTAAAACCGCATCCGGCGTGATCCATTACTGGACGAGCGAGAGCGATCCGGGAAAGCAGACGCTGGTCTTTCTTCCCGGGCTCACGGCGGATCATCATCTGTTCAATAAACAGATCAAAGCCTTACACAGGGAATACAATCTGCTCACATGGGACGCGCCGGGACACGCAGCTTCCCGTCCCTTCCGGCTTGATTTTTCTCTGATGGATAAGGCCGTGTGGCTGCATGAGATCCTGGAAAAGGAGGGAATCTCCCGTCCGGTCCTGATCGGGCAATCGATGGGAGGCTATGTCGCCCAGTGCTTTATGCAGAAATATCCGGGCGAGACCGCGGGCTTCATTTCCATTGATTCCGCCCCTTTGAAGCGCAGCTATGTGACAGGAGCGGAGATCGCGCTTCTTAAGAGAACGGAAACCGATGTACCGTGCTTTCCCGTGGAAGAGCCTGAAAAGCCTTGGGGTCATCGGCTGTGCGAAAAGTGAATACGGGAGAAGGCTGATGCGGCACTTTGTGGAATCTTATTCAAAGAATGAGTACTGCAGGCTGTCCGGTCATGGAACGAAGATGCTTGCGAAAGCCATGGAGGCCGATCTTCCGTATGTGATCGACTGCCCGGCGATCCTGATCTGCGGGGAGCAGGATCAGTCAGGTTCCGCGAAAAGTTATAACCGAAGATGGGCGAAGAAGGAAGGTCTTCCGATTTACTGGATCAAAGATGCCGGTCACAATTCCAATACAGATAAACCGGATGAGGTGAATAAGATCATCCGGGACTTTGTTCGACAGCTGAAGGAGAAATGACTATGAGCAGAGAACTTTTCATCCGAGCAATCATCCGATTTTTTGCAGGATTGGTGCTGGTCGCACTTCTCCTGTTCCTTCCCGCAGGGACATGGAAGTATCCCGGAGGCTTACTGCTTATGGGAATCTTATTTATCCCGATGTTCATAGCGGGACTCATCATGATGAAGAAGAATCCGGAGCTTTTGAAGAAACGGCTGAGCGTCAAAGAGGAAGAATCTGAACAGCGCGAGGTCATCCTTTTTTCCGGAATCATGTTCCTTGCCGCCTTTATTATGGCGGGACTGAGCTTCCGGAACGGCTGGCTCATGCTTCCTTTTTCCGTGAGTGTCGGTGCTGCGGTCGTCTTTCTGGCAGCGTATGCGCTTTACGCGGAAGTCCTTCGGGAGAATACGTGGCTTTCCAGGACGGTAGAGGTCCAGGAGGATCAGAAGGTGATCGATACCGGCCTCTACGGGATCGTCCGCCATCCGATGTATATGGTGACCGTACTGTGATCTCATTTGTGATCATGCTGGCCTACATACCGATCATTGTGAAAAGGATCCGCAATGAGGAGCAGGTCCTTGAAAAAGACCTTCCGGGGTACAGTGCTTACATGAAGAAAGTGAAGTACAGGCTGATCCCCTTCATCTGGTAAAGGAAGGACTATCGGGGCTGTCGCAATAAGCATATAATGCTTAATGCGTCAGCCTTTTTTTGCTGTAAAAGATTCCCAATTGTATTCACAATGTGCCATAATGAACTAAAGAGCCCGACGCAGGCAGATCTGACATGGATGCAATGCTGCGGCCGGGGAAGGAGGTAATCTTTGGAAGATTGGAAAACGGTGCTGTTCATCAATGCGTGTGTGCGAAAAGAGTCGAGAACCGGTAAACTGGCAGATCAGCTTCTTCTGAAGCTGGGGAATTCTTACGAGGAGGTCTGTCCCCATCAGATCAGTTTCCCTGTCGCTGACGAGAAATATCTCAATAAGCGGGATGAGCTTATTTCAAAGCAGGAGTTTGATGACCCTATGTTCGACCTTGCGCGGCAGTTCGCAGGAGCAGGAACAATTGTGATCGCTGCTCCGTACTGGGATCTTTCATTTCCGGCGGCGCTGAAGCAGTATTTTGAACAGATCAATGTGGTCGGGATCAGCTTCAGGTACACGGAAGAGGGCGTGCCGGTCGGTCTGTGCAGGGCAGACAGGCTGTATTACGTGACCACAGCCGGAGGCTGCTGGGTGCCGGAGGAGTTCGGATACGGATATGTGAAATCTCTGGCGCAGAATTACTATGGCATTGAGGATATCCGGCTGATCAAAGCGGTCGGACTCGATATCGAGGGGGCGGATGTCGACGCCATTCTGAAGGCAGCGGAAGAAACGATCGATGAGCAGGTCTGAGACGATATTT
>CADABA010000449.1 GCA_902785985.1 uncultured Lachnospiraceae bacterium
TCTCTCCGGGTCTTTATGGTGACGCTGCGCAAAAAGCTGGAATCCTATCCTGATGCGCCTGAGTTCATTCAGACGCACGTCGGGATCGGCTACCGGATGATGAAAGTAGAATAATTTGGGATCGCAGGGGGGCGGCGCGGAGTGATCTGCGCCGCCCTTTTTCTTCACACAGATCAGATCGTGATTTTCGGTTTTTCTGCCTTTTCCCGGGAACATGAAGGCGAGGCAATCTGTTAAGTGAAGATCATTTACGATTCGGATGAAAATGATATAATTATCAGGAAATACTTACATTGACAGGTGACGGAAAATGAAAGGCGTACAGCTTTGAAGAAAAATGAGATCATCAGAATTTATGGAACTGAATTCAAAGAAAATACCGTCAGACTGCTGAGGGAGGCGGAGCTGGCTTCCCTGATCCCTGCAAAAGACGCGAGGATCGGAATCAAACCCAATCTGGTCTCGGCAAGCGAGGCCTCTTTTGGTGCGACGACTCATCCGGAAATCGTTGCCGGTATTATTGAATACCTTCAGGCGGAGGGATTCAAGAACATTACGATCGCGGAGGGATCCTGGGTGGGAGACAAGACATCCCGGGCATTTGAACTCTGCGGATACCGTGAACTGTCAGAACGGTATGGGGTCCCTCTGATCGATACGCAGAAGGATACGTGGCACAAAAAAGACTGCGGAGGGATGGGCCTCCTGCTCTGCGACTGTGCTGACCGGTTTGATTTTCTGATCAATGTCCCGGTCCTCTGCTTCCGAACAAGGAAAAACGTCACTTTCACGCGATGGGGCTTCACAAGCCGATCGCCCATCTGTCCCGCGGGATCAGGCAGGATTTTATTGTGGTCGACCATATCTGCGGCGATCCGGATTTTGAGGACGGCGGAAATCCGCTGGTTCGCAACTGCATTATGGCGGGGAGAGATCCGATACTGATCGATACCTTCGGCTGCAGCCTGATGGGGATCGACCCGCAGGAAGTCTTCTATATCCCGATGGCGGAAAAACTCGGGAGCGGAAGTATGGATCTTGAGGGCGCGTGCATCCGGACGATAGGAGAGGAGATCGGAGAGGAGGCTTCCGGGGAGCGCCGCTTTGTATTCGTGAAGGACGCGGTGGAGGAGGTGGAATCCTGCAGTGCCTGCTACGCCTATCTGATGCCTGCGCTGGAGAAGCTCCTGCAGGAAGGTCTGCTGTCGGATCTGCCGGATAAGATCTGTATCGGTCAGGGATGGAGAGGAAAATCCGGGAAAATCGGCGTCGGCAGCTGTACTTCGGGCTTTGATTTCTGCGTCAAAGGGTGCCCGCCCACCGACAGTCAGATTTATGAGGAACTTAAGGAATATCTGCAAAGCCCCGGCTCCTGACCTTTTTACGCGGTCAGTTTCCGGCCGTTCGCAGCCGCGCAAAGAAGAAGGTGCTTCGCACGTAAGTGCGGCGCGGCAAGAACGCGAGGCGTTCTTGAAATCACGGGAATTCTGCGCAAGAGATTCATTCCGTACGATTCAGACGCGAGTGAAATCTCAGGCACTTGCGAAACTCTGTGTGAAATGGAATTGTGTGAACAATTCAAACAATCTGCACAAGCCTTAGAACTTCTTCATGAACGAAAGATGTGGAATGAGCAAAGTTAGAAGTTCTTGGCGCGGAAGCCGTTTGAATGTTCATGCAATTTCCATGAAGCACAGACTTTCGCAATCGCCTGAGTGAAATATCTCAGTGTGAGATGACCCCCGCCTCTATAGGCGGGGGCAACAAACCAGTCTCAGTGGCGGGTGTCAATCCCCCACTGAGATATACGCTCCGCGAGGATGCGCAGGGATTCGTTTCGGTATTATGTCAGCTGTCAGCTGACGCTGACACGAATCCCGCGCCAAGTCTCGCGAGCGAGACTTGAATAAAGAGAGGAGATGAGAGCGCCTGTGCATGAACTTGAAATCATTCGGTATCCCCAGACAGACGGTCTGTGCATGTTCTTTGACACGATCGATTACCGGACAGCCCACTTTCACCCGGAGTGGGAAATCCTGCTTGTTCTTGAAAATGCTCTTCTGATCCATACGGCGGGCGAAGAAATGACGCTTTCTCCCGGAGAGATGGTCCTGTTCAATCCGTGGCAGGCCCATGAATTTCACCGGGTGGAGGAGTCCTGCACCGCGCTGTTCCTGCAGTTCTCCACAGAGCTCTTCTCCATGGCTTTTCCGAAAATAGAACACCTGATCATGGAGGACAGCAGGCTGACTGCCTGGCTCCATAAGCAGGAGCAGGAGGAGATCATCGGATTATTATTCCATATGATGGATGTCTACCTGATATGATGGATGTCTACCTGAAGGAAGAGGACGGATATGAGCTGGAATGTATATCAGGCTCTGCGGAGTTGCTCAGGAAAATCTATCTGTCCGTGCCGCATCACGTTCAGACAGACAAGGAACTCATGCAGAACAAAAAGCGGACCCAGCGCCTGTCCCGGTTCCTCAAATTTGTAGATGAGAACTATATGTTCAGGATAAAGCTGGCGGATTTCGCAGAACAGGAAGACATGTCTCTCGCCTATATGTCTGTCTTCGTGCGGAAAGAACTCGGGCAGACCTTTCAGGAGTATGTGAACAGCGTGCGCTTTAACGCTGCCTGCAAGATGATGGCGGCCGGAGAGAGCTCCATGCAGACGATCTGCCTGGAATCGGGATTTTCGGATTATCGATATTTTTCCAATGAATTCAGGAAGAGGAAGGGAGTGACGCCGGAACAGTACAGCAGGAACCCGGATCCTTCTCCGGATGCGCAGAAGACGCATCAGAGCCTGCACTCGCTGGAACGGTTCTATTCCAGAGCCAGGAGTGAGGAGCTGCTCCGGGAGTATTGCGAAAAAATGCAGCAGGACAGGGCGATCTGATCCGAGGGGTTATCATCATGAGAGCTGCGCCGGGACACAGCCTGAAAAAGAGGAGCTGTCCTGCAAACATCTAAAAATTGTCTAATTTGAAAAGAAAAACAGTCATGGCAGGAGCCGGCTGTTTTTTTTATTATTAATAAAGAAGCTGATCCTGTTCTGAAAGGACGTTTGCCTGCTTAAAGAGAAGCACAGGATCGGGCACGAATCAGTTCATTTATTTGCGGAAAAATATAAACAGACAGGATAAGAAGGGAGAATTATACGTTATGAAGAACTATGAATTCTGGTTTTGCACAGGCTCACAGGATCTGTACGGAGATGAGTGCCTTGCTCATGTCGCTGCCCACTCCAAAGAAATCGTGGAGAAGCTGAACGAAAGCGGAAAGCTG